>PLRX01000156.1 GCA_003164095.1 Acidimicrobiaceae bacterium | reverse complement strand
GCGTCAACTCCACCACCCGGTTGTTCCCGGTGTCGGCTACGAATACATCACGCGTCGCATCCGCCGCCACCCCCTCGGGTCCGGACAGGCCCGTGAAACCGAGGGTCGGGAACCCGGGGGCGTACACCACGACCCGGTTGTTGCCGGTGTCGGCAACGTACACCTCGCTGCCACCAGTTGTCGTCGCCACCCCCTGCGGGTGGTTCAGCCCCGTCAGACCGAGCGTGGACTGCACGCCCGACACCAATTGCTCCACCCTGCTGTTGAAGGTGTCGGCCACGAACACGGCACCCCGCCCGTTCACCGCCACCCCGAACGGGTAACTCAGGCCGGTGAGGGGTAGGGTGGACTGACCGCCGGCCGCCGTCGACTCCACCACCCGACTGTCGCCAGCGTCGGCCACGAACACGTCGCCCGACCCGTCCGCCGACACCCCCACCGGGCTCTTGAGGCCGGTGAACGCGAGGGTGGACTGCACCTCACCCGGCGTCAACTCCACCACCCGACTGTTGTCGGTGTCGGCCACGAACACGTCACCTGATGCGTCCACGGCGACCCCCTCGGGGCCGGTCACGCCGGTGAACCCGACCGTCGACTGCACCCCGACCTTCGTCAACTCCACGATCCGGTTGTTGCGGGAGTCGGCCACGAACACGTCACCTGATGCGTCGACCGACACTGCACCCGGTTCGTACAGTCCGGTGAAGGCGAGCGTGGCCTGCACACCTCCAGGCGTCAGCTCCACCACCCGGCTGTTGTCCGTGTCGGCCACGAACACGTCGCCCGACCCGTCCACGGCCACCCCACCCGGGTAGACCAGGCCCGTGAAGCCGAGGGTGGTCTGCACGCCTCCAGGCGTCAGCTCCACCACCCGGCTGTTGTCCGTGTCGGCCACGAACACATCGCCCGACCCGTCCACGGCCACCCCGCCCGGATGGGAGAGACCTTCGAATCCGAGGTTGGTCTGCACTCCGGCCGCCGTCAGTTCCACCACCCGGCTGTTGCCCGTGTTGGCTACGAACACGTCACCCGTGGCGTCCACCGCCACCCCCTGCGGCCCGGACAGACCGACCAGGCCCAGGACCGACTGCACCCCGGTCGGCGTCAGCTCCGTGACCTCGTTTCCGGACGCGTTGGCCACGAAGCGGTCACCGGCGGAGTCCACCGCCACTCCGTAGGGGGTGTTCAGGGCGGCGCCGATCAGTGTCTTCTGCGACCCGAAACCCGGTGACGCCGCCGACGCCGGCCCGGTCAGGGTGGCCGACGCCAGACCCGACAACATCAGACTGACCGCCACCGTCGCGGCACACTTTGCGACCAGACCACGACCGGACATCGAGCCACGCTCCTTCTGAGTGAGATTCATCGGGTACCAGTTCAGACTCATTCGTCGTGGGCGACCTCTGCGGCGCGCTCCTCCGGAGCCCCCGCGAATCCACCGTCCACCGGCAACACCGGCAGAAGCGTGTTCTGCATGAAGGCGTCACTCCGCTCCTTCGAGTCCCAGATGACGGAGATCAGGTAGCCGCCCTCCGTGGGGCCGCTGGTGTGGGAGCGCTGGCCCTCGGGGAGTCCCGTCCCGGGATGCAGAACCTTGATCATCGCCCCGTACTGCTCCTCGGTACCGCCGGGCCAGAAATGTACTTGCAGGTATGCCATGTGTTTCTCCTCTTCCTCCCACCGGCTGGTCAGCCGGGGAATCTCCTCGATGTCGGGCGATCAACGATCGTCGGCCGACCTCATCCCCCGGGCGGGGCGAACACCGCCCCAACGGCTGTTCGGATCGGCGAGACCGGCAGATCGCTCTTGCGGGCGAGCAGGTCCTCGACCGGTGTGCCGGACCGCACCTCAGCGAGCCACTCGTCGGGGTCGTACTCGACACCGATCGGATTGGTGGCGAAGGTGCGATAGATGAAGGCGTTCGCGTCGGAGTTGTCGGCAAAGCAGTCGACCTGGAACTCCATCTGATTGCCGTCGGGGTCGCCGTAGTACATCGAGACGGTGATGCCATGGTGGATGCACCAGTACGGGCTGATCCCCTTGGACTTCAGTTCGGCGTAGCTCTCGAAGAGATCCGGTAGCGAGGCGTAGGTATAGGCCACATGGTCGACACCGATGACCCCTCGGTCATCGGGTCCACCGCTGTCCGGATCGATGAGATCCATGTTCAGGAAGGCGAACCGGTGATGCTCCTCGTCGTAGGTGAGGAAGGCGATGGCCGGGTCCTGGTACTGGATATTCGCCCCGAACACGGTCTGGTACCACGCGAGCATCTCCTCGAAGCGACGACTTCGGTACACGACGTGGACGAATTTCGATGGTCGTACGGTCATGACAGGCTCCGTTCTCGGCAGGGCGGGGGTGCGGCCTTCGCTGAACGCTCGAGGGCTGCGATGACGTCGACGGCTCAGGCCTCGACCAGCATCCGGAGGGTCTCGGGACGAACGCCGTCGAACTTCATCGAGTCAGCGGCGCCCTGATCCTGCATCGCCTCCTGGAACGCCTCCAGGCTGGGGCATTCGACGATCAGTCCCACCCGGTTGGGCATTTCCGGGTCGACGAAGGTGCGCGCGGTGATGCCCAGCGGACCGAAATAGTCCTCGCGCCTGGTGGAGGAGCGCCAGTGCTCGACGTCGTCGACCTCGTGGGTGATGACCAGTGTCGTCATTGCTCCTGCTCTCTTCTGCCGCGCCGGCGACCCTTCGCCTATGGCCTCGCAGGTCATCCTGCGGCCTACCCCGCGTCATCCACGCGTCACTTCGGCGCCTGGGGTGGGATCTGGGCCGCTACGACGTGGCCGGCAGGCTGGCGGCCAGGTCATCGATCTGGCCGATCCAGTTCCGGAAGCCATAGGTCCGGCAGAGCTCGGAAGCCTCGGCGAGCCAGGACCGCCCCTCCTCGTCGAGGTCGCCCGACCGGCGGTACCGCGACTGGGCCAGGGCGAACAGCGTGGTGGCCCGGTGGTAGGTCCAGCCGAACGCCGTGGCGGTCGCCAGCGCCGACTTCAGGTGGCCTTCGGCCTCGTCATGGTGGCCCAACAGGGATGCCAGCTTCCCTACGTAGGCGGCGACCGGCCCCTGACTGGTGACACCGTTGAAGGAGATCTCGGCCGCATGGGGCTCGATGACCGGCAGCAGCTCGGCGGCCGCATCGCGGTCGTCGAGTTCGATGGCGATGATGACGTACGCGATGACCGAGGTCATCCAGAAGTTGTCGACGGCCAGCCGGCCGAAGCCGCTCTCCATACCTTCGTGGAGGATCGCGCGGGCGGCGTCGGCCCGGCCCACGGCGACACAGATGATCCCGTACGCCAGCCGGAAGGGGAGGATACCGGGGTTCTCGGCGGCCGCCTGCTCGACCAGCGGGAACAGCTCTGCGTGCCGACCGGCGAAGGTACCCACCACGAAGAAGTTGGCGGCGTACCAGGCGAACGCGCCCGGGGCGCCGATCTGCAGGCCGAGGTCGAGCGTCTCCGCGGCGAGTGCCTCGGCGTCGGCGAGCCGTCCGGTCATCATCGCCTCGAACGTCTCACACTGCACGACGATCCAGCCCAGGTAGGGCTCGCCGACGCTCTGCGCAGTTGCCCGGAGCCGGTTCAAGGTGTGTGCGGCCACGGCCGCGTCCCCCGATTCGATCGCCACCTGGCGCGCCGCGAGGTTGACGCCGAACTGCAGCAACGGGTCTCCCGACGCCTCCGCAGCCGAAAGCGCTCTGGCCGCCACATCGTTGCGCAGGCGCTCGTTGCCGGGGCCCCAGAGCGCGGCCAACGCCGACGGCGCCACACCGGCGACGATCGCCGGGTCGTCGCTCTCCTCCGCGAGACGCAGGGCGTGATGGGCCAGGGCCAGTCGTCGCTCCACATCGGGGGTGAAGGTCAGGCTCATGGAGAGGAGCGCGAGGAGGCGGGCGTAGGTGGCGGTGTCGGCCGGGTCGGCGACCTCGAGCGCGGACTCGACGACCTCCAATTGCTCCCGGGCGAGACTGTCGACCCGGAGGATGCCCAGGTCGGCCACCAGTGCGGCTCGGATGAGCGTCTGGTGTTCGCCACTGCGCCGCGCCAGCTTCGCCCCTCGGACCAGGTTGGCCTCGGCCCGGGGGTCTCCCGCCCGATGTTGCGCGTGGCCGAGTTGCACCAGGAGATCGGCGCGCTGGGCGTCGGGTCGCTGCAACGCCTTGGCCGCATCCAACGCCACCTGGTAGTGGTGCGCCGCCTCGGTGGGAGCGAGGTGCCCGAACGCGTAGTCGCCAGCCGACACCGACCAATGGAGTGTCTCCTCGGTCAGACCGGCCAACGCCGAGTGCCGCGCCAGTTGCAGGACGACATCAGCATGGAGGGGCTCACCACCCTTCGTCAGGGCACGCACGACCCGTTCGTGCATACGGGCACGACTGGACGGGCCGATCTCCGAATACATCGCGTTGGCGACCAGCCCGTGGACGAATCGCATCGCCCGACGCACGGACCGCAGGTCGACGAGGATCCCCGCCGCCACGGCGACATCGAGGGCTCCGATCACCGTCGCTTCCGGCTGGTCGAGCGTCTCGAGCAGGACATCCTCCGGGAACTCGGGCCCGAGAACCGATGCGGCAGCCAGTACGTCGAACACGTCCGGACCGAGGGTCCGCACCCGGCTCCACACGACCTCGCGCAGGCTGGGCGGGACACCGGCGGGCAGCACCATCGTCGGGCGTCCCCGCCGACCCTCCCGTGGCTCAGCCGCCCGGCCCAGGTCCATCCAGTGTCGGACCAGCTGCGAGGCGTAGAGCGGGTTTCCGGCCGTATCGTCCCGCAGTCTCCCGGTGAGACGGTGCAGCTCAGGATCGGGCACCCCATGCGTGGCCGCAACGACCAGCTCGGCCAGCTCGGCTTCGTTCAGGCCGGTCAACTGAAGGTGGCTGACCTCGCACCGGTCCAGCTCGGCGAGCGCCGTCCGCAACTGGTCGGACATCTGCTCCCCCGGATCGCGACGGCTCACGAGTACGAGGACCGGAGCGTCGACCAACGTCCGGGTGAGCTGACCGAGGAGGAGGAGCGCCGTCGGTTCTGCCCACTGGAGGTCATCGAGAACGAGGACCAGCGGTCGTCGGTCAGCGACCCGACGCAGCAGATCGGCGGCGGCGGCGAAGGTGAGGAAGCGTTCGGTGGCGTCGTCCGAACGGGTGGGGACCGGGGTCGTCGCCACCCGCGTCCCCAACCGGGGGCAGAGCCGCGTCAGCTCGCCACCGACGTGGGCCACATGCTCGATAAGGAGGTCGAGCGGTGCGTGCTCGACGCACGTGTCGAGCACCGATCGGAACGGCTCGAGCGGCACGCCTGTCTCGTCGCAGCGCCCGTAGAGCACGGTCGCCATGGTCGAAGACGTTACCGAGCGGGCGAATTCGGCCAGCAGCGTCGTCTTGCCCATCCCCGCTTCACCACTCACCACGACGCACCGCAGTCCCGACTCCCCCACCAGGGCCAGCTGGGTCCGGAGCACCTCCTGCTCGGCGTCGCGGCCGACGAACGCCGCCCGGTGGGCCAGATTGGCCGGCAGCGGAATGTCCAGCACCCCGGAGGCCGTCGCAACCTCGTCGTCGGCGTCGACACCGTTCCATCCGGTCGCCACCCGACGTTCGGTCCGGACGACCTCGGGTGAGGGCTCGGTGCCGAACTCCTCGACCAGCAGCGATCGGTAGGCCTGGAAGGCTCGCAGGGCGTCGGTCTGGCGACCGGCCAGCGCGAGGGCCCGGATCAGCAGGCCCCGCGACCGGTCACGGTACGGATAGCGCGCGATCTGGCCCTCGGCCGCGGCGATGGCATCAGTCTCCCGGCGAGCGGAGACCAGTTGGTCCACGTAATCGTCCACGCTGGCGGAGTGGATCTCGGTGAGTCGGGCCGTCTCCCCCCTGGCCCACTCCTCACCCTGGAACTCCTCGAGGACGGGTCCGGTCCACAGTGCGAGCGCCTGCTCCAGTGCTCCCAGCCGGTCGGCTGATCGGTCGGCATTCGCCACGGCTGAGCAGAATTGGGTGGCGTCGACATTGGCCACCAAGGCGTACCCGGTGCTCGTCGTGCGCAGCGCGTCCGGTCCGATGACCGTGCGGAGGCGCGAGACCGTCGTCCTGAGGGCTCCGGCCGTGACACCGAGTACGTCGGCGAGCCACTCCGCACGCAGTTGGCGCGGTGCATGGACCGCCAGGAGTCCGAGCAGCCGACGCTGGCTCGCACTGGGCACGTCGACGATCGACCCGTCGGGTGCCACCCCGCACACCGCGCCGAGCACGCGTACAGAAGCCGGCGCAGTGTCCCGGGAACTCACGGATGCATTGTCCCATCTGGCCAGAAACGATGCGGACCCGGAACGGCCGTCCGAGCGCCCCGGGCCAGCACCGCAGCGAATGAAGCCAGCCGCCGGCGGTGGCACGGTCGTGACGGCGGGGAGCACCACGACGCTGTACTTCATGCAAGACGCTCAAGAGAGCAGCTGTCTGGTCAATTCCTTTGGGAGCGGCAAGAGGTTCACCGACGACGCAGTCCGCAAGCTGCCACTTCCCTCAGCCTGCGAAGCTGAGCACGTCATGCGCGCTAGGACGGGTCAACTCCACAGAGACAGCCGCAACCGTCTGCGCTTTCAGCCCTTGCTGAGCGAAAGGTGGACAGCGACAGGCTGATGGCGCTCCCCACGACCTAATCGCCCCTTCAGGCTCTCGAACATCTTGATGACATGGAACTGCCAGCCGTACTTCGCTGCCAACGCCAGCTCGGCTGCGGCCACGGCGTCTGCCGAGCTGTCCACTTCGCCCATTCCTACGTACCTGGTTGCCTGTGGTTCAACACGGCCTCGCATGTCACAGACCTGCACTCGAACTGAAGAGTTGCGCAACAGCCGGCGCGTCTTCCATGCCTTGTCACCAGTGGTGAGCACGTACTTCCCGGCGGCACCCGTGATCCACACTGGACTCGAAACGGGAGAGCCGTCCATCTTGAACGTGGTGAGCGAGATGTACCTCGCACCATCCAGGTCGTCCACGGCGTCAACCCACCCAAGCCATTGGCTTGACGGTAGCAGTGACCACGAAACCGGGGCCTGGCGTTACCCAGTGGTCCATTGGACGGAGCCCGGTGGAACTGCCATTGACACCCGCCGTCTCAGCTCAGCCAGCAGAGGCCAACTTGCCGATCCTCACCTCAACTCGAAGTGGACGTGGCCGACGATCGGACGCACCAGCGGTCTACCGAGCAACCCCGGACTCACGGGCGGCCGTCTCGGCCGCAGCGGGCCCGAGCACCTGGCGGGGCAGGAGCGGCCTGTTCGGTGCGGGCCGTGTCGAGCACGATGCATGGGCCGGATCCTGGCTGTGGTCGCATGGGGTAACATATCTATCTCAATATATATCGGAGCGACCATGTACGGAGCATTCATCAGGCAGGCACGGGTCTCCCGAGGCTTGACGCAGGTCGAGCTGGCCCGCATCGTCGGGATCGAGCAGCCGAATCTCTCGGCTTACGAGAACGACCGCCAGATGCCATCAGCTGATGTGTTGAATCGGATCCTCGTGGGGTGCGGCTACCTCTTGGAGGCGACGGCCGGCGAGCGCCGCCTGATCTGCCCTCTTCCCGGAACAGCCCCCACGACCGACAAGCGGAGCCGTCCGGGCCCCGATGGTCCGACCTGGGTCGGTGAGTCGGCATCGGACAGGCCGCAGCAGAATGACGAACTGTCTGCGATGAAGCTGGAGCAGGTGCTGGCTCTCGCCGACGCGATCCGCTTGTCGAGGGCCGGCTCATGAGAGCGATCGGGAACGTCATCCTCGAGATCGACGCGGAGCTGACCGCATTGGGCGTGAGGCACGCGTTCGGCGGTGCACTGGCCCTCGCCTACTACGCCGAGCCTCGAGGCACGGTAGATGTCGACATCAACGTCGGTGTCCCCTACGACTCGAGGTCGACACTTCTCGCACACCTCGGCACGATCGGATGGCACGCTGACGATGATGCGGCACGAGCCATGCCCGCTGCCGGCATGAGACTCCATCAGGTCGGCGAGACGGTGGTCGTCGACCTGTTCTTCGCCTTCGATGCCTTCCATGAGGTCGTCCTCGACCGATCCGTAGCCATGCCCTTCTTCCATGCGGGCGAACGACATGAGCTCCCGTTCCTCACTGCGGATGACCTCGTAGTCTTCAAGATCTCGTTCGGTCGGTCCAAGGACTGGGTCGACATCGAGGCGATGATCGACGCTGGTACAGCGATAGATCCGGACTACGTCGAGCACCAGCTCGTGCAGTTCAAGGGACCGACGGCCTACCCATCGGTGGCGAGGCTCCGGTCGCTGCTCCGACAGCAGCCCGCCTGACCCGGGATACATCCGGAGCTGGACCAGGACCCGTGAGCGTCGGCATCCTCAGCTTCCGAAGCTGAGGACGAAGTTCGACCGAGTGCGTCACATCTAACCGGTACGAGTGGAGTCATGCGACCAGCACCTGGCCGACCTCATCCCGTCAGCGCCGGTGGAAGGCGGAGGCCTGCGGTCACAACCCAAGATCGGATGGCTGCTCCATCCCCCGCCATCCGCGAATTCTTCGTGGGAGATGTGGAATCAGTCGGACGCACAAGTCCGACTCATTTTTGGGCCTGGGCCTAGAACTGGGCCTATATTTTCGGGTCCGCCACTGTCCGCCCCCGTCGAATCGTGCCTGGCAGACGACTTGCGTGTTCGACGATTCGTGCCTGAGTCCCTCTCATCGCTGGTCAGCAATGAGTCCGATTCGGCCGCTCTCGCACCTCTCCACATCCCCCGTACTGAGTTCCCAGCCACGAGGGCGAGCCCGTCCGGGTTCGTGGAGGACAAGGGCAGAGGATCACCCGCGCCCATGTCCCGGCATCCTGCTCCCATTCGGTGCGTGCCGGCGCCGGGCTCCACGGCAGCGGCTCCCGACCACGACAGTCGGACGAGTCGGCCGACATCTCGTAGTAATCTTCGATTGCAACAGGGTCGGAATCTGGTAAATTGCACCTGACAGGATCACTCAGTGCCTACACGGACCGGACGGAGCGGAGGACGCTGATGTCGACGACGGACCGCCCACGCTCACGCGGCGCGGAGATCCGGTCATGAGGCGGGCGGCGGGCAGCCTGCGCACCGACCGTCCCGTCCCGACCTACCAGCCGGAGTCGACCACTGATGCCGCATGGGGCTTCCATGCGCTCGATGGGCTACCCGACCTGGAGGGTGCGGCCGGTGCAGGTGCCGGCGACCGCCGTCGGTTCGATCTCCCCCGCCTGTCCTCTGGCGACGTGGCAACCGGGCTCAGCGACGAACTCAAGGACGAGCTGGCCAGGCGCAAGGCGAAGTTCGAGGAGCGACAGGCCCGTGGTGGGGCCACGGGCACCGGTCCACGCGGGCTGACCGTCTACGAGCTGGAGGTGGCCGAGGCGATGACAGTCCGTCGGGACGCCGCCGTCCACCTCCAGACGGTGCTGGCCGACGATCTCGCACAGTACGAGGACGGGATGGCGGCGATCCGGGCCGGCCTGGCCAAGGACATCCTGGTCCCGACCATCGGGGGGTCCATCCGCCGGAGCGTCAGCGACGCCATGGGCGAGCTCGAGGCGGCCCGCCACCGCTTCCGGCTGGCGCTCGTAGCCGTGGCCATCGACAACGGGATGACGGCCGGCCAGATCGGCGAGGCCTTCGCCTTCTCGCGCCAGTTGGCCAGCCGCTACCTCAAGGAGGCGCGCGCCAAGTGGCCCGGTCTCCAGCAGATCCCGTGCGACTCCGCTCGTCCGGCCTGAACCCGGTCACCACGGTCGCGCCCTGACGCAACGGCTCTTGCGGAGGCCGATCCACCGCTGAGATACTCGGCCCCCGACGGCGCAGGGATTCCGGAGTGGACGGCGGGCCTCCGCCGATGGTGTGCCGTCGGGACACAGGAGCGGCGGAGCATGGCGGACGGGTCTGGCCGGAAGAAGGTGGCGGTCCTCGGCGGCGGGGTGGGAGGCATGGTCACCGCCTTCTGGCTCACGAGCACCGAGGAGCTCCGCGCCGCCTACGACGTGACCGTCTACCAGTCGGGCTGGAGGCTGGGCGGCAAAGGGGCGAGCGGCAGGAACCTCGCCCGAGGAAGTCGCATCGAAGAACACGGGCTCCACATCTGGTTCGGCTTCTACGACAACGCCTTCTTCACGATGCGCCAGTGCTATGAGGAGCTCGGCCGGGAGTGCCCTCGGATCCCTACGTGCCCCATCCGGACATTCGACGAGGCGTTCACGGCGAGCCCGATCATCGGGCTGTTCGAGTACTACGACCAGAAGTGGCTGTCCCATTCGTTCGAGCCCCCACCGCGGACGTCACCAGTCCACCCCGCACTCGGCGCCAGCGGGCCCCTGCCATCGCTCTGGCACGTCATGTCGCGGGGGATCCTGTGGGCCCTCGACACCTGGGACGCGCTCCGGGCCGATCTCAAGGTGCAGGGTCACGAATTCCCCAAGGCGCCGCTGAAGCGGTTCCTGCACTGGTCTGCACACTTCGAGGTCGACCTGAACGAGTTCGACACCGGCGTGAAGGAGAGGCTGCTCGACGCCGTCCAGCACATCGCCGCCGACGTGGGCGACGTGGGCGGGCACACCCACGCGGCCGCAGCCATGGGCCACCTCCTCGAAACGTACGTCGTGAGGCCCCTCGTGGACTTCAAGCACGACTTGTGGGAGCAGTTCGTGAAGCACCGGGTCGACCACACCGAGCTTCGGCTGTTCTTCACCACCTTCGACACGTTCGTCACCGCTATGGTCGGCATCCTCGACACCGACGTGATCGCCAACGGGTTCTTGTCGATCGACAACTTCGAGCTCTCGGAGTTCCTCGAGTCCTATGGTGCGGAGGCGTTCACACTCCAGCTCGACCACTCGCCGTTCCTACGCGGCTGGTACGACGCGGCGTTCGCCTACCGCTACGAAGGCGGGACCGCGAAGCCCGACCTCGCCGCCGGCACCGGCGTCCACGGGATCCTCCGGCTGATGGGCGGCTACCGCGAGCACATCGCCTACAAGATGCAGGCCGGCATGGGAGACACCATCTTCGGCCCCATGTACGAGGTCCTCCGTCACCGCGGCGTCCGCTTCGAGTTCTTCCGCGAGGTGTCCGAGCTCCAGCTCTCGGCCGACCGGTCCAGTGTGGACGGGATCCGGATGGTCCAGCAGGCCGAGCTCCCCTCGGGTGCGACGTACGAACCGTTGGTGGACGTCGCCGGCCTACCCTGCTGGCCGAGCGAGCCCCTCTGGGACCAACTGGTGGACGGCCCGGGGCTGCGCGATCAGGGCGTCGCCTTCGAGCACGGGGGCCGTGCGCCGGATGCGACCGAACAGGTCCTCCACCACGGCACGGACTTCGACACCGTGGTGCTGGCGATCCCCGCACCCGCACTGCGCGAGATCTCCCGCCAGGTGGCGGACCAGGTGCCCGCCTTCCGCGCCATGCTGGACAACTGCCACAGCGTCATGACCCAGGCCGGCCAGGTGTGGACCACGAGGACGCTCGACGACCTGGGCGCCCGCTTCGGGAAGGACGCGATCGCCACGAGCTTCGTGGAGCCGATCGACACCTACTGCGACATGTCCCACCTGCTCGTCCGCGAGGAGTGGGGGGCCGGCCCACCGCTAGGTGTCGCCTACTTCTGCGGGGTGATGCCCGACCAGCAGACCCAGGCGGCCGCTGACGCCGAGGTCGCACGCGGCGTGCACGATCTGCTCCGCGACCACGCCACCGAGCTGTGGCCGAAGGCGACGCGGGCGGACGGGAGCTTCGACTGGTCCGTCCTCTTCGATGCCGCCGGGGGTGACGACCGCGCCCGCTTCGAGGCACAGTACCTGCGGGCCAACTTCGAGCACACCGAGCGGTACGTCCTGTCGGTCGCCGGCTCGACCGCGCACCGGCTCCGAGAGGACGCCCTGGTGGAGGCGGCACGGTCGAAGGCGCACGGCCCCGGTATCACGAACCTCTACCTGGCAGGGGACTGGACCCTCAACGGCATCAACGGCGGGTGCGTCGAAGCGGCGACGATGTCCGGGATGCGGGCGGCCCGGTCGATCTGCGGCACGCCGGCCTTCATCTCCGCCGAGAACGTCGACTGGCTGACACGGGTCGAGCAGTGACGGGGCCCGCGTACCTCGAGTACGGCGGCCTGGCGTCGGTACCCGGCCCGTTCCTCTGCTCCGAAGCGAAGGTCTACCTCTTCGCCCTGCGCGCCGATCCCGCCCTGTTGGCCGACCTGTGCTCGAAGGTCCTGGTCGACCCGCACGGCGTCACGTCGTACACACCGCTCGGCGAATTCGTCCTGCTCTCGTTCGGGTCCATGACCGTCCGGTCACTCAGCAAGGAGCGCTCGGCGTACTTCGCCACCACGTACGCCGACATGGGCAGCTCACCGGAGCGCCATGCCGCCTTCTGGATACCGACAGCGGCCGCCCACCGTGCCGACCATGTCGAACTCATCGACCGCATCGCCCTGTTCATCCCGGCCATGTGGGTCGACAACCCGGTCTCGCTCGTCGGTGGTCGCGAGATCTACGGGATCGCCAAGCAGTGGGGCGAGCCCGCCATCACGACCGGCGACCGCCCGTCGTGCTCCCTCGACGTCTTCGGCGGGACGTTCAGCCGGAGCGCGACGTCGGGGTACCACCGCCTCTTCGACCTGACCGCAGGCGACGGGCCCCACACGGGCGAGGCGGTGGAGGACGTGATCATCGAAGCGGGCCGGATGGCGGGCGACGCTCTCCGTGAGCTCCTGCGCGGCACGGGGACGCTGCCCGACGAGTCGCTGTTCAGCGAGGCGGTGGCGGCCGTGGCCCATCGACAGCTGCGCCAGGTCGCGGCCCGCCAGTTCCGGACGCCTGCGCAGAACGGCACCGTGGCCACGGGCGTGGACCTGGTGGAGCTGACCTCGACGTTCGAGTCCCTCCGCGCCCGCCTCCTGCGCCGCAGTTTCCGGTTCGACCTCTCGTCCCTGCCGAGCCATCCCCTCGACCGGACGCTCGGACTCGCCTCCCAGGACGTCCCGTTCGGGCTCGAGGTCACCGCCGAGTTCGTTCTTGCCGCCAGCTGATCCGCCTGCCGCGCCCGGCGTCGCGACGCGTCAGGCACCCACCAGGTCGACGACGCGGCGTTCCACACCCGCGTAGCCGAACCGTCGGGCGAGCCCGAGCCCACGTCCTGCGAGGTGCTCGGCCGCGTCGGCGTCGCCCGGACCGCCGCGGGCCCGGTGCATGCGAGCCAGTTCGAGGCAGGACCGGGCCTCGAAGAAGGGCGCGCCGAGGGCCTCGTGGGTGGCGAGACCGAGGGTGAGCAGGCGCTCGGCGTCCTCATGGGCACCCAGGACGGCGCACAGCGCACCGCGGTAGTGGTCGAGCGACCCGAAGATATTGACGCCGCTGCAGATCACCTGGTCGGCGAAGGACGCCAGGCGATCGATCAGGATGGTGGCGGCGGCGGTGTCGGCCAGCTGGATGGCGGTCTCGCACCACAGGGCGATGGTCGTCGTGGCCAGCGGGTCGAAGGGATGGGCGAACCGGTCTGCGGCGCCGACGGTGAGGAGCGCCTGCGCATCCTCGGTGCGGCCGATGTCGGCGTAGATCCGGGCCAGCGCGGCCTGGAAGCTGTCGATCTCGGGCGTGGCCTCGACCATCTGCTCGATGAGCTCGACGAGCTCGATGTCGCGACCCTGGTGCCAGCGCAGGTCCACCATCTGGCCGCCGTAGATGGCCAGTGCGTCCGGCTGACCCGTGGCCATGCCGAGCTCGAGCGCCTCGGTGGTCAGGGCCTCGGCCCCGTCGATGTCGCCGTCGAGCAGCGCCTGCCAGCTCCGCGCGTACGTCGTCGACCACAGCAGCATGGGCTGACCGGTCGACCGTGCCTCCTCCGGGACCCGGGCGCGGCACTCGTCGAGCAGCACCCGGTCGGCCGCCTCGGCGGCGACCATCGCGCGGTAGAAGAGCGCCCAGAATCGGGCCACCGGGTCGGCGAGCGCCTCGGCGATGGCGAGCGCCTCGGCCGACTCGGCCAGGCGCTTGTTGACGTCCGCGGGCATCCAGATGCCGATGCGGCGCAGGAGGACGTCGAAGAGCGTGGCCGGGTCGTCGACCTGTCGGGCGATGTCCAGCGCCTCCTCGACGAGCCGGACCCGGCGTTCCGGGTCGCCGTCGTAGGAGCGGTCGGACGCCAGGTGGGCGAGCAGCCGCGCCCGCTCGGGCGTCGGTATCGGGCCGACCCGGTCGAGTGACGCCTCGAGCACGTCGACCCGCTCCTGGTCGATCGTTCCGGTGGTGCTCTGGATCTGCCGCGAGTTGGCCAGGGCGGCCAGCACGAGGGTGTCGACGTCGTCGAACTCGAGGGCCAGACGGGCCGCCTCGAACAGGGTGGCGCGGTAGGCCAGGTCGCCGGTCTGGCGCTGGACGTCGCCCAAGCGACTCAGCAGGCGGGCCCGGGTCACGTCGACCTCGTCGCCCAGGGCGTCGAGCGCCACCGCGTACCAGCGGACCGCCTCTTCGGGGTTGAGGGCGGCGACAGCCTCCTCGGCGGCCCGGCGCGCGTACCGGACGACGGCGGGGGCATCGTCGGGTCGGGCACTGGCCACCAGGTGACGTGCCATCTCGGCGGCCGCCACCGTCGACGCGCCGGGACCGGTCGCCGTGTCCCGCTGCTCCAGGACGTCGAACACCTTGCGGTGCAGCAGGGCCCGGCGTGACGCGCCGATACCCTCGTAGAGGGTCCGCTGGATCAGGGCGTGGGAGAAGGTGTACCAGCCGGGTCGGTCGAGCGGCTCACGGACGAGGGACACGGTGGCCGCCCCTTCCAACGTGTCCAGCAGGTCGTCAGGGGTCGTGTCGGTGGCCGCCAGCAGCAGGTCCAGGTCGAAGTCACGACCGATGACGGCGGCGAGCGAGAGTGCGGCCGCCGCGTCCCGGCCCAGCCGGACCACGCGGGCGTCGATGACCTCCCGCACACCGGCCGGCAGGCTGGCCTCGCCCATGTCGGTCGGTGCCACCCAGCCGCCGGCACCGTCCTGGCGGAGTGCGCCGACGTCCAGCAGGTGGCGGGTGACCTCGCTGACGAAGAAGGGGTTGCCGTCCGTCTCCTCGTGCACCGCCGTAGCGAGGGCGATACCCCGCTCGTCCATCGGGCGCCCGGCGATGGCACCCATGACCGACACCACCTCCGTCGGCTCGAATCCGGGCAGGTCGATCCGGCCCACCCCGTCGAGGCGCCGCAACCCTCCCAGCGTCTCCACCAGCTGGTCCGACTCCGACAACTCGCTGTCCCGGAACGTCCCCACCACCACCAGCCGCTTGGGTCGGTCGTCCGCCGCCAGGTGCCGGAGCAGCTGCAGGCTGCCGTGGTCCGCCCACTGGAGGTCGTCGAGGACCAGGACCACCGTCCGGTCGAGGGACAGGCGCGCCAGCAGGTCCACCACGGCCGCGAACAGCTTGAACCGCTCGGAGTCGGGGTCGACGGCGCGCACCGGGGGGAGTCCGGGCAGCCGCGTGACGAGGCCCGGGAGGAGGGTGCCCAGCTCCGGACCGTGCTCGTCGACGACGTCACGCAACTCGTCCTCGGGCGCATGGCGCACGTAGTGGCCGAGTGACTCGGCGAAGAGTTGATACGGCCCGCTCAGGTCCTGCTCGCAGTGTCCCGACAGGACGTACGCCCCGTCGTCGAAGGCCCGACGGGCCACTTCGGCGACGACCGTGCTCTTGCCCTGCCCGGCTTCGCCCGACACCAGCAGGACCGCACGCCCCTGGCCGGTGTGGGCCTGCCCGACGGCGGACGTCAGTGTGCCGATCTGCTCCGTCCGACCGATGACCCCGATGTCGGGTCGGAGCAGGAGTCGCTCGGGCAGGGGGACCCGTCGGGTCGGCGTGAGGAACGGAGGGGGGGCGGTGCCGGACCGTCTGGCCCCGGGTGGCACACCCGGCAGGGTGAGATCTGTCGACTGCTCGAGCACTTGCCGCTCGAGGAGCTGGAGTTCGTCGCCGGGCTCGATCCCCTGCTCCTGGACGAGGATGCCCCGGATGCGCCCGTAAGCGGCCACGGCATCGGTCTGCCGACCGCACCGGTACAGGGCGACCATCAGCTGGGCCCAGAACCGTTCGCGGTAGGGGTGCCCCGTCACCAGCGCCTCGAGCTCGGCCACGACCTGTGCGTGGCGTCCGAGTGTCAGATCGACGTCGACCCGTAGCTCAAGCGCCTCGAGGCGCCGTTCGTCGAGTCGTCGCCCCTCGGCGGTGGCGAACGGCTCGTACGCGAAGTCGGCCAGCGCCTCGCCCCGCCACAGGTCGAGGCCCGCCCGCAGGGCCCGGTCGGCGGCCTCGGCGTCCTCGGTGTCCAGCGCGGCGACGGCTTCCTGGACCAGGCGCTCGAAGCGGACGGCGTCCACGTCGGCAGGATCGAGCTCGAGAACGTAGCCCGGCTCGCGGCGGACGAGTGGGTCCTGGCCGTCGGTGCGAAGCATCGAGCGCAGTCGCGACACGTAGGAGTGGAGCGTCCGGAGCGCCGACGGCGGCGGCGCGTCCGCCCAGATCTCCTCGACGATCCGGTCCGTGGACACGACCGTCCCCACGTGCAGTGCGAGCAGGGCCAGGACGGCGCGCTGGCGGCGGCCACCGAGCGACAGCGGCATGCCGTCGCGCCACACCTCGAACGGTCCGAGCAGCCGGAAGTCCATCGTCCCCATTCCCACCGTGCCCCGTCGATCAGAGGAGGGTCGGTCGACCCCACTCACGTCTCCACCGTTTCCCAGCTCCCGGCCATCGCCCTCCCGTTCCCGAGGGCTCGTGCCTACAACAGATCTGCAACAGGTATGGGATTTGATTGCACCAGACGGAGCCAGATCGTATCTGCAGGGATGGTTGATGTACCAGACGACGGTGGGCCGGGTGTCGATGGCGGGTCGAGCACCGGGGCCCCGTCGCGGCGGGACACATCCGGGTGTCGTGTCGTGAAGCGCGTCTCCACGTCCCTGCGCACCGATCGGCCCCCGCCGGACGAGCTGGCGCCCCAGCCCACCTGGGACGGTATGTCGTGGGGCTTCACGGCCCTCGACGGCCTACCGGACCTCGAGGAGGCGTCGGGGTACGCGCCGGTCCACGGCTCGGGGCCGGGACCGTCGCGGCTGTCCACGGGTCTGATGCCGCCAGGCTTCGACCAGGAGCTTCGGGATGCACTTGGCCGGCTCTGGGCGGGCCAGGAGGGGTCACTGAGCATCGGGCACCGTCGCGAGCTCACCGTCTACGAGACCGAGGTCCTCGACGCCCTGGTCGACCGTCGGGACGCCGCCGTCCGTCTGCAGAGGGTCCTTGCCGACGACATCGCACAGTTCGACGACGGTGCCGCCTGCGTCCGGGAGGGACGCGCCGTACGGCTCCTCGACGAAACCATCGGGGGCACGGCGCGCCGCAACGTGACCGATGCCGTCGCCGAGTTCGAGTGCGCCCGGCACCGGTTCCGGCTCGCACTTGTGGCAGTGGGCGTCGACAACGGGATGTCGGGCGCGGAGATCGGCCAGGCCCTCTCGTTCTCCCGTCAGCTGGCGAGCCGCTACCTCAAGGAGGCGCGCGTGAAGTGGCCGCGCCTGCAGGAGCCCGCCACCCGGAGGGGCCGCAGGCACTGACCCGGCTGGCGGCTCCGACAGGGCCCTCCTGGCCATGGTGAGCGCGCCAGGGCAGGATGCAGGGTCGTGGCCGACCGCATCGCCTTCCTCCAGCACAGCGCGACCGACGTTCCCGGCGTCCTCGGCGACTACGTCGACGGGCTCGGTCTTGCCGTCTCCACGTATCGCGCCGACCACGGTGCAGGGTCGCTGCCCGCGCCCGGGTCGTTCGACCTCCTGGTGGTCATGGGCTCGATCGAGTCGGTGACCGACGCCACGGTGACCTGGGTGGCCCCGGAGCGCCACCTCGTCGAGGGCGCCGTCCGGGACGGCGTGCCGGTGCTCGGAGTCTGCTTCGGCGGCCAGCTCCTGTCCGAGGTGCTCGGCGGGACGGTGTCCGCAGTCGCACGGCCCGAGATCGGCTGGCGGCTCCTCGACACCGTCGACCCGGCGGTGACCCCGGCCGGGCCCTGGCTCGACTGGCACGAGGACGCCTTCACGTGTCCACCCCGGGCACGGGCCGTGGCCCGTACCGACGTCTCCCTCCACGCCTTCGTCGAGGGACCCCACACCGGGCTCCAGTTCCATCCCGAGGTGACCCGGCCGGTGGTCGAGGCCTGGATCGGCGACGCCCGGGAGCGGGCGCACCTGTCCGACGAGGACGTCGATGCCCTGCTGATCGGCTTCGACCCGTCCGGACGGGGGCCCGACCACCAGATGGCCGTGCTGGTCGACAACTTCCTGACCAGGGCCGACGCCGCTCGTTGAGGGGGTGCGGTTGCGCCGGGCCTGCCCACGTGGTTTGCTATTAGCACTCGACACCTACGAGTGCTAACGATCACGGAGGAAGACCTGATGGCAAAGCTCATCACGTTCGACGAGGAGGCCCGTCGGGCCCTCGAGAGCGGCATGAACAAGCTCGCCGACGCTGTGCGCGTCACCCTCGGCCCGAAGGGCCGCAACGTCGTCCTGGACAAGAAGTGGGGTGCTCCCACCATCACCAACGACGGCGTGTCCATCGCCAAGGACATCGACCTCGAGGACCCCTTCGAGAGGATCGGCGCCGAGCTGGTGAAGGAGGTCGCGAAGAAGACCGACGACGTCGCCGGTGACGGCACGACCACCGCCACCGTCCTGGCCTGGGCCATGGTCCACGAGGGCCTGCGCAACGTGGCCGCAGGTGCCAACCCGATGTCGCTGAAGAAGGGCATCGAGGCCGGTGTCGAGGCCGCCGTGACGTCGCTCCGCGGCATCGCCAGGGAGACCGACTCCAAGGGTCAGATCGCCCAGGTCGCCTCCATCTCCGCGGCGGACACCGAGATCGGCGAGATGATCTCCGAGGCCATCGACAAGGTGGGCAAGGACGGCGTCATCACCGTCGAGGAGTCGCAGACCTTCGGCATGGACATGGACCTCGTCGAGGGCATGCGCTTCGACAAGGGCTACATCTCCCCCTACTTCGTGACCGACCCCGAGCGCATGGAGGCCGTCCTCGAGGACACCTACATCCTGCTCGTCGGATCCAAGATCACCGCCGTCCGCGACCTGCTGCCCGTGCTGGAGAAGGTCATGCAGTCCGGCAAGCCCCTGGTCATCGTGGCCGAGGACATCGAGGGCGAGGCCCTGGCCACGCTGGTCGTGAACAAGATCCGCGGCACCTTCCGCAGCGTCTCGGTCAAGGCCCCGGGCTTCGGCGAGCGCCGCAAGGCCATGCTCCAGGACATCGCCATCCTCACCGGCGGCCAGGTCGTCACCGAGGAGGTCGGCCTCAAGCTGGAGAACATCGGCCTCGAGCTGCTCGGCACCGCCCGCAAGGTGGTCGTCACCAAGGACGAGACCACGATCGTCGAGGGCGGCGGTTCCGGCGACGAGGTGAAGGGTCGGATCGCCCAGATCAAGGCCGAGATCGAGAACACCGACTCGGACTACGACCGCGAGAAGCTCCAGGAGCGTCTGGCCAAGCTGTCCGGCGGCGTTGCCGTCATCAAGGTCGGGGCCGCCACCGAGGTGGAGCTCAAGGAGAAGAAGCACCGCATCGAGGACGCCGTCTCCACGACCAAGGCCGCCATCGAGGAGGGCGTGGTCCCCGGCGGTGGTGTGGCACTGCTCCGCTCGCAGGTCGCCGTGCTCGAGGCCGCCGACAAGCTCGAGGGTGACGAGGCCACCGGTGCCCGCATCGTGGCCCGGGCCGTCGAGGAGCCCCTGAAGCAGATCGCCGTGAACGCCGGTCTCGAGGGTGGCGTCATCGTGGACAAGGTGCGCAACCTCAAGAAGCCCACCGAGGGCCTCAACGCTGCCACCGGCGAGTATGTCGACCTCTTCAAGGAGGGCGTCATCGACGCTGTCAAGGTGACCCGTTCGGCCCTGCAGAACGCGGCATCCATCGCCGCCCTGTTCCTCACCACCGAGGCCGTCATCGTGGACAAGCCCGAAGAGGGTGGCTCGGCGATGCCCGGGGGCATGGACGACTTCTAGGTCGCCCTACGGACCAGTTGTACGAACGGAGGGCGCCCCACGGGGCGCCCTCCGTTCGTTTCCGTAGACTGGGGATGTGACCGAACCCCTTGCTCCCACCGTCGGCCTGGGTGTGCTCCACCTCTTCTGCAAACTGGCCGACGCCCCCTCCCCCGACGCCGGGCCCCGGTGCGACACCGAAGTCGTCGTGCAGGCCGTCAAGGACGCACAGGGCGACGGCGTCCAGGTCGTGACCGTCGCCATGCTGGGACACAAGGCCGACCTGTGCGTGATGGCCCTCGGACCCGACCTGTGGCGGCTCCGTCGCCTCCAGTCCGACCTGCAGGCCGCCGGCCTGGTCGTCGTCGACTCCTACGTGTCGCTGACCGAGCTGTCCGAGTACGCCGCGGGGGTCCCCGACGAGATGAAGCAGCTCCGCCTCTACCCGCAGCTCCCTCCGGAGGGCAAGACCGCCTTCTGCTTCTACCCGATGTCGAAGCGCCGCGGGGACGTCGAGGGGTCCAACTGGTTCTCCCTCCCCTTCGACGAGCGCAAGGAGCTGATGTACGGGCACGGAGCGGCCGGGCGGAAGTTTGCCGGGCGCATCGTCCAGGTCATCACCGGCTCGACCGGCATCGACGACTGGGAGTGGGGCGTGACGCTCTTCGGCGTGCATCCGGACGACCTGAAGGAGTGCGTGTACACCATGCGCTTCGACGAGGGCTCGGCCCGGTTCGCCGAGTTCGGACCGTTCCTGACCGGCATGGTGGCGCCGGTCGAGGAGGTCCTGGCCCAGGTCGTCCCAGGGGCGTGACGGCTCCGCCCACAAGCGTGGCACTGGCCGACCCGGTACGGCGGCCGCCGGTGGTCGCGACGGGCCCGGCCGATCTCGCCGCACTGCGCGCCGTCCTGGGAGCACTGGGCGACGTTGTCGTCGCCTTCAGCGGCGGGGCCGACTCGGCCTTCCTGGCCCGAGTGGCCACCGACACCCTCGGAGCGGGCCGCGTGCTGTGCGTGACCGCCGTATCACCGTCGCTCGCCCCCGAGGAGCTGGCCGACTGCCGCGCGCTGGCCGGCGAGTGGGGCCTCCGGCACCTCGAGGTGGCCACCGACGAGCTGGCCGACCCGGCCTACCAGGCCAACGACGGGAGCCGCTGCTACCACTGCAAGGCCTCCCTCATGGAGGCCCTCGGTCCGGTGTCGGCCACGGCGGGCCCGGGTGCGACCGTGGTGCTCGGGGTCAACCTCGACGACCTGTCCGATCACCGTCCGGGCCAGTCCGCCGCTGCCGAGCGAGGCGCGGTGTTCCCCCTGGTGACGGCCGGGTTCACCAAGTCGGACGTCCGCCAGTGGTCACGTCGGCTGGGCCTGCGGACCTGGGACAAGCCGGCCGCCGCGTGCCTTGCCTCCCGCGTGCCGTACGGTACGCGGGTGACGTTCACGACCCTCGACGCGGTGGCCCGGGCGGAGTCCGGCCTGCGCGACCTGGGATTCCGTCAGCTCCGGGTGCGCCACTACGGCGACACCGCCCGCATCGAGGTGCCCGAGGCCGATCTGGTCGAGATGGTTGCCCGGCGCGAGGCGGTCAGCGCCGCGGTGCGTGCCGCCGGGTACCGCTACGTCACACTCGACCTCGAGGGGTTCCGGTCGGGGAACCTCAACGACTCGCTCGCCGACGGCGGGCACCGGACAACGGAGGAGACGCCATGATCGGAGTCCGCGTGCGACTGACATTTCCCGAGGAGCTCGTGCGCCAGCCCGTCATCGCCCGGATGACCGAGCAGTTCGCCGTCGTCCCCAACATCCGCAAGGCGGACGTCGGCGAGCAGGGCGGCTGGATCCTCTGCGAGCTGGACGGCGACGGCGGCGTGGTCGACGAGGCGCTCGCCTGGCTCCGGTCCGAGGGTGTCCGGGTCGACCTCCTCGGCGACGTCGTCGAGAGCTGACCGTGGGCAGGGCGCCCGACGCGCCGTCGGCCGACGACGCCCTGGCTGCCAACCGGGCCTGGTGGGACGCCGCGGTGCCCGTGCACCTGGGCTCCGACTTCTACGACGTGGAGGGCTGGCTCGAAGAGGGGCGGGGCCCGAAGCCCCGCGAGGCGGCCCTCCTCGGCGACGTGACCGGGCTCGAACTGGTGCACCTGCAGTGCCATTTCGGCAAGGACACGCTGTCCTGGGCCCGGGCCGGGGCCGGCGTGACCGGGCTCGACTTCTCGCCGACCGCCGTCGACGCCGCACGTTCCCTGGCCGCCCGGGCGGGGTTGGCCGACCGGGCGGACTTCGTCTGTGCCCCGGTGGCCGACGCGGTCGACGCACTCGGCGGTCGGACCTTCGACATCGTCTACGTCAGCCTGGGCGCACTGTGCTGGCTGCCGAGGATCGACCAATGGGCGGCACAGGTGGGCGCGCTGCTGCGACCGGGTGGGCGCCTGTTCCTCCACGAGGTGCACCCGATGAGCACGGCGCTGGCGGACGACGACCTGACCGTCGTCTACCCCTACTTCGAGGAGTCCGCGCCCTACGCCGACTCCCAGGCGGGCACCTACGCCGACACCACGGCGACCGAGGCGCTGCCGGGCGAAGTGACCTACGGCTGGAACCACAGCCTGGGTGAGATCGTGGGCGCCCTGCTCGGTCAGGGGCTTCGCCTCGACCTGCTCGACGAGCACGACTGGACGAGCTTTCCGCGCTACCCGTGGCTGGTCGAGACGGGCGAGGAGAGGTTCGTGATGCCCGAGGACAGGGTCCGCGTGCCCCTGTCGTTCACCCTGCTCGCCAGCCGGACCTGAGCTGCGGCTGGACGCCCGGTCGGGTCAGCCGTTGGGTTCGTCCGGGTTCCGGACTGTCCAGCCGGCACCGGACACCTTGCGGGGCTCGTAGAACAGGCAGCCCTCGGGGCACGCGAAGGGGAGCTGCTCGTTGGCGCCCATGCGGCACTTCTCGAGCTTCTCCTCGCGGGAGGTGGTCTGCATGATGTAGTGACGACAGTCTGCGAGTACGGCCACGCCCCATTCTGCCCGAAGACGGACGGCCACAGGGGACGGTGGGGTAGCGTCGGTCCCGTGGATCCCACCCCCACCCCCTCCACCGATACGCCCGACGAGGGCGTCCCGACCGTCAAGCAGCTGCTGCGCTGGAGCGAGGCGCTGGCCGGCATCGCCCGGACGGGCCTGGGCTTCACGGAGTCGCTCTACGAGCAGGAGCGCTTCGAGGAGGTCCTCCACGTCGCGGCCGACATCCGCGCCGCCATCGACGGCAACGCCGGAGCCGAGGACGTCGACGGCGTCGTCCACGACTGGCTCGAAACGGTGGGCAAGGGCGTCCCCGGCTACGTGACCCCGAAGGTGGCGGTCGGTGCGGCCGTGGGCAACGACAAGGGCGAGATCCTCCTGGTCCAGCGGGCCGACTCCGGGATCTGGCTCTACCCCACCGGGTGGGCCGACGTCGGCTACTCAGCGCCCGAGGTCGTGGTCAAGGAAGTCCTGGAGGAGACCGGGATCGAGGTCGAGGTGGTCCGTCTCATCGCCGTGCTGGACGGGCTCCGGGTAGGCATGAGCCGCATCCCGCTCTACTCGCTCGTGTTCCAGTGCCGACCGGTCGGGGGCGAGCTCAAGGCCCACCCGTTGGAGTGCGCCGACGTCGGATGGTTCCCACTCGACCACCTGCCCTTCCCCTTGGCCGGTGCCGAGCGGTGGGGAGAGCACGTGTTCGCGGCGCTCCGGGGCGAGCCCATCGAGGTGCTCTACGACTCGGTGCGCTCCCCCGTATGGCGGGGCGACCCCGACAAGGTCTGATCCTCCGACCAGGAGCTTCACGCCGGCATTGGGCCCGCCGGTCCCCTGGCTACACTCGGCGCCCGTGACCGTCCCCGCGAACCACTCCCCCGCCGTGACCGTCTCGGAGGCCACCGAGGTGACCGAGGAGCTGGTGGAGGCGTTCGTCGCACTCATCCCCCAGCTCTCCTCGTCGTCGCCGCCCACGAGTCGGGCCGAGCTGGTCGAGATCGTCGGGTCCGAGACGGACACCCTGTTCGTGGCCCGGGACGACGGCGGGCGGATCGTCGGCACCCTGACGCTCGCCATCTTCCGCATCCCCACCGGTGTCCGGGCCTGGATCGAGGACGTCGTCGTCGACGACGACGCCCGGGGGAAGGGCGTCGGCGACGCCTTGGTCGACGCAGCCGTGGCCAAGGCGGGAGGGGCGGGGGCGAAGACGGTGGACCTGACCTCGCGTCCAAGTCGCGAGGCGGCCAACCGGCTCTACGTCCGCAAGGGATTCGAGCTGCGGACGACCAACGTGTACCGCTTCAGCCTCGACTCGTAACACTGAAGCAGACTCTTGACCATGGTGAGGTGATGCCGTATAGTCAAGTAGATGCTTGACCAAACGATCGACCTCGACCGCACGTTCCAGGCACTGGCCGACAGGAGCCGGCGGACGATGGTGGAGCGGCTCACCCTGGGGCCCGCTTCGGTCAGCGAGCTGGCCGAGCCCCTCGCCATGTCCCTCGCAGCCGTCGTCCAGCACGTGCAGGTCCTCGAGGCCTGCGGGCTGGTGACCACCGAGAAGGTGGGGAGGACGCGCATGTGCCGGATCGACGGGGCGGCGATGTCCGCCGCTGAACGCTGGATCACCGACCGGCGGCGGGTCTGGGAGCGCCGCCTCGACCGGTTGGGCGACGTGTTGAACGAAGGAACCATCACCGAGAAGGAGCAATGACCCAGTCCACCGTCGCCCACGACACGTTCGTCATCGAACGGAGCTACGACGTCCCGGTCGCCCAGGTATTCAGGGCCTGGGCCGAACCCCCGCTGAAGGCCCGCTGGTTCACCGGCACCGCCGACTCGCTCGGGGACACCTACGAACTCGAGTTCAGGGTCGGCGGCCGCGAGGCATTCCGGGCGGGGCCACCGGACGGTCCCGTCTACACGTACGAGTCGGTGTTTCGCGACATCGTGCCGGACCAGCGGATCGTCTACACCTACGAGATGCATGCCGACGACGACCGGATCTCGGTGTCGGTCGCCACGGTGGAGTTCCTCAGCGACGGGGCCACCACGCAGCTCCGGCTCACGGAGCAGGGGGTGTTCCTCGACGACCACGACAACCCGGCCCAGCGCGTGGAGGGCACACGGTCTCTGCTCGACTCGCTCGGTGCCAGCCTGCAGGGTACGTAGGCGTGACAGGGCGGATCGGGTGGCAGCGCGTCAGGTCGTCGCCACCAGCAGCTCCTCACCTCGTGGTGTGCGCAGGTACCCGCTGACCACGGGTCTGCCTTGCCCCTCCGAGGTCCCCAGGGAGATCTCCGGCTGCACGAAGGTAGCGTCAGGCCGTGGACATCACCCCTGACGACAAGGACTGGACATGGGTCCTCGACAGGCCGTGTCCGGAGTGCGGCTTCGATGCCGACCGGGGGGACGCGACCGACGTGGTCGGGATGCTGCGGGAGCAGGTGACGTCGTGGCAGAACGTGCTGACCCGTTCCGATGTCGCGGACCGGCCGTCGCCGACGCGCTGGTCCCCACTCGAGTACGCCTGCCATGTGAGCGACGTCTTCCGCATCTTCGACACACGCCTCGAACTCATGTTGACGATCGGCAATGCCGCATTCGAGAACTGGAACCAGGATGCCACCGCAGTCGCCGAGCGCTACGACCTTCAGGACCCGCAGATCGTCTCCCGCGAGCTCGCCGGTGCCGGCGGTGTGCTGGCGTCGAGGTTCCACGGCGTGTCCGGTCCGCAGTGGGAGTGCACCGGACACCGGTCGAACGGGAGCGAGTTCACGGTCGGCACGTTCGCCCTCTATCTGGTCCACGATCCGATCCATCACCTTTGGGACGTCTCGGAGGGCTGAGCCCGTCCGGCCCAGACCCCCCTCGACCCTTCCGGCGTGGCCGGTCCCAGCTGTCGGCGGCAAGGATGTACGCCATGCCCACCGCCACCGCCCGGTCCGGCCTCACCCTCGCCTACGAGACGACCGGCTCGCCCGACGATCCGCCGCTGCTCCTCGTGTCCGGACTCGGCACGCAGCTCATCTCCTGGGACGACGGGCTCTGTGCATTGCTCGCCGATGCCGGCCGGTCCGTCATCCGCTTCGACAACCGGGACGCCGGCCTGTCGTCGACGTTCGGCGACGACCCGGTCGACCTCGCCGCCGTGATCCGGGCGATGGCGTCCGGCGACATGGCGACGGCCCGATCGCTCGCTCCCTACACACTGAGCGACATGGCACAGGATGCGATGGAGCTGCTCGACGTACTCGGCATCGACCGGGCCCACGTCGTCGGAGCCTCGATGGGTGGGATGATCGCCCAGACGATGGCCATCGAGCACCCGGACCGGGTCCGCACGCTGACGTCGATCATGTCGACCACCGGCGAGCCGGAGTTTGGCCGGTCCACCCGCGAGGCCCGGAAGGTGCTCCTCGCCCCGGCGCCGACCGAGCGCGAGGCGTTCATCGAGGACTCGGTGCGCGCCCTCGAGTGGCACTCGAAGCGGTATCCGGACCCTGACGAGGTGCGGGCGCTGGCCGCCAGGTCGTTCGACCGCTCGTTCCGCCCTGCGGGAACCGCCCGTCAGCTGGCCGGCATCACGGCGAGCGGGTCCCGGGCCGATGGCCTGCGGTCACTGGACGTGCCGACCCTGGTCATCCACGGCCTCGACGACACGCTCATCGATCCCTCCGGCGGTCGGCGCACCGCGGAACTGGTGCCCGGTGCGGAACTCCTCCTCGTGCCCGACATGGGTCACGACCGGCCACGCCCGCTCTGGCCGGTGCTCGTCGAGGCGATCGTCGCCCACACCTCGGGCTGACCGACGAGGGTCCGACCCGAGGTCCGGCCACGGTGCGGACCGGATCGTGCAATCGTCTGACCATGGTCGGATCGGCACAGATGGGGGTCACGAACCTGGCCGCGTACGTCGCCGCGACCGTGGGCCGTCCCGGTCGGGTCGAGCAGGTGGCCGGAGGCAGCGCGGTGGCGAGTGCCGTACCGGTGGCGAACGGCTACGTGAACGCCGGGTTCCGCACCGACGGCACCGTCCCTGCCGCCACGTTCCTCGACGGGGTGCGGTCCGCGTTCGCCGGGGTGGGCAGCCCGTACGTGGTGTGGGCGGAGTCCACGGACGACGAGCTCCTGTCCGCTGCCGTCGAGGCCGGCGGTGGGGCCGACGACACGCACACGCCGGCGATGGTCGCTGCGGAGCGCGTGCGCCTGTCGTCCGGCATCGAGATCCGCCGGGTCACGGACCCCGCCGACCGTGCGGCCTTCGCCCGCCTGTGCGAGGACGGGTACGGCATCCCCGGCCTGGCGTGGCTGCTCGACAGCCAGGGGTGCTTCGACGCCCCCGGGGCGACCTGGGCGATCGCCGCCAGCGGTAGCACCGACCTCGGTGTCGGGTGCGGGTACTCCGACGGCTCGACCGGCGGGATCTACTACGTCGCCACGCCGCCCGGGCACCGGGGGCAGGGTGCCGCTGCCGCTGTCACGGCATGGCTCACCAACGGACTGCTCGACGCCGGTGCGTCACAGGTGACCCTCCAGGCGAGCGAGGCGGGGCGGCCCGTCTACGAACGCCTCGGATTCACCACGTCGGGATCATTCCTCCGCCACACCTTTCCGGCGCCCCGATGAGCGGCACCGTCCGGTCGCCAGTGGGGATCAGCCGTCGATGGCCACAACGATGACCCCGCCGAGGTCCATCCGCCGATCGTAGGTTCGGTTCCGGCGACGGGACAGGAGCGGTCAGACCGCTTCCCCCGGCGGGTCCGGCGGGTCGAACTCCCCCGATCCCATGAGGCCGGCCACGGCGGCCCCTCCCCCGGGACGGCCCGACAGGTCGTCGATGACGCCCCGTCGGTCGGACGCGGACTTGTTCTGGCTCAGCTTTGCCTTGGCCTCGATCCGTTCCACCACGATCTCGAAGGCGACGATGCCCCTGGCCAGCTTCGACACGTAGTCGCCGGGAGCGTCGGTCACCCGCCAGGGCTCGGGTCTAGTGGCCTCGCTGGCGTCGGTCAGGTCCGTGACCGCAGCCAGCGTGGCGGCCGGGTCGTCGGTCAACCGGAAGGTCCCGTGGAGGTGGACCTCTACGTAGTTCCAGGTCGGCACGACCTTCCCCGTCTCGGCCTTGGAGGGGTAGGCGGACGGCGACACATAGGCGTGGGGGCCCACGAAGAGGGCGAGGGCAGGCACTCGTGTGTCGCCGAACCCGGCCTGCGGATTGGAGCGGGCCAAGTGGCCACGCAACCGCCACGGCGCGCCGTCGGCGGGGACGTCGAGCAGGAGCGGCACGCTCGAGGCGACGAAGCCTCCGGCCCCGTCCCCCGTCACGACCTGGGCGAAGGGGAGGTCGTGCACCAACCGGGCGATGACCCCGGGGTCGGTGACCTCGAAGGCGGGCGTGCGGTTCACCGCCGCCTCAGAGCATCCGCCGCTCGGCGGCCCAGTTGGTCAGTTGGTAGCGGTTCGCCAACTGCAGCTTGCGGAGCACGGCCGACACGTGGCTCTCCACCGTCTTGGTCGAGATACCCAGCTCCCGGGCGATCTCCTTGTACGCGTAGCCACGGGCGATGAGGCGCAGGACCTGCCGCTCGCGGGGGGTCAGCTGGTCGAGCTCGGGATCGAAGCTCGGGGTCGGGGCCGGACCCTGTGCCGGATCAGCGAAGGCATCCAGTACAAAGCCTGCCAGGCGGGGCGAGAAGACGGCGTCGCCCTCGGCGATGCGCCGGATGGCGTCGACCAGGTCGGGACCCGAGATGTGCTTGGTCACGTAGCCCCTCGCCCCGGCCCGGATCACGTCGATGACGTCCTCGGCCGCATCGGACATCGACAGGGCCAGGAACGCCACCGTCGGTGCCTGGGCGAGCACCTGCTCCAGCACGGCCCGGCCCCCGCCGCCCGGCATGTGCACGTCGAGGAGCACGACGTCCGGAATCCGCTCGAGGATCAGCTCGACCGCCGCGCCCACCTCGTCGGCCTCGCCCACCACGTCCACGGCGTCACCCAGCTCGGCCCGGATGCCGGACCGCACCAGTGCGTGGTCGTCCACCACGAACACCCGGAGGCGCCCGGCGTCGGTCACCTCGTCGGCGTGGACCGGGGCAGGACCAGCTCCACCTCCGTGCCCGCTCCCGGCGAGCTGTGGACGGCCACGTTGCCGCCGACGCGCTCCATCCGCTCGACCATCGAGCAGGCGATCCCCTGCCGGTCGTCCGGCACCAGCGCAGGCTCGAAGCCGGAGCCCAGGTCGCGCACGTACGCCGACACGGCGCTGCGCTCGACCTCGACGAAGACGGCCACCTGGGCGCAGCCCGACCACTTGGCCGCGTTGACCGTCGCCTCGCGGCAGGCGCCGACCAGTGCGGCGACGCCGTCGTCCATCGGGCAGTCCCCCACGACGATGAGCTCGACCCCCACGCCGTAGCTGTCCTCGACCTCCCGCTCGATGGCGGCGACCGCATCGGCCAGTGTCTCGGGGCGTTGACCGTGGCGGCCTAGGCGCTCCGGGTCGAAGAGCCAGTGCCGGAGC
Organism: Acidimicrobiaceae bacterium; assembly: GCA_003164095.1. GTDB lineage: Bacteria > Actinomycetota > Acidimicrobiia > Acidimicrobiales > RAAP-2 > Bog-756. The sequence continues at coordinate 19,255 of PLRX01000156.1, read as the reverse complement.
TCGCGCTCCTCACGTCGGGCCAACCGCACCACTTCACGCGGGTCGTCCGCGGCCTTCTGGATGAGGGAGAGGGTCTGGAGTACCGAGTCGTGGACGTGGGCGGCCATGTCGGCCCGCTCCTGGGCCCGTACCCGTTCCCGCCGCTCGGTGGACAGGTCCCGCAGCGTCCGGACCCACCACGGGGCGAACAGGACGAGGAACCCGCCGACGAACAGGACGGTGCCGATTAGGACGCCGAGGGCCGCCCCGGAGAAGCTCCCCGTCCGGGACAGCTCGCCGACACCCACCAGGATCAGGACGAGGCCGATCACCGCCCGCGCCGCCACGCGCCGCCAACCGGACCGGCCGGCGGCAACCCCAGGCGCCGCATTGAGGCGTACCCGCAGCCTGGACGTCTCGGCGGTGGAGGCACCCCGCCAGACGACGAGCGCCCCCACGGCCCCGACCAGCAGGGTGAGCGTCGGCACGCCCAGGTCGGTCACGCCGAGCGAGCGGGTCACCAGCAGGACGGCGAACAGCGCCGAGGAGAGGGCGAGGACGATCTGCAGCTCGCGTCGGTCGGCCACGACGCGCGTCGCGATCGACTCCTCCTCGCCAGTGACGGGCACGAACACCCAGATCGCCACGTACGCGAGGATGCCGATCCCACCGAGGAAGATCGACACGACGGCCGCCACCCGGACGGCGGTCGTCCCAATGGCAAGGCGTGCGGCCAGCCCGGCGCAGACCCCGCCGAGGATGCTGTCGTCGGCGGACCGCTGGAACGGACGTTGTGGGCGCCGCCGCGTGGGCGGGGCCGACAGGGCAGATCCGCCCGGCGCCGGCGTGGCGGGGCGGGTGGACCCGGTGTCGGCGGGCGTGGTAGGGGTCCCGGCGGCTGGGGACGGACGTCTGCGTGCGATGCCCCAATCCTTGCACGGGACCCTCGGCGTGGCGATGGGGGACAACCCTGACCCCGTGGGGGGAACCCGGGCCCCACCTGGGGATGTCCCCGATTGTGGAGGGACGGCGCCCGGTGCAGAGTGCCGGCATGACCGTCACCGAGGAACTGCCGACCGGACCGCCGAGCGACGTGCCCGCCGAGGCACCCGAGGAAACGCCGCCGGAGTCGTCGGAGCCGCTCCCGCTGCGCCGCAGCACGACGAAGCGCCTGGTCGCAGGGGTGTGTGGCGGCATCGCCGAGCGGTTCGAAGTCGACGTCACGATCGTCCGGGTCGCCTTCGTCGTCGCAGCCTGCCTGTGGGGCATCGGCGTCGTGGTCTACCTGTCGTTGTGGGCGCTCGTCCCGGTGACCGACGGCGCCGGCCCGGACCCGGATCCGGCGGCCCACCAGGAGCCGTCCGGGCCGCCGTGGGTCTCCTACGTCCTGCTGACCGCAGCGCTCTTCCTCGGGCTCGTCATCAGCACCTCCTGGTGGGGTGGCCCGCAGTGGGGCGGGGGACTGGGCCTCGCCTGGCTGGTCGTACTGTTCGTCGTCGTGGTGGTGGCACTGCGGCGGCCCGCACGGCGGCCCACCCTCGGGCGGGCACTGCTCACCCTGGCGCTGATCCTCCTGAGCCTGGTCATCCTCGCCACCGCGGCGTTCTTCGGCGCAGTCGCCGTGACGGGGGTGCCGCTGACCGGAGGCATCGGGCAGCGCGTGGTCCAACCGACCACACCGGCCGAGCTACAGCCGTCCTACCGGATGGCCATCGGCAACCTGACCGTCGACCTGACCCACGTCCCACTTGGCGCCGGCACGCGCACCGTCAGCGCGTCGGTCGCCGTGGGGCCAGCTCGTCGTCGACGTCCCCCGGGGCGTGGTCGTCGACGTAGACGCCCACAGCGGCATCGGCAACGTCACCTACGGCTCGTCCGGACCGCAGGCATTCGCCGTCCCCTCGACGGCGTTCGGACCGGCCCGGCCACAGCTCGTCATCGACGCCCAGGTCGGACTCGGCCAGGTCGAACTCCTGCGGGGCGGCTCCTGACGGCCCTGACGGTCCACAGCCGGAGGACGTGAGGACGGATCAGGCGCCGGCTGCGCCGGACGTGATCCACTCGTCCGTGGTCAGCACGGTGGCCTGCCGGGGGAAGACCTTCTCGAGGAGCACCCGGTGGACCTCGGGATCCTGGTCCGCACACGCATCGGCCAGCACCGTCAGCCCGAAGTCGAGGTCGGCCGCCTGGCGGAGTGTCGAGAGCACGACACCGCTGGTGGAGATACCGGTCAGGACCAGCGACGTGGCGCCCAGCGACCGCAGGACGACGTCGAGGTCGCTCCCGGCAAAGGCGCTGACCCGCTTCTTGACCACCACCACGTCCTCGGGCGCCGGGGCCACCGCCGGGTGGATCTGGGTGGCGGCGTCGTCGACGGACATGTCGGTCCGCCCGGACAGGGCGGAGAACGCCCGGTTCCTGGGGTTGACGTCGGCGCCGCCCGGGCGGAAGGCGACCCGTACGTAGACGACCGGCAGGTCGGACGCACGTGCATGCTCGACCGCGGCGGCGACCCGTTCGAGCAGCGCGCCGGACCGGTCTGCGATGCGCTCGACGATGCCGTTCTGGACGTCCATGATCAGGAGTGCGGTGGTTGCCATGCTCCTGTTGTAGCCGCTACCGACCAAAGAGGGATCGGCAACTGCGACGTCAGCCCTCGAGCGTGACGTTGAACATCCAGCGAACCCCGAACCTGTCCAGGCAGGTGCCCCAGAGCGACCCCCACGGCATCGGGTTCAGTCCGGTGCCGTCGGTGGCACCGTCGGACAGGGCGGCGTAGAGGCGCTCGGCCTCCTCACGCGTGTCGGGCTCCAGGTTGATCGTGGTGTTGTTGCCCACCCTGAGCTGGTGGCCCATCGACTCGAGCATGTCGGTGCCCATCAGCACGTGGCCGGCCAGGATGGGCAGCTCGACATGGAGGACCTTCGACCGCTCGTTCTCGGGGAGCTCGGGGGCCCCGGGGCCCGACGGCATGTCGCTGAAGCGCTGCAGGGGCACGGAGAATTCGGTGCCGAAGACCGACGCGTAGAACGTGAAGGCCTCCTCGGTGTCGCCCTGGAAGTTCAGATAGGTGCTGACACGGCTCACGGCTGTCTCCTCCACTCGGGCCACGGGGATCGGACGACCAGGCGGCTCGTCCGAAGCCATCGTGATCCAACTGTCGATCCGTTGCAAGGGGACCCGGCCGGCGCGGCGCCGGTGGGCGGGGCCCGGCCTACTCGGGCAGGATGCCGCTGGCGGAGGTGGCGACGAACGTCGCGACCAGGCGCTTGTCGTCCACCATGGCCTGCCGGTACGCGTCCCAGTCCTCGTGCTCACCATTGCCGCGGCGGTAGTACTCGACCAGCCGGTCCACGACGGCGTCGTCGGGCGACTGGGCCACCGGGCTCAGCTCCACGGTGCCGTCGAGGCTCACCCAGGTGAAGGGGTCGTCGCCCGGGACGTACAGGGCGGCACGCGGGTCGCGACGCAGGTTGCGGGTCTTGGCCCGGTCGTCGGTGATCGAGATGGTGAACCGGTCGCCATCGGCCGCGAAGAAGATCATGGACTGCTGGGGCCGGCCGTCGGCCCGGAGCGTGGTGAGGACGGCGTTGCGCCGTCCGGCGGCGAAGGCGAGGGCACGTTCGAGGTCCATGCCTGCACTGTATGGCGGTGTCGGCGTGCAAGGCGCGGTCGGGCCGACCGACGCCGCGAGGGCCCTTGCGCGTCCGGCGCACCGACGTCGGTCGTCCGGTTGCCGGGTACCGTCCCGACGACCTCGAACGGCCCGTCGGGGACCGTTGCCCTGACGGCGGCACGGTAACGGCCACGGTAGGCCCCGAGTGCCGCGACAGCCCCATCGGATGTCCTGGCGCGCCGGGCCCAGCCGGGCCACTCGAGAGCCACGGCGAAGGTCCAGCTGGCACCCATCTCGAGGTACACCCGGACGACCCCGTCCGGGGCCGGTTCCGCCAAGCTCCCCTACCGCCCGACCCGACCGTCGACCAGTTCTCGGATGATGTCGGCATGCCCCGCATGGCGGGCCGTCTCCTCGAGCAGGTGAGCGAGCAACCAGCGCAGGCTCACCGGCGGCTGGGCCTCATCACCTCGACACCGTGCGTCGGGGTCCGCGGCCGAGGCCACGACCGCATCGACCGTCTCCCACATCCCCCGGTAGCGGGCCACCGCGGCCGCAAGCGCAGCGTCCGCCGACTCGGCGGGCGGCTCCTCGATCATGTCGGTGGCCAACCCGGCGAACCTCCGCACCATCCACGACTCCTCGGCGTCCGCCATGTGGGTGACGAGCCACAACAGGTTGGTCCCGGACGGCACCGGGCTCCAGGTCGCCTGTTCCGGGGCGATGCCTTCCACCTTCCGCACCAGCGACTCGCGCTGATAGCGAAGCAAGGCCAGGAGGGTGTCGAGTTCGCCGACGGCGAGTCGCGGGGGCTTCCGGTCGTACACGACTGGAGCCTACGTCGGGCACCCAGGTGACGCAGGGGGCCGCTTCAGGCGTCGAGGCCGAACTGGGCCCGCCGGTCCTCGGGCACGAGGTGGAGGTAGTCGGCGCGGTGCCCACCGATGAAGTCGGCCACGTAGGGGCAGTGCGGCAGCACCGCCAGGCCCCGGGAGCGGGCGTCGTCGAGCACGGCCCCGACCAGTACGGCGGCCAGGCCACGGCCTCGCCGGGCCGGGTCCACCTCGGTGTGGTCGAGGTCGATCACACCCTCGGACAGTCGATAGGTGGTGAGCCCGACCAGTTCATCGTCCTCGGTGACCTCGTACCGGCGGCGGTCCGGGTGGTCGGTGACCTCCGTGATCAACGGGAGACTTCGGGCGCCGCCAGCCACGGCGGTCGCGTGGTCTGGTCGGGGTCGATGCGGCGGAGGATCCGCTCGTTGGCCTCACGCAGCCCCCGCAATTGCTCGGGTCCCAGTGGATCGAGGACCAGGTCCCGGACGGCCGCGACATGACCCGGCGCCGCGGCGGCCACCGCCTCGAAGCCTTCGGCGGTCAGTACCGCACGGATGCACCGGCCGTCGTCGGGATCGGGTGCCCGGAACAGGAGTCCACGGACCTCGAGCTGGCGGGCCGCGTGCGACAGACGCGACGGAGACGCATCGGTGAGGGTGGCGAGCCGGCTCATCCTCAGTGCCCGGTCCTTCCGCTCGGACAGCATGGAGAGGACCGTGTACTCGAAGAGGGAGAGGCCGGCACTGCGCCCCAACTGGGCGTCGAGGAGTGGCGGCAGCCGGGCGAGAACGCGCAGCAGTCCCAGCCACGCCTCTCGCTCGTCCGGGTCGAGCCAGCGGGTGTCCGGGGCGTCCTCGGCCCCGATCGTGCCCTGGTCGCCCGACCGCAGCCGGACCGCCTGCTCTCCCACCCGGGTCATGTCCACATCCTAACGGCATTGCTTGAACATTCAATTGAATATGATACAGTTTTAGTTGCGAGCACAAGCACCTGATCGACCTCATCCCTACAGGAAGGACGTCCCACCATGACCTCGCCGATGCTGGCTCCGGAACCCGGTGCGTCGTTCGACGTGTTCCTCCGTGACACTGCCCCTTCGTCCCTCGACCATGCTCTCTGGACCCCGGACTCGGGTCCCATGCCGGCCCTCTACGTCAGCCACGGCGCCCCACCCCTCTTCGACGACCCGGTGTGGATCGACCAGCTGTTCCGGTGGTCGCAGTCGCTTCCCACGCCGACCGCGGTGCTCATGGTGAGCGCCCACTGGGAAGCAACGCCGATACGCCTCTCCGCCACGGGCACCGCCGTCCCCCTCGTCTACGACTTCGGTGGCTTCGCGGAGCGCTACTACTCCATGACCTATCCCACCCCGGACGCCGCCACGCTCGCTGCACGGGTAGCCACCCTGCTGTCCGACCAGGAGCAGGTCCGCCAGGACCCGACACGTGGCCTCGACCACGGCGCCTGGGTGCCACTGAAGGTCATGTACCCCTACGCCGACGTCCCGGTGCTCCAGCTCAGCATCCCCTCACACGACCCGGCCCGTCTCCTCGAGCTCGGTCGCCTGCTGCGTCCCCTGCGCGACGAGGGCGTCCTCATCATCGGCTCGGGCTTCATGACCCATGGGCTCCCCTACCTCACCCGGGACCAGTTCATGGGGAACGGAGTACCCGAGTGGTCGGTGGAGTTCGACCGGTGGGCGGCGGCCGCACTCGACACCGGCGACCTCGACACCCTGGTGTCCTATCGCGATCACGCTCCCGGCATGCCCTTCGCACATCCGACCGTCGAGCACTTCGTCCCCCTCTTCCTCGTCCTCGGGGCGGCCACCACCCCGGACGCACCGGTGGAGACCACCGTCGACGGCTTCCAGTTCGGGTTGGCCAAGCGGTCGTTCCAAGTCGCCTGACTCCGTCCCCCGGTGCGGGAATCCTGACGGATTCGTCGGTGTTTACCGGTGGAGAGAAACCATGAGAGACGGCGCTGACTTTCCGCTCACGACTACAGCCGTTCACTCCGAGGTGACGCCGGCGCCGGGCATCGCGCCCTGGCGGCGCCCGGTTGGGGTCGCGATCGGGGTCGTGGGTATCGCCCTCTACAACTGGTGGATCCCGGTGGCCTTCGACCGCCACCTCATGACCAGTCCGGACGAGCTGTTCAGCGACCTCGAGGCCACGGGTCGGCCCGATGCGACCCTCCTCCAGCACCTCGACCTGGCGGCCGGCATCGTCCTGCTGGTGGCGCTGCTGCTGCGCGGCGCGGTCGGGCGCACTGGCCGGCGGTCGGAGTGGCCGTGGTTACTGGCCTTCGCCGTGGCCGGTGCAGTCGGCGGACAGTTCTCGTACGCCTGCCCCGAAGGCCTGAGTGCCTCGTGCCGCGCCGCCGAGTGGCGCCTGGCGCTCCCCCATCACCACTACGTGCACGTGGCCGCCGGCATCGCCGAGTTCACCTTCGGGACGGTGGCCGTCTACCTGGCCTGGCAACGCACCAGGGCGAAGGAGACGCCGGTCACCCGGGCCGTCCGGTGGACCGGTCGGACCATGGTCGTCGCCTACCCGCTCCTCGGCGTGGCGTATCTGACCGACCGCTTCGGGGCGTTCGTCGAGCCGATCTTCTTCACGTGCTTCTCGGTGATGGTGCTCGTCGAGCTCCTCGAGACCGACCGGACGTCCCGCTCCGGCCGGCGCGCCGCACCGGTGGGAGCCCTCGTCCGCCACACGCGCCAGGCGCTGCAACGGGTGTCCGGGGGCTGAGTCAGCGCCTTCGCCTGGGTGGAGTGTGCCCGTGCGGGGCGTATAGGTGCTGCGATCTCACCGGGCGAACGCAGCCGCCGGGTCGGCGTAGGTCTTGAGCTCGACGACGTTGCCAGCAGGGTCGACGAGCTTGCACTTCGTCTGCTGGCGGGGCGTCCCTGAGTGGTCGGTCGTCACCGGGACGAGCCAGGTGACGGTGGGATCCGCCTCGAGCCGTCCCACGATGGTGGCGAACGTGTCGACGTCGAGGGTGGCCCCGAAGTGCCTGGCGCCCTGCTCTTCGCGGGACAGGACCTGGTCGGGACGGCCCTGGAGGGTGAGCTGGAGGCCGAAGAACCAGACGTCGAGCCACCCCTCGCACTCGCGACCGGGTCGGCACCCGAGAGTGTCGACGTAGAAGGTGCGGGCCGCAGCCAGGTCGTCCACCACGATCGACAGGTGCAGCACCGGGTCCACGGGCCGACGCTACCGCCACCGCTGCGGTGGCGTCCGCGGCCCCTTCCATCCTGGTCCGGATGCCCGACCCCGCCCCACCCCCGGACACCGGGTCGCCGAGCCCAGCCACCCGTCGTGACCACGGTGCGCTCGCGGCAGCGGACGGCCGTGCCTGAGCGCGGAGGCCCGGCCGGAGCGGACGACGTGCCCGCGGTGACGGACCCGTCGTTGGTCGGTCGCCTCGTCGCCCACGGCCAGCCCGGCTTCTTCACGATCTCGGTCATCGATGCCGCAGCCATCGGGATCGCGATCGGCGCGCTGGTCGCCGCCAATCAGGCGGCCGCACCGGACCACCTCCCGTTCCTGGTGGCGTCGTTCGCCTCGTCGGTGGTCGTCCTCTTCTCGCTCCCGGGCCTCGACATCGCCGCACCTGGAACGTCGTCGGTGGCCAGTTCCTCGGCGCACTGTCCGGCTTCCTGTGCGTGACGGTGCTGGGCGGCGCATACCTGGCGTTCGTGGCCGGATGCTCGGTGGCCCTGTCCTACGTCCTCTTGCAGGTCTGCCACGCCCTGCACCCACCGGGAGCGGCCACCGCGCTCGTCGTGGCCGTGGACCCGTATGCCCAGGGTGCCAAATTCCTGTTCTTCCCGGTGCTCGTCGGCATCGTGCTCATCGTCGTCTTCGCGTGGGTGGTCCGCTTCGCCGAGGCACGCTTGGTGCAGCGGATGACCGCCACGACGTCGTCCGCTTCTGCCGACGACGTCGTGGGCGACGCCGGCTGAGGGTCGCTCCGGTCAGATCGTCAGACCGTCAGACTCGCGAAGGTGCCGTCAGGCAACGGCACCTCTCGGGCGCCCGGGGTGGTGAAGTCCACCGTCGTCAGGTCCACCGACTGGGGGATCGGGTTGTCGTAGGTGCGCACGACGTAGTGCTTGGCCGCGAGGTTCGAGATGGAGGACCACAGGGTGTGGTCGTCGTTGGCAGGATCGTCGTCCTCCCGGATCAGTCCGAAAGGGATGTCGAAGTTGTTGAGGACGTGGAGCGCGGACATCTCCAGCTCGGCGCCGGTGGCCACCGTGCGGAGCGACGCGCCGAAGGCGGTGGCCCGCACGAAGCGCGAGGGCGAACTCGAGTCACCCGGGAGGCCGATCATCCCGGGCCCCTGGCCCATGGCGGACAGCTCCACTCCTTCGATCGAGATCGGCGACGGGTTCTTCTCCGACAGGTTGATGTCGTTGCGCAGGTTGGTGAGATGCCAGTCGATGTGGGGCCAATTGCACGCCACGCCGATCGGGTTGTCGGTGATCTCCATCGTCCCGTCCCGCCACTCGACGACGGCTGACGCGCCGCTCGCGTCGTGCAGCACGATGTGGGCGGGAGGCGCGAACCCGAACGGCCCGAAGACGTAGGGCCATACGGTGACCTCGGCCAGCGCCTGTTTGGCGTCGGCGATGTCGGCCGACGTCCCGAGCAGGTACGCGGCGACCTCGATGATCGACAGGAGGCTGGCCGGGTCTGCGCCGGTGGCGGGGGTGTAGTCACAGAAGCCGGGCATGTACAGGAGCCCCGCGTACAGGCCGTGCTCGTTCATGCCATCGGTCAGCGAGTCCGGCTGACCGAAGGCGTCCATGCCCACGACGCCGTGCGTCGACGTCCAGGTCGCACCGGGACCGTCCTCACCGGTCCCGGTCCCCTGGTAGCCACGGGGCAGGACGGTCACCTTGGTGCCCATGGTGTTGGGGAACTCCATGGTCCGCCCCACGACGACCGTCCCGTCGGTCGCCTTCAGCCGGAAGCTGGTGCACACGTCGAACTCCTTCGCTCGTTCACGTCCGAGGGAGAATTCTCCCATCCGCAGCGCGCGGGGTGCGCCACACGGCGTGTGCCGTCCGGTTGCAGTCGGGATGTCGAGCGTGGAGTCGGTCGAGAGACGGCTCCGGCGGGCTCAGGCCTCCTGGCCGGCGATCTCCCGGTGCACTTCCTGCATATCGAGGCTGACGGCCTGGGAGATCAGGTCCTCGAGCGCGTCCCCGGGGAGCGCCCCGGGCTGGCTGAACACGATCACCTGCTCGCGCAGGATCATCAGCGTGGGGATCGACTGGATGCCGAAGGAGCCCGCCAGCTCTTGTTGTGCCTCGGTGTCGATCTTGCCGAAGACCAGGTCCGGGTGATCCTCGGACGCCTGCTCGAAGACCGGTCCGAACGCACGGCAGGGCCCGCACCAGGAGGCCCAGAAGTCGACCAGGACGGTGTCGTTGGTCGACACCACCTCCGCGAAGTTCTCCTTGGTCAGTTCCACCGTTGCCATCGTGTGCTCCCTTCTGAGCAGTCCAGGGGGGTCAACCCCGTCAGGGAACCCCGCATTCCGGGTCCGGTCCGACCGGACCGGTCAGCGATCAGGACCCTCGGGTGTCCGTCTCCTGCAGGACCAGGCCGTTCCCGTCCGGGTCGGCGCATGTCACGAACCGGCCCCACGGAGCCGACTCGACCTCGTCGGGGAACTCGACGCCCAGGCCCCGCAGGCGCGTGATGTCCGCGTCGAGGTCGTCCGACTCGAGGACGGTCCCCCGGGTCTGACCGGCCGGCATGGACTCGAACCAGGTCACCAGTGTGATCGAGGTGAAGCCGCCGGGTGGCCGTACCTGGACCCAGCGCATGCCCGGGCCCATCGGCATGTCGTTGACCAGCTCGAAGCCGAGGACGTCGAGGTAGAAGTCCCTCGCGCGGTCCTGGTCGGTCACCGGAAGGGAGAACAGCTGGACACCGGTGATCCCCATGGTTCAGCTGATCTTCTGGAGGTCGACGATGAAGATGAGCGTGTCGTTGGCGGCGATGCCCGACCCCGGTGACTGGGCCCCGTAGGCGAGGTTCGGCGGGATGATGAGCTCACGCCGTCCGCCGACCTTCATCCCGACCACACCCTCGTCCCAACCCGGGATGACGGTCCCCTTGCCCAGGACGAACTGGAAGGGCTGGCCGCGGCTCCACGACGAGTCGAAGATCTGCTTGGACGAGTAGGCGACACCGACGTACTGGACGGTGACGGTGTCGCCGGGCTCGGCCGCCGGTCCGGTCCCCACGATCAGGTCCTTGGTCTGGAGCTGCGTCGGCGGGGAACCCGGGGGCACGGTAATCGTCGGCTCGGTGCCGATCGTGCCGGCCGCCGACGGATCGGAGATGGTGGCGTACGTCGACGGCGTCGTGGACGATCCACCTGTGGTGGCGGTCGTGGCCGCCGTGGTGGCGGTCGTGGCCGCCGTGGTGGCGGTCGTGGCCGCCGTGGTGGTCGTGGTCGAGCTCGACGACGAGCTCCCGCAGGCGGCCAGTCCCATGCTGGAGGCGGCCAGGGCCACAAAGGTCCAGGTACGGAGGCGGGTCATGTGGGTGGTTCCTTTCGACGGGGCTCGGGAGGCACGCGTCCCGGGGGAGACGGTAGTCGCCCCCCGCAGCCGGCGGGGGTGCACGGCCCACCCCCCCCTTGCGTCACACCCGGATGCGATGGTGGCCAATGCTCCTCGACCGGCTCTCCAGGATCACCGACCAGCTCCGGTCCTCGGTGGCCGACCTCGACCCGGAAACCCTGTCCGGGCCCGACGCCGCCAAACTCCTCGACGCCTTCGCCGAGATCGAGCGGCTGGCCTCGGCGGGCACCCTGCTCGCTGCCGGCCGGGTCGAGTCGTCCAACGTCTGGCGACGCTCCGGGCACCGCTCGGCCGCCGCCCACGTGGCCGAAGTCACCGGAACGGGCATCGGGCCCGCGATCAGCACCCTGGAGACCGCCCGGCACCTCGGCTCGCTGCCGGCCACCGACGAGGCGGTCCGACAGGGCCGGCTGTCCGGCACCCAGGTGAAGGAGATCGCCGGAGCGGCAATCCTCCAGCCCGACGCCGAGCGCGCGCTGGTCGACGCGGCGGGCCAGCAACCGCTCAACGTGCTCAAGCTCCGCTGCCGGCGGGTGCGCGCCGCCGGCCAGGACCAGAGGGCCACCTACGAGGCGATACGGCGGGCGCGTTACTTCAGGAATTGGGTGGAAGACAACGGAGCGGTGCGATTCGACGCCCGTCTCACGCCCGACGAGGGGGCCCGGCTGGTGGCGGTGGTAGCCGCCGAGACCGAACGGCTCGCCGCCGCAGCACGTGCCGCCGGTGTCGACGAGCCCCGCAAGGCCCTGGCCGCCGATGCGCTCGTCGGGCTGGTCGGTGCAGGGGCCGGTGCACGGGACGACGTGGGTGCACGTGATGACCAGTCCCGGGCAGGAGCGAACACATCCCGAGGTGCCGGGTCAGGTTCGGACGGGCCCTCGGCACGCCCGTCGGCCGGAGTGCCCCGCGTGGAGTCCGGCTGCGGCGGTCCTGCGGCGACCGTCCACGTCCGCGTCGACCATGCGGCCCTCGTGCGCGGCCACGTCGAGCCGGGCGAACTCTGCGAGATCCCCGGGATCGGCCCGGTTCCCGTCGAGGTCGCCCGTCGACTTGCCGTCGACTCGGTGCTCAACGTGCTGGTGACCGACGGGGTCGACGTGACCGCCGTCGCACACGCAGGGCGCACCATCCCGATCGCCCTCCGTCGGGCGCTGGTCGAGCGGGACCCCGAGTGCGTGGTGCCGGGGTGCTCCGTCAGCGAGCACCTCGAGATCGACCACACCGTCCCCTTCGCCGAGGGCGGACCGGCGAGCCTCGACAACCTCGCCCGGCTCTGCCACTGGCACCACTACCTCAAGACCCACCACGGCCACCTGCTCGAACGGAGTGACCCCGCCGACGGGTCCGTCCGGACGTGGCGGTGGATCGCCCCCGACGATCCACCGGTCGTGCCCGGGCACATCCTCCGTTCCGGCTGAGTCACTCCGGCCGTACGGTCGCGGCATCAGCTCGCGACGGCTGCGGGTCGTCACGCCGCCGGATCGCCTCGTGGTGAGGTCGCGCCCGCTGCAGTTCGCCACCACAACCTCGGGTCGCCACGATCCCCCGAACGTCGAGTTCGCGGTCTGGTGGCCACCGGTGCGGGATGTAGTCGGTCAGGCTGGCTGGTCGCCGTCACCCGTGGCGTCGATATCGGAGCCGTCGACCGCCGCCGGAGCCTGTCGCTCCGCCCACGCCGCCTCGGCCCGGAAGGCGACCTCCCGGAGGGGGCGCCCCGTGCGTCGGGCGGCCACCACCACGTCGTCGTGCTCGGCCTTGGCCCGCGCTGCACTGGCCTTCACCCTGATCAGCTGGCCGTCGACCACCACCGAATCGACCGATCGGGCGGCAGGCCACCGCTCGGCCATCGTCATGCGTACCCCCAGCGACCCGGTCTCGCTCCGCAGCACGCCGCGCAGCTCGGGCACCAGGACCGGTTCGCAGAGCACGTGGACAACGTGCCCCGGTCGGCCCTTCTTCATGAGCACCGGTGACAGCCAGGCGTCGTGCGCCCCGGCGTCCAGCAGAGCGCCCACGGTGTGGGCGAGCTGCTCGCCGGTCACGTCATCCAGGGTCACCTCGAGCACGGCGACGGGCTGGCCGGCATCGGCCTCCGGCCCACCGGTGGCACCGGTCCGCGTCCCGATGACCACCTGCGTGCAGTTGGGCAGCTCCTCGAGCTCCCGGCTGCCGGCACCGAACCCCTGGGCGACCACCTCCATGGCCGGCAGCGGGCCAAATCCCGACGACAGTGCGGCCAACAGTGCCGCGCCGGTCGGCGTGGTCAGCTCGACCGGCAGGTCGCGCCCCCAGGTGGGGATGCCCCGCAGCAGCCCTACGACGGCGGGTGCCGGGTTGGGCAGCATGCCGTGGGCGGCGCGGACCATGCCGGTCCCGGTCGCCACCGCGCTGGCCCTGATCTCGTCGACACCGAGCACCTCGAGTGCCGCCGCGGTCCCCACCACGTCGATGATCGTGTCGTGTCCCCCCACCTCGTGGAAGTGGACCTGGTCGACGGGTCGACGGTGCAGGTTGCCCTCCACCTCGGCCAGCCCGGCGAACGTGGCCAGCGCCCGTGCAGCGACACGCTCGGGGAGCCTCGCCTCCTCCACCAGCCCGACGATGTGGGCGTAGGTGCGGACCACCACATGGTCCTGCACCGTGACGATCGCCCGACTGGCGGCGATGCCACCCCGCAGTACCGGCTCGACGTCGAGCCCCCAACCACCGAACGGCAGCCGCTCGAGGAGAGCCAGGACCTCGTCGATGTCGGCACCCGCGTCGATGAGGCTGCCGAGCGCCATGTCCCCGGCGATGCCGGCAAAGCAGTGGAACCAGGCCAGGGTCCGGGCCCCGGACGTCGTTCCCGGGGGTCCACCTGTCGTGGGCCTGTCGCCGTTCGTGCCGCTCCTGCCGACGCTGTCGACACTGCCGACGCTCCCGACGCTGCCGGTCATGGGAGCATCCGAGCCACCGCACAGGCGGCGCCGAACCCGTTGTCGATCCCAACGACGGTGATGCCCGCCGCGCACGAGGCGTGCATCGCCAGCAGTGCGGTCACTCCCTCGAGCGCAGCGCCGTACCCGGTGCTGGTGGGCACAGCGACCACCGGCGCCGGCGTGATCCCCCCGACCAGGCTGGCCAGCGCACCCTCCATGCCCGCCACCACGACGACGGCGTCGGTCTCGGCCAGCTCGTCGGCGGAGGCGAGCAGCCGGTGCACCCCGGCGACTCCGCAGTCGGCCAGCAACGTCGGCCGCAGCCCGAGCGCGACCAGGGTCGCCTCGCACTCGCGGGCCACCGGCAGGTCCGAAGTGCCCGCGGTGACCACGAGAGTCCGAGCGAGGCGGGACGCCGCCGGGCGCCACACCACGGTCGACAGCTCGCCCCGGACCTGGTCAGCACCGGTGGCCCGGCCGGTGACCGTGCGGACGCCACCGGGGTGGTCACCCAGGGCCCGGGCGACCTGGTCCTCGTCGGCCCGGGTCAGGATGACGGGAGGACCGCCGTCGCTGACGCCGTCGGCGTCGTCGTGGCGGTCGCCCAGGAGCTCCCCCACGATCGCCGAGCACTGGTCCGCCGTCTTGCCCTGGCCGTAGACGGCCTCGGGAAGGCCCTGGCGCAGCGAACGGTGGTGGTCCACCTTGGCGAAGCCCAGGTCGGCGAAGGGGAGCCGCCGCAAGCGGAGCACCGCCTCATCAGGTGAGCACGCCCCTGAACGGACGTCGTCAAGGAGGCGCTGCAGCGCGAGTTCGTCCATGATGTTCACTATCCTGCCTGTCCATGGCCCACGACGCACCTCCGGCGCCGGCCGGCGACACCCGGGTGCGGATCGGCTTCCTCGGCCCCGCGGGCACGTTCACCGAGGAGGCGCTGCAGTCCGAGCCCGCCTACGCCGGCGCCGCCGTCACCCCATTCGCCTCGCTCGTCGAGGTGCTCGAGTCGGTTCGGCAGGGTGCCGTCGACCTGGGCTTCATCCCCCTGGAGAATGCCATCGAGGGCACCGTGCGGGACATCATCGACAGCCTGGTCTTCGATTTCGACCTCAGGATCCAGCGCGAGGTCGTGCTCGACATCCACCTCCATCTCATGGCCACCCCGGGAACGACCCTGGACGACGTCGAACGGGTGGCCTCGATACCGGTGGCGACGGCCCAGTGCCGCCGGTTCCTCACGGACCGGCTGCCTCGCGCCGAGCTGGTTGCCACCAATTCGACCGCCGACGCCGCCCGCCTGCTGGGCGAGGGTGACCCGTCCATGACCGGTCGGCCCACCGCGGCGATCGCCCCTCGCCTGGCCGCCAGCCTCTATGGGCTCGACCTGCTGGCCGAGGACGTGGAGGACCACCCGGACAACCAGACCCGGTTCATCTCGGTGGCCCGGTCCGGGATTCCGGAACCGACCGGCCACGACCGGACGAGCATTGCCTGCTTCCAGAGCGCGGACCACCCGGGCAGCCTGTACGCCATCCTCGGGCACTTCGCCGCCCGCAACATCAACCTCTCCAAGCTCGAGTCCCGCCCGACCAAGCAGGCGCTCGGTGACTACTGCTTCATCATCGACTTCGAGGGCCATGTCGCCGACGCCATGGTGGCAGACTGCCTCGCCGATCTCCATGCGGAACTGGCCGGGGTCAAGTTCCTCGGCTCCTACCCGGCGTCGGGCGCCGCCGGTCCGGCGATCCGGGCCGAGGTCGGCGAGTCACGCAAGCGGGCCGGCCAGTGGCTGGAGGCCCTGCGGGCCGAGATCGGCGCGACCGCGAACTGAATCCGCCACCCGTCACGTTCCAGGGGCCCCGCCGGTCGGCGGCTACCCTGGCCACCACCGGGAGGGATGGCAGAGCGGACGAATGCACGGCTCTTGAAAAGCCGCGAGGTGCAAGCCTCCGGGGGTTCGAATCCCCCTCCCTCCGCAGTTCAGGAGCATCCGGCTGGCCCCCTGGACGTTCAGGGTTGCACTTGTGGTGCCGGCGGTAGTGGCCGTGCAGGGCGTCATCATGCAAACGCGGTGGAGTCGACCTGATGGACGATCCAAGATGGGACAGTTCATCGCGTTCGACCTCAACACGGACGATGGCCGAGGAGGTCAGCGGCTCTTCCGATCGGACAATCGACAAGGTCGCCGCTGTCTGGCGCGTTCTCCTGAAGCGAGGTCTTCACCTTCGCGATTGAGGCCGCCCTCGTCAACCGGTTGGCGCTCCAAGCAGTCCCCTGATCACGGGTACCGAGTTAGTCAAGGGACCTTTGCATCGGCGCCATGGAGTTCCTCCCGCAGCCCATCGCGCCCAACCTGATTGTTACGCGTGTTCAGGTGCCGATGCGGGCGATGCCGACGACAGGGGCGTTGAGAGGTTCGCCCCCCATGGACCCGTAGAAGCGGGCGTCGCCGAACGCGAAGATGCCGCCGTCAGACGCCACCTCCCAGTATCCGCCGCCGTCCGGAGTGGGGGCGATGCCGACGACCGGGGCATTGAGAGGGTCGCCACCCATGGATCCGTAGAAGCGGGCGTCGCCGAACGCGAAGATGCCGCCGTCAGACGCCACCTCCCAGTAACCCCCGCCGTCCGGAGTGGGGGCGATGCCGACGATCGGGGCATCGAGTGAGTGGCCCCCCATGGATCCGTAGAAGCGGGCGTCGCCGAAAGCAAAGATGCCGCCGTCAGACGCCACCTCCCAGTAACCGCCGCCACCGGGATCAGCGACCATGGCGACGACAGGAGCGGCGAGAGCGAGGCCACCCATGGATCCGTAGTTGCCAGCGTCGCCGAAGTTGGCGATGTCACCCAGGCTGTCGATCTCCCAGTATCCGCCGCCGTCCGCGGTAGCGGCCATGCCGACGATCATGGCCGGTAGCGACCACCCCCCGACCGATCCATAGAACGGGGCGCCGAAGGCGAAGATCCCGCCGTCGGCCGCCACTTCCCAGTATCCGCCCGCCGGATCGGCCGCTTCCCCCACCACCGGAGCATTCAATGGCTTTCCTCCCATCGAGCCTCTGAACGGCGAGCGGTACGAGAAAATGCCACCATCAGCAGCGGCCAGCTGGTAGCCGTCAGGCAGCTGGGTGGGACATGACGGGGACAACGATTGCGGCGTCACCGACGGTCCGAGCAGGACGGGTGTCCCGCCTACCATGCACAGCGGGTCCATACGTAAACTGCGGGCCCCGTCGGGATAGCCCACGTCCCCTGCCGTCCAGGCGTTGTAAGACATCCAAAGCCTGCCGGTGGTGTCGGTGAAGATCGACGGGGCACCGGGGCCCGCTACCTCTCCCGCAGATCCGAAGACCGGTGTGGCGTTCGGATCCGCACAAGGCCCGGCGGGTCCCTGACAATAGGCGTAGCCAATAGCGTACGCACTGGTCTCCCACGGTCCGCCCGAAAAGAACAGAAGCCACTGATCCCCGAGCTGGACCATCTCGGGTTGTTCGATCGTGGTCTCCCACAGCCGGTTCTGGGTAATCAGCGCCGTCGTGGATCCCACCAGCTGCGCGCCAGTTGGGCTGAATGCAATTGGCGAAGCCCACAAGGTGGCAGGTGTCGTCGAGCTGTAGCCGTCATTGTTCTTCCACGCCAGGTAGTAGTTCCCCGCCTGGTCCTGGTAGACGTCGGGATCGATCGAACCACCCAGGGTTGGCTGGCACACGACCGGCCCCGTCGAGCGGTCGTCAAACGGTCCCATCGGGTGCGTACTCTCGGCCACTCCGACGCAGTAGTGGGCCATTGACGGGTCCCACGCCGCGTAGAACAGGTAGAACTCGCCGCCCACCTGAACCATCGATGGCGACCACGGCGCCCCGTTACTAGGTGCACGCGTCGCCCAGGCACTGATTTGGCAGTCATTACCCGCCACGCTTCCGGTCTGGCACGGCAGCGCGTCGGAGACGTCGGGATTGAACAACAATGTCTGCGGCCACGATGACAGATCGGTGGTGCTCATGACCGGGATGTTGAAGAAGCCGTCGCCGGTGGAGAACGCATAGTACGTGGCTCCCGATCGCGCGATATCCGAATCAGGGGTGTCCAACGGGGAGAGCGGATTGGTATATGTGCCCGGAAGCCCGGCCGACGAAGCCGGTGCCGCCCCCAAGGGCATGAGTGCCCCGATGGCGACGATACCGAGCGCGACGAGGATCCCTCTCCCCTGCATGCAGGTTCTCCAGCGCGCGCCGACACCCACTGTGGGGTGGCGGCCGAATCCCAGATATGCGCGTGAACGAGCTGGCCCGAGGGCCGGTCCGACGATCGATGCCTGTTGATGCAATCAGCTCACCTCCGGATCAAAGATGAAGCGTTCGGCTGATTCACCCGGCGTGTGGATATGCCGTGCCGATCTCCCGGCAGCTCTCCTCCGAGATCAGTTCCCTCGCCTCGGCTCGACCGGCGGCTGCCGGTGACCGCCCGATCCGAACGGCCATGTTCAGCGGCGGGGTTTGACGCGCGTGCATGCTCTCCGACGGACACTGTTGCCGCGATGGTATTCGTCGGAACACGCCAATTGCGAACGCTCGTCGGTGGTCCGTTCTTCTGTCCTATTCGTGCCGGAGCAGAGCTGGCGGGCGGCCCGTACTTCGCGCGGGATGAGCACGGAACTCGCGACTACCGATCTGTCCGCTGCACGGAGGGTGGCGAGCGGGTCTGTCGCCGAGACGGGTCCGCCACCCTTCGTCGAAGTTGAGACTAAGGATCTGCCACCCCTGCCACTGCTGGCCTGACCGTCCCGACGGGTGCCATCGCGCCACCGAGAACATGCCCGTGGATTGATCCCCTTTCGAGACGAGATAGCCATCACGCCGGACCCCGATTTCAGAGGAGGTGACAGCACGGATCGAGCGATGGGGTGCTTGATCGAGCTGAGCGGCTGGCGCTCGTCCTCCACCCGGCCCCACTTGGCCGATCCGTGCTCGAAACTCGCGCAACGCCTGCGACAGAAGCTGCAATCCGAATCGGCGTTCACGAGCACCCGACTAGGCACAGAATGCCGCGCCAGAACAACGGCCGCCGGCCTCGCTACAAGAGCGCAGAACGGCACGTCTGTAGTGATCGCTCGCGACGGCCACTTTGGATGAAGCGCGAACTCTCGCACAGCGGAATGAGCATCGAGCCGTGGGCAACCCTCCACCGCCGTCCCCTCGGCCCGCAGGTTCCTCAGCATTCAGCTACGCCATGTCTCGTGAGCAGGGACGAAACTTGCTTTCGGGGCATGACACCGCAGCTCAGCAACGTAGAGCCCTTGG
>PLRX01000089.1 GCA_003164095.1 Acidimicrobiaceae bacterium | reverse complement strand
GACGATCGCACCGGCCACGGCAGCCACACCGGTGAGCGTCCGCCCGTATCGGATCAGCGGGCCCGCCACCGACCCGCCGGTGGTCGCGGTGCTCGGTGACAGCACGGCGCTCACTCTCGGCTACGCCCTGGCCGCCACCGCGCCGCCCGGGACCACGGTCGAGAACGGGGGCCTCTACGGGTGCGGCTTCGCGGTCGGCTCCTGGGTGTCGAGCGACCCTCCCTCCCCGCAACTCCAGATGTTCCCCCCATGCAACGAGGCAACTCCCGCAGCAGGTCAGTGGCCGGCGCTGGATACCGCCCGTGTGGCCGACACACACCCGGGTGATGTCGTCCTCTTCGTGGCCGGCACGTGGGAGGTGCAGGACATGGAGCGCAACGGGCGATGGACCGACATCGAACAGCCGTCCTTCCAGCGCTACGAACTCGACCAGATGCGGTTGGCCGTCCACATCGGTACGGCCCACGGGGCGCATGTCGACCTCGCGACCATGCCGGCCATGGGGACCGCGGCCAACTCGCCCGAGGCGTCCCGGTCCGACCTGAGGGCCCGTCGCCTGATCTACGACCGCCTGCTACGTCAAGTGGCCGTTGGGTTCCCCCGCACGGTCAGCATCGTCGACTACGGCCAGGTGATCTCGCCCGGCGGCGTGTTCCGCGAGTACCTGGACGGCGTGCAGGTCCGGTCCAGTGACGGGGTGCACACCCCCGTCTACGCCCCGGGCAACGCGTTCGCAGACAACGCGTCCGAGCCCGTCGCCCACGCCTTCTACGACTGGCTGTCCCCGCGGCTCTGGCCCCTGCTCATCGCCAGCTCCGAACGGTCCGGGTCGACCGGACACTGACGGCAGCCACGATGGCGCACCCCGGAGATCATCCGGTGTCGGCCGACGGAGCCGAACAGGCGCCCGAGCACGAGCGGCCCGACGAGGTTCCCGAGGGCGAAGAAGATGAAGTACCAGGCGGTGTCCTTCGAGTTGACGCCGTAGATCTTGGTGAGCACCAACGCGTAGGTGAAGAAGATCGCGTTGCGCAGGAACGACTGGGTGATCATCAGGGTCGCGCCGAGGATCGCCCGCCTCGGGTACTTGACGAACAGCATCTTGGCCAGGACCAGGAACCCCATGTCGCCGGCCGGCTCCACGTCGATGGCCTTCGACTCGTCGACCTCACCCAGAACGCCACCCGACCGTTCCACGGCCTTCTCGATCCGGGCGATCTGCTCCTCGGCCTCTTCTTCGCGACCGTGCATGACGAGCCACATCGGGCTCTCGGGCAGGTGCCGAGGCCCGAACAGGAACGCGATGCGCCAGGAGTAGGAGACGGGCCGGTGGTTGACCACGAGGAGCGTGAGGACCGTCCCCAGGAACGCCCCACCCCAGTACGTGCCGTTGACTGCGATGTCCACCCGGCCCCGGTACTTGGCCGGGATCAGCTCGTCGATCGCCGAGTTGACGGCCGCGTACTCACCACCTCTGCCTGCCCTGGCCACGAATCTCGACATGAAGAGCCAGTACACCCAGAAGGTCGAGTGACCGAACGTCAGCGCCGTCAGGAAGCCTCCGAACGGGTGCACGCCGAGGGTGGACCATGAAGAGGTTGCGGTGTCCCCAGCGGTCCGACAGGTAACCGAAGAGGAGCGCGCCGAACACCTCGCCGAGGAGGTAGACGGTCCCGACCGCGAATGCGACACCTGCCGACGACAGGTTCAACGACTGCTTGCGGCTGATCAGGCTCGTCACGTTCGACGCGATGGTGATCTCCAGGCCGTCGAGGACCCAGGTCATGCCGAGTGCGACCACGAGCGTCGTATGGAAGTTCGACCAACCGATCCGGTCGAGCCGGGCCGGAATCAACGTGCGGATGCTGCCGCCCCCCGACTCCTCCGCCGCCGCTCCTCGTTCGTCAATGACAGCCACGACTCTCTCCTTCCGCAGACTGGTACGCATGTTCCCCGGCGGCATGTCCGTCAATTGGGAGAGAATCGGGCGAACTCTGCGGCTGGGGTCGGACGGGTGGGCACGCCGGACGCCGCGGCCATCGTGATTCAATGATCACCGCCGGCCCGGCGCCGGCGGAGGGAGCGCTCATGGCGAACGAGGTGCGCATCGACCTGACCGATCCGGACCTCTTCGCCGACGGTCCCCCCCATTCCGTGTACGAGTACCTGCGCGATGAGGCGCCCGTGTACTGGCACGAACCGACGTCGAACACCCCCGGCGACGAGGGCTTCTGGTGCCTGACGCGGCACGAGGACGTGAACTGGGCCGTCCGGCAGCCGGACCTGTTCTCCTCGGTCAGCGGTGGTGACCGTGGCGGTGGTGGCACCTTGATCGAAGACCTGCCGACGGGCATAGCTGCCGGCGTCCTCTTCAACATGCAGGACGATCCCCGCCATCGCCACGTCCGTCGACTCGTCACGCCGTCGGTCAGCCCGGGGCGACTCCGACAGATCCGGGCCGGGCTGGCGGACCGGTGCGCCACCCTGCTCGACGAGGCGCTCGAGCGTGAGACGTGCGACTTCCTGGTGGAGGTGGCAGCCGAGCTGCCGCTCCAGGCCATCGCCTCGCTCCTGGGCGTCCCGCAGGAGGACCGCCACTTCCTCCTCGACTGGGCCGACGCCACGCTCGACTACGACGACCACAATCCAGGGGAGACGTCACGGAGGTCACTGGAGGCGGGTGCGGCCATGTCCGCCTACTGCGCCCGCCTGCTCGAGGAGAAGCGCGCGTTCCCGGCCGACGACATGCTCTCCGTCATCACCACGGCCGAACTGCCGGACGATGCCGGGCCGGGTGGACCCCTGAGCGATCTCGAGCAGCAGATGTTCTTCCACCTGCTCGTTGCGGCGGGCAGTGAGACGACCCGTAACTCGATCACCGCGGGACTCCTCGCCATGTTGGACCGACCCGAGCTGTGGGAAACCCTGCGGGCCGACCGGACACTCCTTCCGGCCGCGGTCGAGGAGATGCTGCGCTGGGCATCGTCGACGGTCTACAACCGCCGGACGGCCACAGGGGGGGCCGAGCGGCACGGGCGACTGATCCGGCCGGGTGACAAAGTCGTGCTCTGGTGGCAGGCAGCCAACTTCGACGAGCGGGCGTTCGCCGATCCGCTCACCTTCGACATCCGTCGGAGCCCCAACCCGCACCTCGCCTTCGGGGCGGGCAACCACTTCTGCCTCGGGGCGAACCTTGCCCGACTCGAGCTCACCCTCGTGTTCGACGGCCTCCTCGACCGGGTCGAGTCCATCGAGCCCGCAGGGGTCGTCGAACGGACGCGCTCGAACAAGCACGCCGGCTTCCGCCACGCCCCCGTGCGCTTCCGTCCGGTCGCCGGCTGACCCGCGGTCGACCAGGTCCGCCGACACAGGTCCGGTGGTGCCACACTGTCGGCCATGGCGAGGATCGTGATGGTGCACGGGGCCGGCAATTCGCTGTGGGGGCCGGCGTCGATCAGGGCCCGGTGGTTTCCGGCCCTGTCCGACGGACTGGCCTGGCACGGTGCGGAGGTGGCGGAGTCCGAGGTGGCGGTGGCCTTCTACGGCGACCTCTTCCGCAAGGATCCCGAGCGCGGCTACGACCCGGAGTTCGATCTCAAGGAACTCCTCGCGAAGGCAACGGGGGTCCTCCCGGCCGGCGATCACGACGTCGACCTCGACGAGCTGGTCAAGATGCTCGCCGACCAGCACCTCGACCGGCTCCTGGCCCAGGCTGCCGCCTATTTCGAGAACTCGGACATCCGCCGTGAGGCCTGCTCGCGTCTGGAGGCCGTCATCGGCCCCGACACCGAGGTGGTGATCGCCCACTCGCTCGGGACGGTCGTCGCCTACGAGACCCTCGCCCGCCATCCGGAATGGAAGGTGGCCGGCTTCGTCACCATGGGATCACCCCTGGGTGGCGAGCGGATCCTCGAGCTCCTCGAACCGCGGCCCACTGCGGGGCGCGGTCGGTATCCGGGCGGCACGACGCACTGGGTCAACATCCGGAACGCCGACGACCCGGCGTGCCTGCGTCCACTGCCCGACGCCTTCGACGGTCCGCTGGTGGAACGTCTGGTCGACAATGGCCACCGGGTCCACGACCCCGAGCCCTACCTCAACAACCCCACGACCGGTGGGGCCATCGCCGCAATGCTCAGTCCCGAGGGCTGACCGACACCCCACCGAAGGGGAAGGGCCGCTCGACCCTGCCGCACCCCGGGCCGAGGCGCGAAACTCGTCCCATGGACACCGAGAGCGCACGCGCCGATCTGGCCGCCTGGCAGGCCGCCTTCCCCGAGGACCCCTACATGGCGGACACTCAGCTCCGCTCCCTGCTCGCCCGGTCGCTCCCGCCGGAGCGGCTCGCCGCACTCGAGTCCCGGGCCTCCGCCTTCGCCGTGGACGTGACGGGCATCGTCGGGCCGGCGGCGGCGCGCTACGAGCAGCGTGCCCACCTGCCCGAGCTCGCCCGCTATGACGGCATCGGTCGGCGGACCGAGTCCGTGGTGTTCGATCCGGCCTACGACTCGGCTGGCACCGCGGTGTGGGCGAGCGGGCTCGTCGCACTGTCCGGCACCTCCGGCACGGCCTTTGAGCAGGCGACGCTCCTGTACCTCCTGTCGCTCGAGGGGGAGGCCGGCCACGCGTGCCCCGCCACCTGCACCATCGGCCTGGCCCGGGCGCTCCGACGGGTGGGGGACGACTGCGTGCGCGACCGCTTCCTGCCACCCCTCGTGGACCCGGACTATGCGACCGCCGTCCGCGGGTCGCAGTTCCTGACCGAGGTGCAGGGCGGATCCGATGTCGGGGCAAACGTGTGCCGCGCCGTGCCCGAGGCCGACGGTTCGTACCGCGTCACCGGCGAGAAGTGGTTCTGCTCGGTGGCGGACGCCGGTCAGTTCTTCCTGACCGCTCGCATCGAGGGCGGGGCCGACGGCACCCGGGGACTCGGCAGCTTCGTCGTCCCCCGCGAGATCGACGGCGCGCCGAACGGGTTCGCCCTCCGCCGGCTGAAGGACAAACTCGGCACGCGAGGCCTCGCGTCGGGCGAGATCGACTTCGACGGCGCCCTGGCGTGGCCGGTCGGCCCCGTCGAACACGGATTCCGCACCGCCGTCGGCATCGTCCTCAACACCAGTCGCTGGATGACAGCGGTCGGCGACGCCGGCATGATGCGACGGGCCTATGTGGAGGCTGCGGCCTACGCGGTGCACCGCCGCGCCTTCGGACGACCGATCGGCGAGTTCCCAGCTGTGCAGCGGACGCTCGCCGACATGGCGTCCGTCTCCGTCGGCGCCCTCCACCTCGTCATGGCGCTGACGGGACTGGAGGACGGCATCGACGGAGGCACCGCCGGGGACGAGCAGGTGCTCCTGCACCGGTTCCTGGTGAACCTGGCCAAGTACCTGGTGTCGTGCCAGGCCACCGAGGTGGTCCACGGCGCCATCGAAGTCCTCGGCGGCAACGGCGCCATCGAGGACTTCAGCATCCTGCCCCGCCTCTACCGCGATGCCATGGTCTACGAGTCGTGGGAGGGCAGCCACAACGTCCTGGTGGCACAGGTGCTCAACGACCTCCGACGGCTGCCGATCCTCGACGAGGTCGACCGCTGGCTGCGCGCCGCCGTGGCCGCATGCGCCGATGGTGACCTTGCGACGAGGCTGGGCGAGGAACTCGAGGGGGTACTTGCCGCCACCCGGTCGTGCATGGTGGACGCGTCCGTCGGCGACTGGCAGTTCCGTGATGTGGTGGGTCGCCTCGGTCTGCTGGCCGAGGCGTGCCTGCTGGCCGAGGCGGGCGAGGACGCCCTCGCACGCCACCTCTTCACCACCCGGCTGGCCAACGGCTACCGGTGTGGGGACGACGGCGATCTTGTGGCCCGGGTCCAGGAGGTCCTGTCCGCCATGGGCTGACGGATCGGCATGCCCCCGGTCGTCGGTGCTTCAGCGTGGGGCGCAGCCGGTCGATCCGGCGACGTCCCGGGGATCTTCGCCCGCCCATCCGGACGGAGGATCGCTCGCCGGGAAGCTCTCCTCGACCATTTCGTCGACGGCGTCCACCGGCGTGTCGTCCGCCACGCTCTGTGCCGACCTGTCCTCGGGGTCCTGTCCCATCTGACTCTCCTCACACACGGTGCCCGTGTCATCCAGCGGCTCGTCCGCCACCAGCGTATTGGGGAGCCGGTGGCTGTCGGCCGGCCCGGTGCCTACCGGGACGGCGTCCGGTATCCGGGCAGGACGCGGCCTCAGCCCGTCGGCCGCCGTGGCAGACCCGCCCGGCGGACCTCCCGGGCGGCGCGGTCCAGATCGGCCATGACCTCGCCGATGACACGAGCCGGCACACCATCCTGGTCGAGGCGTTCACGCACGCTGGCGAGTGTCAGGCCCGCAGAGAAGATCCGGCGCATCGCGGCATCGAGGTCGACCAGGAGGGAACCCGGTCCACCCGCGGCGCGGTCCGCCCGCTCGTGCACGGCGGACACCGTCAACAGGGTGCCGGCGCCCACCGACAGCGGGACCGGCGCCGAGGTGAGCCGCACCCGGACGTGGGTGCCGTCCGGGCGGATGCCCACCGCCATCCGCCCGGAGTAGGCCGGATCGGTCCAGTTCCCTTCGGACTTCGTCGGCGAGGCTCCCGGCCCGTCCCGCCATCGCGACGGGAGGAGCCGTTCGAGCAGGTGCCCGACGAGGCTACCGGCATCGACACCGAACAGGTCGTCGGCCTGCACGTTGGCGGCGACCACCCGACCGCCGTCGTCGGCCAGCAGCACGCCACACGGCGCAACCGCGAAGACGGCGTGAGCCACACCGTCCCCGAGGCGCTCCGCGCTCGGATGGGCACCCAGCCATGCAGTTGCTGCCTGCCCGGGAGCCGGATCGGGCTGACGCCCCGTCGGCGATCCTCCGGCTCCTGGCGAGGCACCGCTCGGCCTCGCTACTGATCGCACCAGGGACAGGGTCACCGTGGCGCCCAGGCACATCCCGTCGTCACCGAGGCGCGACGAGACGAGCACGTCGAACCATCGCAGGGTTCCCGAGGAATGGCACGGCACCTCGACGGCCAGCGGTGCGGGGAGTTCGCCTCGAAGCGCCGACCGGACCGCGGCGCCCACCAGGGTCGCCATGACGTCCCCCGCCCGGTCGCACACGCCGAGGTACGACACCCCTACACCACAGCTACCTGCATCGCCACCGTTCTCGTCGCAGAACCTCGACCAGGCGTCGTTCACGGAGACGATGCGGCCGTCCGGGTCTAGGAGCGCGACCTCGACGTCCGAAGCGGGGGCCAGCAGGAGTACCTCGGGCTGGCCCCACTCCGGCGACTGGGAACCGGAGACACCGAAGGACTCCCCCGCCGGCTCACGCTCGCTCACCACTGGCTCCCTACCCGCCGTCCGCCGTCGCCGAGCCGCGGGCCACCCCGGCGCTACACCCGTGAAAATACTCCCAGGACCCCCGGAGTACAACGGGTCCGGCACGCGACGCCGCACCACCGGGTGCACCGCGCGACCAGTCGACGGTCGTGTGGCGGCGACCGTCGCCGTCAGTGGTCGTCACCGAGTCTCCGATCGCTTCGACACGCTGTTCGTTGCCGATCTGCGCGCGCTGCGCGGTCGCGACTTGATTCCCCACCGTCGAAGGCGGACCATGGGCAGGTCATCCACTGCACCGTGCGGTGTCGGCGGAGAACGATCGACGGAGGCCGGGCCCAGCACCATGAAGCTCCAGACACTCGGTGATGCGATCGACGCGCGGATGGAGTCGCGCTCCGACTCGCCGGCAGCGGCAGCACTGGCACTCGGGGTGACCGTGGATGAGCTCCACGCCTGGATGGCCGACGAGTACCTGCCCGAGCCAGGACGGGCTGCCACCGTGCTCCGCTACCTGGAGGTCGATGGCGAGCGTTATCGCGGGCTCTGCCTGCGGAGCCAGATGCGACGAGTCCAGTCGACCATCCGCAACGGTCCGTCGGCGGCCCGCTCCGCCTGACCTGTTCCCACCGCCACTCAGGCGGTTGTGGCCAACCCGCGGAGCGCTCGCCCGACCGGAGGTGCGGAGCGAACGCCATCCCGTGCAACGAGTTCCAGGAACCGGCCGCGCTGCGGGCGGGCCGTCCGGAACCACTCCGTGGCGAAGAGGTGATGGAAGGCTCCGGCCGGCAGGCCCATGAACGAGGATGCTTCCATCACCTGGCTCGAGTGTGCGGACACCGCGGCCAGCTTGACCGGCAGGTGCCGTGAGACGTCGACGCCCACGAGGTCCGGCCCGTCCTCGACTCCCAGTCGCTCCGACAGTGCGGACGGCCAAAGTGCGTCCAGCAGACCGCGGCCGACCAGGTCGAGCCGCAGGCGTCGGAGCTCCGACCGGCTGACCGTCGCCTCGTAGAGCTCGCAGTCCGTCCCGGCCACGCTGCGGGCTCCGATCTCGTGCACCCGGACGTGGTCGACGTGCCCGTAGATCCCTTCGGCGTCGTACGTGGTGAGTGCGGTGGCCTGCTCGTCGATCAGGATGCGACGGACGGCGCACGCGGCGTCGTCGACGCTCGCCGCCGCCAACGATCCAGCCGGTGCAGCCCCGGAGACCGGGGTCGAATACCCGGAGTCGCCGTAGCCGAGGAACTCCACCCGGGAGATGCCGAGGACGGCGGCGGCCTCGACCGCCTCGCCACGACGGTGGGCGCCGAGGTCCGATCCGGCCGAGGTCGGACGCTCCCCCTGGCTGCCGTCGGTCGCCACGACCAGGACGACCCGCCATCCGGCCTCGACCGCGGTGGCGATGGTCCCACCCGTGAAGATGGACTCGTCGTCCGGGTGGGCATGGAGCGTCACCAGGACGGGCCTCGTCATCCGGGCTCCGCCCCGGCGCGCCGGGCCGAGTCCCACCGGCCCCACGCCTGGAAGCCGCCGTCGAGGTCCGCGGCACGCCGGAAGCCGAGATCCGCCAACGACGCCGCAGCCAGGCTGGACGCGTAGCCGGCCGAGCAGACCACCACGACGGGCTGGTCGTGATCGCGGACTTCGGGGATCCGGTGGCCACCTGTGGGGTCCAACCGCCACTCGAGCACGTTCCGCTCGATGACCACGGCGCCCGGCAGCTCCCCTTCGACACGCCGTTGGGACTCGGGGCGGATGTCGACCACCAGGCCGCCCTCGGCAACGATTCCGGCCAACCCGTCCGGTGTCACACGACCGATCCGGCGCCGCGCGTCGGTGATGAGACCGTCGACCCGGCTCGTCACCGGTCGGCAGCCGGTGTCGAGAACTCCTCTGTCCGGACCGCCACCAGCATCTCCCTGTCCCTGGGCTCGAAGAACGTCATGGACCGGAGCACCGGGGAATACACGTGCACGCTCAACGCCGGGCCGGGCCCGTGGTTCACGATGTCGTGGACGTGGCCGGGCCCGAACACGAGGTGGTCACCGCGGGTCACCTTCCGGGAGGTCATCTGCAGCGATCCACCCTCCTCGTGACCCACGACCGTCTCCACCAGCGACCCGCCCGCCACGACCACGGCCCCCGCCGAGTCCCCGTGGTCGTGCAGTTCGATCGCTCCACCGACCGGCCAGGCGATCACGAATGCCTGGTAACGGTCTGTGGCCGCCACCGTGTGCCACGAACGGATCTCCGGGTCCTGCATGCCGGGCCACGACTGGGCCGAGGGGGCCAGCCTGGTGGCGATGGCCAGTAGCTCAGCGGTGCCCAGGCGCACCGGTTGCGAGGTTGCGATCACCGGCGTGCCGGGGACGTCACGTGGGCCATGGACGAATACTAGGTAAACCCGATCGACATAGTCAACATTCCTGCGTACGGCCCGTCACTCCTCCGGAGCCGGCCATCCGGCCGAAGACAGCGCCCAGCCGGCCAGGACCACCAGGACGAGCGCGAGACCGAGTGGCCACCCGACCCCGTGACGCTGCAGGAGCGCCCCGATCACCGCGCCGACGAAGATGCAGGCCACCGTGGCCACCCGCCGACCGGCGCGGGGCGGGCGCCCCCCGATCGCCACCAGGTCCGCCGCGAGCGACCCGAGGCTGGTGGTCAGCACCGTGGTGTTCGCCTCACTGAGGATCATGCGCCGCACCAGGGCATTCTGCGCGCCCATCGCAAAAGCCAGGAGGCCCACGACGACATCGCGTCTGTCCGTCGACTGCACCGAACCGGTGAGGGACACGACGAGCGCACCGGTAACCGCCACGATCTCGAGGGCCAGGCCGAGGTGCAGGTGGGCCGTCCGTCCCCGACGTCCCGCGGCTGCGGCGCCGACCATGGCACCGACGACGAACCCGATCAGGGCGATGACGAAGCCCTGCGAGTCGGATCCGCCACCGAGTGCGGTCCCGGTGAGCGAGAAGGCCAGCAGCAGGACGTTTCCGGTCATGTTGGCCGTGAACGTGCGGCCCAGGTCGAGGAAGCTGGTGGCGTCGAGGACACCGGTCGTGGTGGTGAGGAAGCAGAGGCCCCAGAACAGCCACCCGTCCATCCGGGTGCCCGGGGAGCCAGCCATCTCGCCAACGTATCGCCGCCCGGACCGGCCCGCGCCGGCCGACCCGCTACTCGGCCGTGACGGGCGGCGGGCAGTCGAGACCGCAGTAGTGCAGTGCGGTGGACCTCCGGGCGCCGGACGGCCCGGATGGCCGCGGACCACGCGACGGGTTGCGGATGCCCGCGGCGGCGAGGACGCCGCCGGCCATGCACCAGGCGCCGGCCACCAGCGTCGCCGTGCGGAATCCCGCGGCAAGGGTGGCGCGGTGGCGGTCAGCGGCGCCACCGTGACGGCCAGGCCGAACCCGAAGACCAGTACGGCGGGCAGTACGCCCGACGGGTAGGAGCTGTCGGACCCGACTCTCGACGGCAGTGCGAGCCTGCAGCCGACCACCACGGCCCGATGCCCATCTGCAGGCGCCGGCCGATCCGCGACTCCACCCGACCCGACATCGACGACAACAGCAGCATGACGACCGTGAGGGGGAGGAGGGCGATACCCGATTCCAGAGGCGTGTAGCCGCCGACCACTTGGAGCACGACGGGCAGCAGGAACAGCACCCCGGCCAGGGCAGTGACCACGAGGACGGCACCCACGGCGTCGACCTGTGCCGGAGCCGACGGGTCCTTCGACTCCGGTACGTGGCGGGCGGCCAGCAGGAGGACGACGATCCCGACGGGCAGATTGATGAGGAAGATCCACCGCCACGAGGCCTGCAGGATGGCCAGGCTGCCCGGTGTGAGCAGGGCACCACCCACATTCTGCAGCACCCAGAGGACGACGAGGGCCGTGACGCCGGGTGCGAGGGCACAGGCCACCGAGGCCACGGTGACCCACCGGCCCGCCCGGGACCGGTACGACGGGGCCTGATCGGGCACGGGACTCGCCACTTCCCGATCAGGTGCGGCTGTGTGCCGCCACGTGTTCGAGGGCCACCGCCACCGGATCCCCCCGGGGCGCCGACGGAAGTTCCACCCGGAGCCCGTTACCCGTCGCCTCCCAGGTCAGCGCCCGGCCGTCTACTGCCTGCACCGTGGTCGCCGCCGTCGGCACCACCTCGGCCAAGGTGGCCGTCGGCGACGACGGGCGCACGAAGGCGAAGACCTCCGTGTCACGGGCCGTGTACCGCAGCGGGTCCCCCTCGACGGTCGTCGTACCCGGCGTCGACCACGGTCGGGTGCCGAAGAGGGCATTCCCGTTCGTCGGCACGTACCCGGCGAGCCAGGCGAGCCGTACCAACTGCTCCTCGGGAATGGTGGCGTCGACGGCCCGGGGGCCGACATTGAGCAGGAGGTTGCCACCCTTGGATGCGATGTCCGTGACCGACCAGAGCAGTTCGTCGCGGGTCAGGAAGTCCTCCTCCGCCGACTGCGCGTTGTACCCGAAGCTGTGGTCCATGCCCCGGACGCACTCCCACGGCGTGGTCTGGATCTCCTTGAAGGTCATGTACTCGGGCGTCCGGTAGCCGAAGTGGGGCGGCCGCGGTGGCACCAGACCCTGTTCCGCCCTCGTCTGGCGGGCCATGAGCGAGTCGATCACTCGGCGTCCCCGAGCCGAGTGCGCCAGTCCGAGGAGCGGCGACCACGGCATCCAGCGATCGTTGACCACACCATCGGGCACGACCCGGTAGTAGTGGTCCAGGAGCGGCCAGAGCTCCTTGCCCGGGGTCGGCCAGGCGATGTCGTTCCACAGCACCGACGGCCGGTAACGTTCGATGAGCTCACGCACCTGGGCCTCGGCGTAGGCGGGGTAGTCGCCCCGGGGCACGGCGGCCAGCACACCGCCCATGGACCCCATGGGGAACTCGAGGAACGTGGAGTCGAGGCCCCCGCTGTAGTACAGCCCGAAACGCATCCCGTGGGCCCGGACGGCGTCGGCCAGCTCGCCGACCAGGTCGCGTTCCGAGTACCACCCGGCGACATGGGGATTGTGGACCTCGGAGGGCCAGAGGCACCAGCCGTCGGCATGCTTGGACACCAGGACCACGTAGCGGGCGCCCGTCGCGGCGAAGGCAGCGGCCCAGCCGTCAGGGTCCCAGTTGTCGAGGCCGGCCACGAAGTCCTCGGCGAACGACCGGTAGGGCCGGTCGCCCCACACTTCGCGGTGGTGGCGGGACGCCGGGCTGTCGGGGAACCTCAGCGAGTTCTCGTACCACTCGACGTACGGCGAGTACTGGAAGGCGTCCGACTCACCCGAGGCCAGGAGGTCGCCGTAGTCACCGAGGGTCGGCGCGAACGCAGGAATCGAGGCAGGGGTCCAGTGGACGAAGATCCCGAGCTTGGCGTCCCGCCACCAGATAGGGGCCCGGTGGGTCCGCAGTCGGGCGAGCGTCGAGCGGGCCGATGCCATGTCCGGACCTTAGGTCGGGACGACCGGCTGCATGCCGTCCCGGTCCCTCCTGCTGACGGCGCGTCGGCGGTCCGCTCAGACGGCGCGTTCGGCGTCGAGCATCCAGGACTCGAATCGCTCGTGGCGGTCCTTGCCCCGGTACTTGGCCGCATACATCGCCCGGTCGGCGTTGGACATCAGTTCGTCGACGGTGATGCCGGACCCGGCGAAGGCGAAGCCGATACTGACCGTCCCGGACACCGTGGCGTCACCGATGACGAACGGTTTGCGACAGGCCTCGAGGATCCGGTCGGCCAGTCCCTCCACCTCGGTGGGGTGGTTGAAGTCCTCGACGATCACACCGAACTCGTCGCCTCCGAGGCGGGCAGCCGTGTCCGACTTGCGGACGCTCGTCCGCAGCACCCCGGCCATGGCCTGCAGCAGCGCATCGCCGGCGCCGTGGCCCAGTCGATCGTTGGCGGACTTCAGTCCGTCCATGTCGAGGAAGAGGGCGGCCACCTTGGAGTCGGACCGCCCGGCTCGCGCCAATGCGTCGTCGAGACGCTTCAGGAAGAGGGCCCGGTTGCCTAGACCCGTCAGCGAGTCGTGATACGCATGGAACGACAGTTCCTCCTCCAGTCGCTTCCGGACGGTGACGTCGTGGCCGGAGACCACGTAGGCCCCCACCGTCGGGTCGTCCACCAGATTGACGAGGCTGAGTTCGAACGGGATGGGCACGGGTGAGCCGATCCGGTTCAGCCCGACGGTAACGGACACCGGCCCCGCGGCCGGGCCGGACTGCGAGGCGCGCACGATGGCCTCCATGACCCCCTGACGGTCCTCCGTGGCGACCAGATTGACCAGCGGACGTCCCTCGATGAGCTCCGGGTCGTGGCCGAGCATCCTCGATACGGCCCCTGAGCACGACTCCACGGTGCCGTCCCGGGCCACCAGCATGGTCACGACGGGGGCGTGCTGGACCACCGCCCGCAGACGCGCGTCCCGGTTGTGGGAGACCTCGAAGCGGCGGCGCTCGGTCAGGTCCCGAAGGCTCAACAGCACCGATCCCTCGGTCAGCCAGGGCACCGGGGTGCCGACGAGCTCCATCAGCCGCCAGCCGAACGGGGTTTTCAGGCGGATCTCGATCGGTGCCCCGACCTCCTTCTCCTGGATGGTCTCGAGCGACAGCAGGACGAAGGGCAGGTCCTCCGGATGGACGAAGTCGAGGCCCGACAGTCCCATGGCCTCGGCAATGGTCGTCCCGAAGAGCCGCTCGGCCGTCGAATTGCCCCAGACGAGGATCCCGGTGGGTCCGACGACGACCACAGCGTCCGGCAGCTCGCGGATGAGACGCAGCAACTCCGCGTCCCCGGTCGGTGCGATCGGGGGCATCTCGGGCCCTTCGACGACAGGGGGCATACCTGTGTCATCGGGTCCGTCGGGCCGCAGCTTGAGGATGAACCTCCTGCGTAGCGGGGGCATACGGCACCCGGGCGGATACGGTGAGGCCATGGATCCCGATGTCCTCACCCTTGCCGGGACCGACGTGACCGTCCCCCGACTCGGCGTGGGCACCTGGTCGTGGGGCGACGAGTCGACCTGGGGCATGGGCGGGTACGACGCAGGCCTCACGCAGGACTCCATCCGCGACGCCTGGGACGCCTCCCTCGACGCCGGGGTCACCCTCTTCGACACGGCGGAGGTCTACGGCGGCGGTGAGAGCGAGCGGATCATCGGGTCGCTCCTGGCCGGTGACCGCGATCGGGCCGCCCGTGCCATCATCGCCACCAAATTCATGCCGTCGCCCTGGAAGCTCGACATCCGTCGGGCGCTGCTCAGGTCGCTGCGGGCATCGCTCGATCGCCTCGGGCTCGACGCGGTCGACCTCTACCAGATCCACGGCCCGGTCAGCCTGCGCTCCCATACCGCCTTGGCCGGCGCACTGGCCGCGGCCCACGACCAGGGCCTGATCCGGGCCATCGGCGTGTCCAACTACTCGATCAAGGTGACCAGGGCCATGGCGGCGGCCCTCGGGCGCCACGGCCTGCGACTGGCCACCAACCAGATCGAGTTCTCGCTCCTGCGCCGCTCCCCCGAGACCAGCGGTCTGCTCGCCGCCTGCGCTGACCTCGGTGTGGTCCCCCTGGCCTACTCGCCCATCGGCCAGGGCCGCCTGACGGGCAAGTACTCGGTGGCGAACCCCCCACCGGGCAAGCGGAACTTCTCCGACCATCCGATGGAGGTCGTCGACGCCGTCGTCGCCGAGTTGCGCCGCATCCGCGACGCCCACGACGGTCGGTCGCCCAGTCAGGTGGCGCTCAACTGGATCATCGCCAAGGGAGCTCTGCCCATCCCGGGGGCGAAGAACCGACACCAGGCCGAGGAGAACGCCGGAGCACTGGGCTGGAGCCTCGACGACGACGTGGCGCGGCTCGATCGGGCGGCGCTGCCGGGCATCCGGAACCTGGCCAGCCGGGTCTGGCAGCACGGCTGAGCACTCCCGTCCGTCGATGCGGGTAGGGGACGGGTCCCTCCGATACCGTGGCGCCATGCCGGACTACGACGCCATCGTCATCGGGGCCGGGCACAACGGTCTGACCGCCGCGGTGGTCATGGCTCGCGGCGGGATGCGCGTCCTGTGCCTGGAGAAGAACCACTTCATCGGGGGCATGGCCACGACCACGGAGCTGGCCCGCGGCTACCGGTTCGAGCTGGCCGGCTCCATCCAGTTCCCCGTCCCGAGCGAGATCTACGACGACCTCGGCTTCGACGCGTGCCCCATCTTCGAGCCCGAGGTGCAGTCTGCGGCCATCGGGCCCTCGGGCGAGCCCCCGCTGCTCCTCCACAGCGACCCGGACAAGCTGTTCGAGCACCTCAACGACCGGATGGGGCTCGAGGCGGTCCTCGGCATGGCCGAGATCGCGGCCTGGGCGGACGCCCCGGCCCGGGCCATCGGTCGGTTCGACGTCAGGACACCGCCGAAGTCGCTCGACGAGATGTTCGCCTGCGCGGCGAACGAGACCGAACGGCAAGCCATCCGCACGGCGATGTTCGGCAGCGTCATGGACGTGATCGACCGGCACCTGCCCGACCCGGTCCGCCATGCCCAGGTGCGCAGCATGCTCGCCTTCCTCTCGGTCAACTCGACCTACCGCGGCCCGTACTCCGAGGGCAGCGCGCTCTGCCTGGCATTCGCCCTCGCCTCCCCCACCGGCGCCACGATGTCCAAGGTCAAGGGCGGCATCGGCACCCTGTCGGCCCACCTGGCCGAACGGTTCGAGCAGCACGGCGGCGAACTGCGCCGTCACGTCAAGGTGGCCGGAATAGCCACCGAGGCCGGTCGCGTGGTCGGCGTCCGCCTGGGCGACGGCCAGACGGTCAGCGCACCGGTCGTGGTGTCCAACCTCGACCCTACGGCGACGTTCACCCAGCTGCTCGACCGGGACGACCTGCCGGCCGACTTCCTCCAGCGGGTCGACGCCATCGATCACCGCGCCCTCTACTTCCAGATGCACTTCGCCCTGAGCGGGCTGCCCGAGTGGGCGAGCCCCTACGAGGAGTTGAACGACGGAGGGCTGAGCCACAACGTGACGTTCTTCGGGACTCCCGAAGAGATGCAGGCCGACTTCGAGGGCTGCGTGCGCGGCATCGTCCCTTCCTCGCCGTCGTTCAACCTGTCGATCCCGTCGCTCCGGGACCCGGACCTGGCGCCGCCGGGCAAGCACGTGGTCAGCAGCTTCGCCTTCTACGCACCAATCGGGGCCGACCACGATGCACAGGCGCGGCTGCGGGACGAGATGGCGGACCGGATGCTCGCCAAGCTCACCAGGCTCGCGCCCAACTTCCCGGACCTGGTGGAGCGCCAGTTCAACTACCCCGCCTACGCCTATGAGCGGATGTTCGGCTGCACCGGAGGCGACTTCTGCCACGGACTCCTCCAGCCCGAGTTCATGGGTCCGTTCCGGCCCGGGCCGCGAGGTTGGCCGGACAACCCGGTACCGGTCGAGGGCCTGTACCTCTGCGGTGCCGGGTGTCACGGGGGCCCTGGTATCACGTTCATCCCGGGATACAACTGCGGGTACGAGGTACTCGACGGCCCGCCGACGGTCAGCACCTGATCGGACGCCCGATCAGGTGTCCGATCCGCCTCAGCCGCCCCGCAGATGGGCCAACGCCTCCGCCCGTCTGGGGAACTCACCCGCAGAGGCCACCATGCCCCGGCCCTGGCGGTCCACGGTGACCACCGATATCCCGCGGCGGGCCAGCTGTCCGATGATGGCGTCGAAGAGCAGCACCGCTACCGGGTGGAACTGCGTCACGTGGTCGAGGTCGACCACGATGCCCTGCGGAACGACGGCGTCGCCCACATGGCGTCGGAGTCCCAGCGGCGCCTGCTCGGCCGAGGCGAACTCGATGTAGCCCTGGAGCGACAGCACCGGCACGTCCACGACGCCCAGGCCCGATGGCGAGGGGAGCGACATCTCGGTGCCGTCCTCGGCCACCAGTACGAAACTCGGACCGGTCCGGGTCACCTGGTGCATCAGGTGGAGCGAAAAGCGCTCAGAGATGGCGCGGCTCGCCTCGACGGCCCGCACGCTGTTGCCGCGCTCATCGAGCGGTGGGCTGAAGAGCCCGATGCCGAACT
The DNA here is from genome assembly GCA_003164095.1 of Acidimicrobiaceae bacterium. Taxonomy (GTDB): domain Bacteria; phylum Actinomycetota; class Acidimicrobiia; order Acidimicrobiales; family RAAP-2; genus Bog-756. The sequence goes on along the minus strand of PLRX01000089.1, from coordinate 70,751 downwards.
GGGACGGGCTGACCGCCACCAGGCCCCCGGCCACTCCGGACTTGGCCGGCAGTCCGACCCGGAGCAACCACTCACCCGAGTAGTCGTACATCCCACACGTAGCCATGACCGTGAGGACCTGCTCGGCCACCAACTGATCCATGACCCGCTCGCCGGTGAGGGGGTGGACCCCGCCGTTGGCCAATGTGGCGGCCATCACGGCCAAATCGGCAGCGGTCACCAGCACCGAGCACTGGCGGAAATAGACGTCGACCGCGTCCTCCGCCGGAACGGACAGGGACCCGGCGGCCCGCATCAGGTGGGCGAGCGCCCGGTTGCGGTCACCGGTGTCGCGCTCCGAGCGGTACACGGCGGCGTCGACCGGGAGCTCCCGACCGGCGCAGCGCGACAGCAGGTCGAGGATCCGTCCGAACCGCTCCTCGGGACCGCCACCCGCCACCAGGGACGTCGTGAGGATGGCGCCGGCGTTGATCAGTGGGTTGTCGGGACGCCCGGTGCCCGGTTCCAGGCTGATGGCGTTGAAGCCCTCGCCACTTGGTTCCACACCCACCCGGGCGAGCACCGCCTCCATCCCTACGTCAGCCAGTGCCAGGGCGTACGCGAAGGGCTTCGATACCGATTGGATGGTGAACGGCACCCCGGACTCGCCCGCCTCGTACCGCGAGCCGGCTACGCCCACCAGCGCCAGCCCGAAGGCCTCGGGATCAGCTGTCGACAGCTCGGGGATGTAGGAGGCCACATCCCCCCGATGGTCATCGGCGAACTCGAGCCGGATGCGACCGAGCAGGTCGCCGATCGGATCGAACTGGTGCGACGGCACGGCCTGGCCGGCCGGATCCGTCACGTCTCGAGGTCGCCTTCCTGAATGGCCGGCAGCTCGGAGATGGCCTCGAACAGGTACTTGGTCCAGACCGCCTCGAGCCGGGACAGGAACGGCGAGTCGGCGTTGATCCGGGCCTCGAACGGCTCGAACGAGCCGGCCCGGTAGATGACCAGGTCGTACGGCGGGCCCACGGAGAGGTTGGCCCCGGCGGTGCTGACCATCGAGGTGAGGGCCAGCTTGGTGGCCGTCGTGAGATTGACGTGGGCGGCCACGCCGAGCTCCAGGGTGAACTTGCCGTACTTGCTCTCGCCGATCTGCAGGAACGGCCGGTCGTCGGAAGCCCGGATGTAATTCCCCTCGGGATACACGAGCAGGATGTCCGGCGCGCCGCCACCGTGGATCTCCCCGCCGAGCAGGAACGTCGCCGTTCCGTCCGCGCCGATCTGGGCCAGGGCGTCACGGTGGTTGGCGGCCACCTCCCGGCTGAGCCTGCCGACGTAGAGCGCGGCCTCGAAGAGGTGGTCCACCGTGGCCAGGCTCTCGCGGGCCCCCGGGTCGGTCAGATCCTGGTTGATCCGGTCCAGGACCTCCTGGGTGGTGGCCAGGTTGCCGGCGGACTCGAGGACGAAGAGACGGTCGGGGTCGGGCTGGAACAGGTGCACCTTGCGGTACGTGCTGACGTTGTCTACCCCGGCGTTGGTGCGGGAGTCGCCCAGGAAGACGAGCCCTTCCTCGAGTCGGATGGCCAGGCAGTAGGTCATTGGACGTTCCTCGGTGGTCGCTCGCTCCAGAGAGGGAAGTCTACGGGACGACCTGCGCCGTCCGGCACGGTCGAGCCCGCCGCTCAGCCCATCTGGACGATCGGCCGTGCGAGGGGGCTACCCCCCATGGAGCCGTAGAACTGCGCGTCGCCGAAGGCGAAGATGCCGCCGTCACTGGCGACCATCCAGTAGCCCCCGCTGTCGATGGTTCCGGTGATCCCGACGATCGGCTTGTTGAGGGGCGTGCCGCCCATGGAGCCGTAGAAGGTGGCGTCGCCGAAGGCGAAGATGCCGCCGTCACTGGCGACCATCCAGTAGCCCCTGCCGTCGACGGAAGTGGTGATCCCGACGATCGGCTCGTTGAGGGGCGTGCCGCCCATGGAGCCGTAGAACTGCGCGTCGCCGAAGGCGAAGATGCCGCCGTCGCTCGCGACCTCCCAGTAGCCCCTGCCGTCCGGCGTCGAGGTGATCGCCACGATCGGCTCGTTCAATGGCTTGCCACCCATGGAGTCGTAGAAGGTGGCGTCGCCGAAGGCGAAGATGCCGCCGTCGCTCGCGACCTCCCAGTAGCCCCTGCCGTCCGGCGTCGAGGTGATCGCCACGATCGGCTCGTTCAATGACTTGCCACCCATGGAGCCGTAGAAGGTGGCGTCGCCGAAGGCGAAGATGCCGCCGTCGCTCGCGACCTCCCAGTAGCCACGGCGGTCCGGGGTCGGGGCGAAGCCCACGATCGGTGCTGCGAGCGGTGAGCCACCCATGGAGCCGTAGAAGACCGACGAGCCGAAGGAGAAGATGCCACCGTCACTCGCCGCCTCCCAGTAGCCCGGCTCCACGGCGAGTGACTCGGTCTGGATCGGGGTGTCGTCCGGTGTGTCCCCCACCGTGGTGCACGCCCACACCCCGGTGCACGAGACGCCCAGCAGCTCACCGTCGTTCGTGGCCGACGACGGCGGGGGCGTCGAGATGATGGACCAGATGCCGTTGTCCCACTGCTCGACGAGGTTCGCGTAGGCGGACCCGTCGGGCGAGGACGAGCCGACCGCCGTGCACGACGTCGGCGACCCGCAGGACACCGCCTCCAGGAGGTCGTCGTCGTCCGGTCCGGTTTCCGGTATCGACAGCGGTGCCCAGGAGGTCCCGTTCCACTCCTGCGCAAGGTTCTGGTAGCCGGAGTTCGCCGCCGAATAGCCGACCGCGGTGCAGCCTGCCGGCGACAGGCACGACACCGAGGTGAAGACGCTGGTCACCGTGGTGGACGGGCTCGAGCTGGAAACGACCGACCACGTCGTGCCGTTCCACGCCTCGGCCAGTGTCTGGCTGACCGTCCCGTTGAAGTAGTCGCCGACCGCCGTGCACCACGTCGTCGACAGGCACGACACGCCGTTCAGCTCCGAGAAGCCGCCCGTGCCCTTGTCGGGGCTCGGCACGATCGACCACACCGTGCCGTTCCAGAGTTCGGCCAGCGTGTCCGTCGGGCCAGCGACCGACTGCGACGAGCCCACGGCCACGCAGAAGGTGACGGACGTGCACGACACCCCGTACAGCGACTGCGGCTGGACCGTGTTGGTGTCGGGGCTCGGCACGATCGTCCAGCCGGTGCCGTTCCAGAGCTCGGCCAGTGTCTGGTCGACCTTGCCGGCATTGGTGTGGCCGACGGCCGTGCAGTACCCGCCGGGCACGCACGACACCGCTCCCAGCGAATTGTCGGCGGTGGTGCCGACGTCGGCGGTCGTGTGGACTTCCCAAGGGTAGGCGCTCGGTGCTGAGGCTGCCGCTGCCGGCGTAGCAGTCACGACGACACCCGTCAGACCGAGCACCGCCACCGCCACCGCCGCCGCCAACCGTCCGAACTGCCGCATCGTCCACCTTTCGTCTGGGCTCCGCCCGACCTGTCAACCGGCCGCGCACGGCTACGTCGCACCCGACGCTACGCAGCGATCGTCCCGAACGCTAAACGGCTGACGGTTCCGCCCGAGGTCACCCCCCGCTCGGGGGTCCGGTCACGGGTGGGAGGGTGCCGACGGGGTCACGTCGGCCACCGCGTCCAGGTGGGTACAGGTATCCGCCACGTTCCGTTCCTCCCTCGCCATCCGGCTGCCTGCCGGGCGACCGCCACTGCGCGCGCTCCGACCTACCCAACGTGCAGCGGTGCCACACCGGGCGTGCCGGCGTCGTCCCGGCAGGCCATGCTGGGTCGAGCGCACGCCACCCCTGAGGAGGACGCCATGTCCAGCACCGAGCTACTGACCGACGCATTCGAGCGCATCCGCGACGGTGTCCACCCCGCCGTCAACGGTCTGTCGGCCGAGGAGCTGGCCTTCCGCCCCGATGCGGAGTCCAACTCCATCGCCTGGCTGGCCTGGCACCTCACGAGGATCCAGGACGATCACGTCGCCAACCTCGCCGGGGTCGGCCAGCGGTGGTTGGACGGCGGGTGGGCCGAGCGACTCGCCCTGCCACTCGACCCGTCCGACACCGGCTACGGCCACGATCCGCAGCAGGTGGCCCTGGTGGTGGCCGAGGCACGACCACTCCTCGACTACTTCGAGGACGTCCACGCCGCCACACTCTCGTACCTCGGCACGCTGACCGAGGCCGACCTCGACCGGGTGGTCGACACCCGGTGGGACCCCCCCGTGACCGCACGGGTCCGGCTCGTCAGCGTCATCGCCGACGACCTCCAGCACGTCGGGCAGGCCGCCTACGTGCGCGGGCTCGTGCACCGACGTCCCGTCTGACCTGCCGCCACACGATCCGGCGCTGCGCCGGGCACTGTCCTGCAACCGGGAGACGACTCAAGTTGTCCGCGGATCGCGTCGATGCACCAGGGCCGACGGTGAGGCGGCGATCCGGCGAGGGGGACATGGCAGATCAGGCGAGCGCCCGACCCGTGGGCGACGACATCCTGGGAACGGGACCACAGCAGGCCGGTGCCTCGCGGGCCATGATCGACCCCGCCCTGCTCGGCTATCTGATGGGGCCCCTGGCCTTCGGGGCCATCCTGCTGCTGATGCACTTCAGCTTCATCACCCACGAGTCCGCGTGGCTGTGGCTCGGCGTCTTCCTGGCCGTACCCGCGTGCAACATCGCGGTGGACCGGATCTACGATCGGCGGCCGGATGCCCTGTCACTCAACTTCCGCGTGGCGGTGCAGGTGGCGGCTGTGTCCGCTGTCATCTTCCTGACCGGTTGGGGACCGGTCCTGTGGGGCGCGTACGCATTCATCGCCCTCGAGGTCATCGCCAAGTGCGGGTCCCGTTCGTGGATGTCCGTGACCGTGTGGAGCCTGGTCGGCATGGCCGTCGGCGAACTGGGGATCTGGGTCGGGCTGCTGCCGTCGGAGCTGACCGTGGGGCAGTCGACGGCGCTGTCCACGATGGGTGCCTTCGTCCTGATCTTCGTCATCCGCATGGCCGGTGCCACGATGGAGCAGAAGGAGGCGGCCGAGGGTGCCGTCCGGCTCAGCGAGGACCGCTTCCGGTCACTGATCCAGAACTCCTCGGACGTGACCATGATCATCGACGACGAGGGCTTCTTCCGCTACCTGTCCCCCGCCGTCGAACAGCTGCTCGGCTACCGACCGCTTGCCCTGGTCGGCCGCAGGGCGACCGACTTCGTCCACCCGGACGACCAGGACTACCTGCGACTGCAACTCGGTGAGGAGTTCCAGGCGTCGTCGGACACGGCGGTCCTCGAATTCCGGATGGTCCGGCGGGACGGCACCCGCCGCGACGTCGAGGCGGTCATCTCCAACCAGCTCGACCGGATCTCGGTGGGCGGGTACGTCACGAACGTCCGTGACATCACCGAGCGGAAGAAGTTCGAGGAGCTCCTGTCCCACCGCGCCCTGCACGACCCGCTCACCGGTCTGGCCAACCGCCAGCTCATCCTCGACCGGGCCGACCAGATGCTGATCCGTGCCAGGCGCACGGGCGAGCCCGTGGCGGCGTTCTTCGTCGACCTCGACAATTTCAAGGACACCAACGACTCACTCGGCCACGGGGCGGGCGACCGACTCCTCCAGGCCGTCGCCGGCCGGCTCGTCGGCCTGGTCCGCACCAGCGACACCGTGGGACGCCTCGGCGGCGACGAATTCGTCGTCCTGGCCGAGGGAGTCTCGTTGCAGGACGGTCCCGAGGCCATCGCCGACCGGATCCGCCAGGCCCTCCGACCGGCGTTCTACGTCGAGGGGTTCGAGTCCGTCCCCCTCACGGTGTCGGCCAGCGTGGGGATCGCGGTCGGCGACCGCACCTCGGCACAGGACCTGCTGCGCGACGCAGACATCGCGCTGTACCGGGCCAAGGGCGCCGGTCGCGACCAGGCGGTCGTCTTCGAGGCGGCGATGCAGCTGGCCGCCAACGACCGGCTCGCCCTCCGGACCGAGCTCGACGCGGGCCTGACCGCCGGCCAGTTCACACTCCTCTACCAGCCCATCGTCGACCTGACCGACCTCCGCATCGACGGCGTCGAAGCCCTGATCCGCTGGAACCACCCCACCAAGGGCCTGATGACGCCGGACCGGTTCATCCCGGTGCTCGAGGACAGCGGCCAGATCGTCGACGTCGGCCGCTGGGTTCTCGACGAGTCGTGTGCGCAGCTGGCGCGTTGGCGCGCGCTCGGGCGCCGGCTGTCGATGTCGATCAACGTGTCGATGCGCCAGCTCGAGTCCGACTCGCTCGTCCACGACGTCCGGTCCGCCCTGGACCGGCACGGACTCGATCCGGACGATCTCATCGTCGAGATCACCGAGACGGTTCTCATGAAGGACGCCCACGCCACCGTCGGCCGTCTGACGAGCCTGAAGGAGCTCGGGGTGCGCATCGCCATCGACGACTTCGGCACTGGCTACTCGTCGCTGGCCTACCTTCGGCAGTTCCCGGTCGACGTGCTCAAGATCGACCGCACCTTCGTGTCGGAGATGACCGGGTCACCCGACGCCGCCGCGCTCATCCACACGCTCGTCGAGTTGGGCCACACCCTCGGCCTCGTCACCCTGGCCGAGGGGATCGAACAGTCCGCGCAGATCGACGGCCTGCGCGCGCAGGGGTGCGACCACGGCCAGGGCTACTTCTTCTCGCGGCCGGTGCCCGCTGCGGACGTCGAGCTCCTGCTGGCCGCCGACGTCCGCTCCGACGAGCTCGTCGCCGGTGCAACCCTCCCGCCGGGCCGGGCCTGAGGCCAGGGGTTAGGACCCCGGGAACACCCGCCGGAGCTCGTCCACCACGGGGCTCTCCTCCACACCGCCGGCGTGCTCGGGGTCGAGCCGTCCGTAGACGAGACGGATGCAGGCCTCCGCCGGGAGGATCACGTCGGGGTCGGCCACCGGTTCCCCATAGGCGAAGGACACGGTGTCGCTGCCGAGGACGACGGTGATCCCTCGCCGGGGTTCGGTGGTGACGATGGTGACCGTACGCCCGACACCGGTCGGCCGCGCCGTGTAGCCCGCCACCCGCTCCAATCCGTCGATCACGCATGCCGTGGCCTCGGGCCCGAGGGTGGCCGCCGGGTCGAGCGCCACCTCGACGTCCCACGTGTGCAGGGCGTGTTCGTTGAGCCGCAGAGCCACGAACCCCTCGAAATCGACGGACATCGGGCCGAGGGAGGCGTGGAACCGATCGCGTTCGTCGTGTCCCAGCGACTCGAGGCGGTCGAGGAGGTTCCGGTCGGCGACCAGGGCGTCCGCCCCCTGCTCCACCGGCGATTTGGCGTTCCACTCGTCCCACACGGCGGGAAAGGCCTCACCGGGTGTCTCGACGCCTGCCAGCGCGTCATCGAGGACCCGGCGGAAGATGACCGCACCGGATCCCACGTGGGAGAGCGTGTCGGCGATCGTCCACTCGCTCGGGTAGGCCGACGCCGTGAGCTGCTCCGGCGCCAACGGGCCGGCAACGGTGGCCAGGCGGTCCACGGAGGCATGGAGTGCGGCAAGCGTGTCGGGCATTGGTTCCTCCTGGCGGTGTCGGGGGCGGTGTCACCCCCGGGCCACCGTAGCGGCGCGGTCGGACGACGCGATCCGATGGGTCGCACGTTTCCGGGACCTTCGCCTCTCGTTTCGCGGAACGTGCGTCCCTACACTTGTCGCAGAGGTTCCGACAGGAACCCGAAGGAGGCGCCGATGCGAAAACGCACGGGTTGCCCGCTCTGAGAGTGGGCGGTGCGGGAGCAGACGGGGGGTCACCCGTCGGCCCGGGAAGCCACAAGGCAAGCAGCTCGTAGTGAGAGCGTTGCAACGGCAGGAGAGTATCTCCGCCCGGTAGCCGCTCCCCATCCACCGCCCCTCCGGAGAACAGTGAAGAGCAAGCGCCCGGTCCCCGCCGATCTGTGGGACGGGCGCTCGCTCGCGTCCGGGCCCGATTGAGTACCGTGCTCACATGACCGACGCGACTGATGTCAGCGACCGCCTCGACGGGCGCGTGGCCATCGTGTCCGGTTCGGGCCGGGGCATCGGCAGTGCCACCGCCCGCCATTTGTGCCGGCTCGGTGCACGGGTGGCCGTGACGGACAGGGACGGCGACGCGGCGCGTGCCGTTGCCGCTGAGCTCGTCGATGCCGGCCACCAGGCGCTGGGCCTGACCTGCGACGTGTCCGACGGCGCTTCGGTGGCCGAGGCCGTGGACGCGACGGCCCGCCACTTCGGCGGCATCGACCTCCTCGACCACAACGCAGCATGGACCGACTTCCGAACAGACCTCGGCGCCGAGGACGTCGACCTCGCGACGTGGGACAAGGTCCTGGCCACCAATGCCACCGGTGGACTCCTGCTCGTTCGCTCTGTCCTTCCCCTCATGCGTGCCCGGGGTGGCGGGTCGATCGTGTTGATCTCGTCCGGATCGGCGTCGATCGGCGAGCACCGTCGGGTCGCCTACGGCGTCTCCAAGGCCGCCGTCGAGCAGCTGATGCGACACGTCGCCACCCGGTACGGCCGTGACGGGATCCGCTGCAATGCCGTCGCCCCGGGCTTCATCCTCACCGACACAGCGGCCCGAGGGGTGTCCGAGACCGGTCGGGCCCGCCTGGCCGAACAGAACCCGCTCGGTCGGCTCGGTACGCCGGAGGACATCGCCCACGCCGTGGGCTTCCTGCTCTCGGACCGGGCGTCGTTCATCAACGGACAGGTCCTGCGCGTCGATGGGGGCCTGATCGTCTCGCCGCGCCTGGCCGGCGCCGACTGAGGCCCGACACACGACAGGAGGTCGACCATGGACCGACGGGCGACACGAGCACACCGCCGACGGACGGGCCCGAAATGGTGACGACAGGCGCGGGACCCCTACGAGTGGGCGTGGTCGGGGCCGGGCCATGGGCGCGCCTGTTCCACGTCCCGGCGCTGGTGGCCCATCCGGATGTCGAGCTCACAGCGGTCTGGGCGCGGCGGGAGGAAGCCGCCGCCGAGCTGGCGGTGCCCCACGGCGCGACCGCACACGCGTCCTTCGACCGGTTCCTCGACGAGGTCGACGCGCTGGTGTTCGCCCTGCCGCCCGACATCCAGGCCGAGCTCGCCGGCCGGGCGGCGCAGGCCGGCAAGGCGCTGCTGCTGGAGAAGCCCGTGGCGCTCGACCTGGCCGCCGCAGAACGGCTGAGCGATGTCGTCCAGGAAGCAGGGGTACCCACCCAGATGGTCCTGACCTGGCGCTACGTGCCGGAGGTCCGAGCACTGCTCGCAGCCATGGCGGGCATGAGCCCCCTGGGGGGTCGGGGGTGGTTCCTGACCGGGGGGTTCCTCGGCGGCATGTTCGCCACACCCTGGCGACTGCAGCACGGCCCGCTCCTCGACCTCGGGCCCCACGTGATCGACCTGCTGGACGCGGCGCTCGGCAGCGTGGTCGGCATCCGGGCACACGGCGACGCCCACCGGTGGGTCGGACTCCTCCTCGAGCACGAGGGCGGTGCGGTCAGCGAAGCCTCGCTGACCGCCTACTGCGCGCTCGACCCGGCCCGGGCCGGCGTCGAGGTCTACACACCTGACGGTGTACTCGAGGTGACCACTGTGGGCGTGTCGGCGTCGGCGTCCGCCACTCTGGTCGACGAGTTCGTGGCCACGGCCCGCTCGGGGCAGCCCCACGCGCTCGACGTCCGCCACGGGCTGCACCTGCAGCGACTTCTGACCGTGGCTGCCGAGGACCTCGACCGCGGCCGTCACCGGCACGACGAGGGGCACGCGGGGTAGCTTGCGGCATGGCGACGTGCAGGGGGAGCAGGCAGATGGACCGGCGTCGATGACCGATCACAGCCCGGTGACTGCCGGCGGGCCGTCAGAGGTCCGGCGGAGCGCGACCGACGTGGATGCCGCGTGGCTCACGTCCGTGTTGGCCGACCGCGGCCTCCTCCCGGAGGCGGCACGTGTCGTCGGCGTCGTCCCGACCCCGGTGGGCACCGGTCAGATGGCCGACACCGTGCGCTTCGCCCTCACCTACGAGCCGGCCGGCACGGGGCCCGCCACGGTGGTCGGCAAATTCACCTCGGGTGACCCACAGAGCCATGCCACCGGGCGGATCATGCGTGCCTACGAGGTCGAGGTGCGCTTCTACGCCGAGATCGCCCCCCGCGTGGCGGTGCGCCACCCCGGCCTGCTGTTCGCCGCCGTCGACCCGGAGGAGGCCTGGTTCACCCTCCTGCTCCAGGACGTGACCGGCGCGAGTCAGGGCGACGAGCTGGCCGGATGTGACGCCGACACCGCGGCGGCCGCGCTCCGCCAGATGGCCGGACTGCACGGCCCCTGCTGGGAGGCGCCCGACCTGGCGGCCAGCCCGTGGGTCAACCGGGCCACGCCGGACAGCGACGCGTTCACCGCGTCCATCGTGACCGGCGTGTTCCCGGGCTTCCTCGAGCGGTACGGCGACCGCCTCGAGCCGGCCCATGTGGACCTGCTCAGGGCATTCCTCCCCCGGCTGGGCGAGTGGATGGCGCGCCCACGCGGCCCGGGCACCGTCGTCCACGCCGACTTCCGGCTCGACAACATGCTGTTCACCCCCGGCGACCCGGATCCTGTCGTCGTCGACTACCAGACCGTCAACTGGGGCGGTGCCGCGTACGACCTGGCCTACTTCGTTGGCGGCAGCCTCGAGCCCGAGGTCCGCCGCGCCCACGTCGACGACCTGCTGGCCGGCTACCAACGCGCGCTCGGCGACCACGGTGTGACGGACTACCCCCTCGACGAGCTGCAGAAGGACTATCGCCGCGAGTGCTTCGGGGGCCTCATGATGGCGGTGGGCGCCTCGATGATGGTCAAGCAGACGGAACGAGGGGACGAGATGTTCCTCACGAACACGCGCCGCCATGCCGAGCAGGCTCTCGACCTCGACGCGCTGGCCACCCTCGACGGCGCCTGACGTCCGCCGGCGGCTCGTGGCCCGCGTACGGGCGCACGGGCACGTCCGGCGGTACGGTTTGAGGACGGGCGCCCTTCCGGTGGTGACCGCGGGCCGACCGCCAGTCGTCGCGAGGAGTGCGTATGACCAGCCAGAACGGGCGGATGCCCGACGAGAGGGACGTCGGCTTCGAGTTCCGGGGCATCAATCACCTGGCACTCGTGTGCCGGGACATGGCCCGGACCGTGGACTTCTACTCCAACGTCCTCGGCATGCCCCTGATCAAGACAATCGAGCTGCCGGGCGGCATGGGCCAGCACTTCTTCTTCGACTGCGGCGGTGGCGACGCCCTCGCCTTCTTCTGGTTCCCTGACGCCCCAGACGGCGTGCCGGGCGTGTCGGCGCCCACCGGCCGGCCCGACCAGGGCAGCCTCACCAGCGCGGTGGGCTCGATGAACCACGTCGCCTTCGCCGTGCCACCGCACAGGATCGACCAGTACCGCGACCGGCTCCGTGCAGCGGGTATCGACTGCACCGACGTGGCCAACCACGACGACAGCGAGTGGGGCATCTCCGACGACCTGCATCCCGGCGTGTTCGTGCGGTCGATCTACTTCCAGGACCCCGACGGCATCCTGCTCGAGTTCGCCTGCTGGTCCCGAGAGCTGGGTCCCGCCGACGTGTCCCACAGCCCGGCCCGCGCCGTCGACGCGGCCACTGCCTGAGTTCCACGGTGCCCCGGCTCCGCCAGGTACCGCGTGCGGACGCGGAGGCGCCCATCGTCACGGTGATGTACGACCTGCTCTTCGAGGACCGGGACCCGGTGGCGGAGCCGGGCACCTCGGACGGCACCCCGGGCGACTGGTGGACGGTGTTCGCCCTGGTACCGGACGTGCTCGAGCACTCCGTCCAGGGGTTCGGCCTCTACCAGAGCCCCAAGCGGCTCCTCGACCCGGTGCTGCGCGAGTTGGCCCAGGCCCGTGTCGGGTGGGCAGCAGGCAGCCAGTTCGTCTACTCGCAGCACTGCAAGTCGTTGCGGGCCCTCGGGGTGTCCGAGGAGGCCATCGGAGCCGTCCCGCACTGGGCGGCCGCCGACTGCTTCGACCACACCCAACGCCTGGTGATGGCCTATACCGACTGCCTGGCCCTCGACCACGGGCGCGTGCCGGACGGGCTGTTCGACGCCCTCCGCGAGGCACTTCCCGATGAGGAGATCCTCGAGCTCACCTACATCACCACCCTCTACCTGCAGCACGCCGTCATGTCGCGGGCGCTACGCACCGAGTTCGACGACCGTCCCGAACCGGTCGTCGAGGTGGTCACCGAGGGCGACAACACCGGTGGCGGACGCCCCGGCCACCGGCCGACACGCCGCGACTGAGCCTCAGCGGCCGAACCAACGCTTCCTGGCCGGGGGCGATCCGGTGCGGCAGGCGCAGCGGTCCTCGGGGGCGACGTCACCGAGCACCTGCTCCACGTGGAGCCCGCACCCCTTCCAGGTCGGGCGCCCGCACTGCTTGCACGTCACGGCTCTACACATACCCCCGAGGGTATCATTCCCGGAGGATCGTCCGCGTGATTCGCTGCGTCAGCCGCCGTGGGCTCAGGTGAAGATGATCTCGCCACCGGCGGCGATCTCGTAGAACTCGCCGACGGTGATGATGCCCTCGACCTGCTCGATGAAATCCTCCTCGGAGAACCCGAACAGGTCGACCGAGGCCTTGCAGGCATACATGCCGCAGCCCGTGTCGCCGATGAGTTCCATGAATTCCGGGATGCCGGGGATGTCGAACGACTCCATCTTCTTCTCCATCATGTGGGTGGCGATGGCCGACATCCCCGGCAGCACGCCGACCAGGCTCGCCATGTGCATGCCGGGGTTGCCCACCGCTGCCACCTTGATGTGGTCCAAGCGCTTGCGGTGGATGGCATCGAGCCCGAAGAAGGTGAAGAACAGGTTGGCCTCGATGCCCTCGGCCCGGGCCCCGTTGGCCATGATCAGGCCCGGATAGATCCCTTCGAGGGAACCCTTGGAGATGATGATCGACACCTTCTCGATCGGATCCGGCATAGTGCGCTCCTTCGTTCGTGGTGCCCGCCGCCGGGCGAGGTCAGATACAGCCGCGCGGCTTGGGGATACCGGCGATCTTGGCGGCCAACTTGGCCGGGCCCTTGGGGAACAGCTGGTAGAGCTCCTTGACCGGCACCCCCGAGGTCTTACCGAGCATCCGCACGGTCGGCCCCGTACCCTTCGCCTCGTACTCGGCCCGCATGAAGCGGATGACCTCCCAGTGACGGTCCGTCAGCGGATCGATGCCCTCGCCCCGCGCGATTTCGACGGCCATGTCCTCGGTCCACTGCGAGGAATCCGTCAGGAACCCCTCTTCGTTCAGGTCGACGTCGACGCCGGCGATGCTCGTGACCGTCATGGCGACTTCTCCTTCCTAGACCGCGGATGCCTGTCGCTTGCCCCGCGTGGGCATGGTGCTGTGGATACCGGGCAGGTCCCGGCCGGGCAGCAGGCTGTGCCAGTACACCCACTGGAACAGCAGCTTCCCGAGGTGGTTGAGATGGGACTCCTTCAGGAGCGGTAGCCCGACGTCCCCGGGGTAGTGGCCCGGGAGGGGCTCCATGTCGTAGTTGAAGTCGATGAGCATCGCCTTGTGGAATCCTGTCTCGATGAAGCAGTTGACATGCCCGTCGTAGCTGGCGTCCAACGGCTCTCCGCGGAGGAACCGGTGCACGTTCTCCACGAGGACCTCGCCCTCGAAGTGGGTCACCGAGCCGGCCTTGGAGACCGGCAGGGATGCGGCGTCCCCGAGGACGAACACCTCAGGGTGGGACGTGGACTGGAGGGTATGCTCATCGGTCGGGACGAAGCCGAACTCGTCGCCCAGCCCGTCGGACCGGACGATGCAGGGCGCACCGTTGTGGGCCGGAACCACGACCGCCAGGTCGAAGGGAACCTCCCGATCGTCAAAGGAGATGAGACGGCCACCTGCTCCGTCCACCTCGCCCGTGTTGAACTCCGTGACCAGTTCGATGTCCCGCTCCGCCAGCATCCCTCCCAGACGATCCGATGCCACCGGCTTGGTGAAGGCACCGTCGAGGGGGGTCACATAGGTCAGGTCGACGCGGTCGCGGACGCCGCGCTCGCGGAGGAACCAGTCGGCGAGGAAGCAGAACTCCAGCGGTGCCACCGGGCACTTGATGGGTAGGTCGACGACGTTGACGACCAGCCGGCCGTGGTCGAAGGTCGCGAGGGCCTGTTCGAGTGCGGCTGCTCCCTCCGGGGTGTAGAAGGTGAAGACCCGCTCCATCCACCCCGGGCCGGTCAGACCCTCGGTCTCCTCGGGGGCGAGGACCGCACCGGTGGCCACCACCAACACGTCGTAGTCGAGGGTGGATCCGTCGGCGAGGACGACGGTCTGCTGGTCCGGCTCGACCCGATCGACACCTGTGGTCCTGTAGTCGATGCCGCCGCGCAGCTGGCGACCGCGTGGTCGGGTGATGTCCTCCGGGTGGGTCAGCCCGAACGGCACGAAGAGGAGTCCGGGCTGGTAGACGTGGGCGTCGTCCCGGTCGACAACGGTGATGCCGGCCTCGTCGGTGCCAAACGCCTTCCTGAGGCGGTTGGCCGCGAGCGTCCCTCCCGTGCCACCCCCCAGGATCACGATGCGATGCATGTCGCACCACGCCTTCCGCACCCGCACTCCCACGCCCCGTCCATCGCCACGCTCCTCGGCCTGGTGGGACTCCTCGTCCCGTGGTAGGAAGTTAGTACCCCTAGGGGTATAGTTAACAGAGTCGAACTCCCCTTTTTTCCGATCCGGACCCTCCACGAGGATGTGTCACATGCCGAGACCAACGACGTCCACCCACGACGACACCGTTGACGCCAACCGCCCACGCCAGGTGGTCGTCATCGGGGGCGTGGCCGGCGGGATGTCGGCGGCGACACGCCTCCGCCGTCTCGACGAGTCGGCCGAGATCATCGTGCTCGAGCGGTCGGGTCATGTCTCCTATGCCAACTGCGGGCTGCCCTACTTCGTCGGCGGGGTGATCGAGGACGAGGACGACCTGTTGCTCCAGACGCCGCAGAAGCTCTACGAGCGCTTCCGCCTCGACGTCCGGGTCGACAGCGAGGTCGTGGACATCGACCCCTCCGCCCGCACGGTGACCGTGCGCTCGACCGTCGACGGGTCCACCACGGAGATCGCGTTCGACAAGCTGGTGCTCAGTCCCGGTGCGGTGTCGGTACGCCCACCGATCCCGGGGTTCGAGCGGGTGCGGTCGTTGCGCACGGTGGAGGACGCCGAGCGCCTGGCGGGCGACGTCTCGTCGCGCCCTCAGACCGCCGTGGTCATCGGCGCGGGGTTCATCGGCTTGGAGACTGCCGAGAACCTGTCACGCTCCGGTATCGAGGTGACCGTGGTCGAGGCTGCCGCCCAGGTCCTGACCCCCCTCGACCCGGAGTTGGCGGTGCTGGTGGAGGCCGAACTGCTGGCGAACGGCGTGGGCGTCGTCACCGGGGCGGCGGTCACCGAGGTGACGGACACTGCGGTGATCCTGGTCGATGGACGCGTCCTACCCGCCGACCTCGTGGTCGGCTCCATCGGAGTCCGCCCCGACACGCGGCTGGCCGTCATGGCCGGGCTCACGATCGGCGCCCAGGGCGGGATCGCCGTGGACGGGTCCGGGCGCACGAGCAATCCCGACATCTATGCGGTCGGCGACGCCGTGGAGAAGACCGACTCGGTGAGCGGAGGGTCGTCCCTGGTCGCATTGGCGAACGTGGCCAACCGTCAGGGCCGCCGGGTGGCCGACCACATCGCCGGGCTCGATCGGCCCTCGGTCCCCTCGCTCGGCACCGCCATCGTCAAGGTCTTCTCCCGGACCGCGGCCATGACGGGGTGGAACGAGGCGCGGCTGCGGGCGGTCGGCAGGCCGTACCGCTGCATCCACGCCCATCCGTGGAACCACGCCACCTACTACCCCGGCGCCGAGCAGATGACCCTCAAGCTGCTGTTCGACCCGCTCGACGGCACCATCCTGGGCGCCCAGGCGGTGGGCGGTTCCGGGGTGGACAAGCGCATCGACATCCTGGCGACCGCCATGTCGGCCGGCACGCAGGCACCGGCCCTGGCCGATCTCGAACTCGCCTACGCCCCGCCCTTCTCGTCGGCCAAGGACCCCGTCAACATGCTCGGGTACATGTCCGAGAACATCCTGTCCGGCGAATGCGACGTGGTCGAGGCCACCGAGGTGGAAAGCCTTGTCGCCGCGGGGTGGACGCTGCTCGACGTCCGGACGCTCGACGAGTTCCGGGCCGGGAGCATTCCGGGGGCGGTCCACGCGCCACTCGACGACCTTCGACGTGACCTGCCGACGCTCGGGCCGGGGCCCTTCCTGGTGTTCTGCCAGGTCGGGCAGCGCGGCCACACCGCCACCGAGCTGCTCCACGAGTCGGGCCTCGAGGCACGCAACCTGGACGGCGGGCTGGCCACCTGGCGGGCGGCAGAGGCGGCCCGGACCGCGTCGGCCCGGTCGCTCGTCAGGCCAGCTTCGTAAAGAGGCGTTGCACCTCGTCCAGCGGGTAGCCCGAGGCGGCGGCCTCGTCCGGGTGCTCGATGCAGTAGGTGAGGCCTGACGCGATCAGGCGGAAGCCGGTCTGCTCGAGCGCGTTGATCGCCGCGCTCAGCTGGGTGACGATGTCGCGGCACTCGCGACCCTCTGCCAGCATCTTCTCGACGGCCTGGACCTGACCGCCGGCGCGCCGCAGCCGCTTGCGCAGGTCGTCGACGACCTCATCGGGCAATTCCACGGGTCTACCTCCGGATCGTGTACCCCTCAGGGTACCTGCCGGGCGTCCCGGACTAGTTCGCGGACACCGGGCCGAGCCGACTGTCGACCAGGTGCGGCCGATCAGCTGACCGTCAGGACCACTTGTTGGATGATCCGTTTGACCGCCGTGCCGTACGCGAACGTGGCCGTGACCTTGGCCCGATAGGTGCCGGCGGGGGCCCGTCGCCCGACGACGACCGGCGTACCCGACAGGGTGGCGGAGCCGTCGTAGTTCTCGACGAAGGTGACGCCCTTCGGCAGCTTGCCCTTCTCCGTGAAGGACGGGA
The DNA here is from genome assembly GCA_003164095.1 of Acidimicrobiaceae bacterium. Taxonomy (GTDB): domain Bacteria; phylum Actinomycetota; class Acidimicrobiia; order Acidimicrobiales; family RAAP-2; genus Bog-756. The sequence goes on along the minus strand of PLRX01000089.1, from coordinate 53,728 downwards.
TGACATAGCCGCTCGCCGACACGGTGAAGCTGAATGGGACATTCGCGAAGGCCGACGCGGTTGCGGGACTCGTGAACACGCAGCCCGTGCCGCACAGGTCCGGTGCGGTGTAGGCGTACGCGGCGGAAGCCGTTCCCCCAACGGACGTGACCCGCAGTGAGGAGTTGTCGACGGATTCGCCCGCTGGAGCGATCACGGTGATCGAGGTGTCGTCCTGCGCTTCGACCGCGGCGTACGACCCTCCGATGTCGACCGATGTGACCGCCGCCAGGCCGGTGCCCGAGACGACGATCAGGTTCCCTCCGTTGAGCGGCCCCGAGGACGGGCTCAGTGAGGTGACCGTCGGCGCGGCCACGAACGAGAACAGGTCAAACGGTCCGGTCTGGTCGGTGCCTCCGGCCGAGGTGACGGTCACGTCGACCGTTCCGGCCGCAGCGCCGGGCGATACGGCCGTGATCGAGGTGTCGGAGGTGATGGTGAAGCTCGCCGCCGGCACGCCTCCGAAGGACACGGCCGTGGCCGCGGTGAACCCGGTGCCCGTGATCGTCACCGACGTCCCACCGGCGGCAGGGCCCACGGTGACCGAGTCACCCGTGACCCGTGGCACCGGAACGTAGGTCGGCGCCAGGAGCAGGAACGCCGAGGTCCCCGAGTTGTAGACCTCGTTGCCACTTGTGTCGAACGCGCTGTACGACGGGTCGGTGACGGCGCCGGTGGCCGGCGCCGATGTCGATACGACCGCCGCGGTCAAGTCCCAGACCACGTCGGCCGTCGCCGTGTAGGTCGTCGAGTGGTAGCCACCGCCCTTGCCGCTGCCTCCGCACGAAGTCTTCATCTGGACCACGCCCGTCGGGTAGCCGGTGGACGGGCCGAAGCCGTTCGTCGTCACGGCTTCCTGGATGCCGCCGCACGACGCCCCGAGGATGGCGAATGCCTGGGACTGCCCGATGACCAGTTGCATTGGAGCCGGGGCGGCCGACGCCACGCCGGCTACACCGACGAGGACAGATGTTGCCGCCGCCACGGCGACAGCAGCGGTCACGAGCTTGCGCATCATGCGTTCCCCCCACCTCACTCAGTTCGTCCTGATTGTCCTGATTGCCCTGACGGTCCGCCGGTCCGGCTCGCGGCGTCGCACCGATCATGCCCGATCATCCTCCCCATCGTCCGATCCGGTCCCGCGTCACACCTGCGAGGGCGAACGTCGGGTGATGGCTCAGGAACTCGACGGCCGCTGGTCCCGACGGAGCACGTCGAGGAGTTCGTCGTAGGGACCGAGGAGATAGGCCCGGTCACCCCCCTGGAAACGGGTCCCCCGGCGGGGTGGGTGTTCGAGCGTCCCGCCCGTGGCCGCCCGGGCCAATGCCACCACCCTGGTCCGGGCCGACAGGTCCTGCATGGCCAGGCCCTGGAGCCCCCCGCCCGGGACGATGGCCAGCCGGCCCACGAGGAACGGCTGTTGGTCCACGAAGAAGGTCTCCAACACGTCGAGACCGAGGGCCGCTCCGACGAACCATGGAGCGGCCAGGGCCGACGTCGACCGCACGTGGCGGAACCCGAAGTTCCGCTCCATCATCCTGGCCAAGTCGCGGTCGAACACCCTCAGCACGACCGGCACCTCGTCCCACCGGTCGCCCAGTGACTCGCGCACCGCCAGCCCTGTCTCGATGTTGGTGAGGTCGGCACTGGTCAGGATGGCCACGGCCGAGGCATCGGCCAGGTTGACGGTGGCGTGCGTCTGGCGCTGCGTGGCGTCGGCGATCACCACGGGAACGTCGAGCGCCCTCGCCCGGTCGAGGTAGCGGTTGCCGGCATCGCGTTCGACGACAACCACCTTGCGCCCCTCGGCCACCAGACCCTCCACCACCCGCACGCCGACCGCACCGAGACCCACACGACCACGTGCCCGGTCATGCCGGGCACCTTGCCCCTACCGAGCGACTGGTCGATGCGCCGGCTCACGAGGAAGTTCGTGAACAGTGCGAACACCGTCGAGACCAATGCGACCCCGAGCACGATGAGGACGATCCCGAAGACCACGAACCAGGGGGACTGACCCGAGAAGTTGAAGTCCCCGTAGCCGACAGTGGCCACAGTCTCCACCGTGAAGTACACCGACTCCAGCGTGCTCAGGTGCCCCGGAGGCCCGTGGACCACGTAGCCGACGCGGATGACGGCCGATGCCACGACGAGGAGGACGAAGACAGCGACCGCCACCACGGTGAGGCCCCAGCCGTTGGACTCCCGGAGGGCGTTCAACCGGCGCCTGGCCCGTTCGACCACAGGGATCCTCGTGCCGGCCGGACCGTCGCCCTCGCCGACGTCGACCCCCGCCCGGTCCAGGTCGGCGGTGGTAGCGAGGACCGTCACCCGGTCCCCCACGGCCACCGGGTGGTCACGGCCGGGACAGCACACGATGCCGCTGCCGTCCGCCGGCACGACGGCCACGGGCGCCAGGTGCCCGAACCGGCTGCGGAACGTCCGGCCCGCCGCCTCGTCCTCGCCAGCGGCCACCTCGGCCACCACGAACCGCTCGCCCCCGAGCTCGAGACGGTGCGAGGGGCGGTGGAGGCACACCTCCACGAACGAGGGTGCCGCGAGTGCTGCCGGGTCCAGGATGATCCCGGACCCGAGGATGCGCTCGAGAGCCCGACCCACGGACGGGTTGGCCATCAGGACCACCAGACGGACGTCCGGACGCGCCTCGCGCACGCGCATGGCGATCTCGAGGGTGGCCAGCTCGTCGGACTCGACGCAGATGACCGCCTGGGCCTTGTCGAGGCCGGCCCCCGCCAACCCGTCGCCCATCCGGGCACTCCGCCGGATGGGCGGCACACCCCATCCCTCCACCACATCAGCCAGTCGGGGGTCCGGCGCGTCATCGACCACCACGACCGGCACACGGCTCTGGTGGAGCTGCTCGACCGTGCGCAGTCCCACGCCGTGGAGCCCGCACACGATGACCTGGCCGTCGCTGCCCCAGGTCCCGTCAGACACGGTCGTCCTCGCCCGGGGCCGGTCCCTTCCCCCGGAGCGTCACCGCTTCTGACGCCATCCCCGCTCGAACGGCAGCCGCCACGAGCGGGGGGCGATCAGCTCGCGCATGGCCGGCGGGCCCCACGACCCGACGCGGTAGAGCTGTACCTCCGGCGGGTGCTCGAGCAGTGGCTGGGACACCTCCCACAGGCGCTCGATCCCCTCCGCGTTGGTGAAGAGGGTCTGGTCACCGGCCATCGAGTCGTGGATGAGGCGTTCGTAGGCCTCGAGGACGTTGTCGGACTCCTCGGTCTCGTGCAGCGCGAACTGCAGGCTGAGCTTGTCGAGCTTCATTCCCGGACCGGGCCGTTTGCCGTAGAACGAGAGCGAGAGCTTGGACGCGTCGGCCAGGTCGAAGGTCAGGTGGTCGGGCCCCTGGGTCCCCACGCCCGAGCCTGCGGGAAACATCGACTTCGGCGGCTCACGGAAGGCGATCGACACGATCCGGGCGCCCTCCGCCAGGTGCTTGCCGGTCCGCAGGAAGAACGGGACCCCGGCCCACCGCCAGTTGTCGATCTCGCAGCGCAGGGCGATGAAGGTCTCCGTGTCGGAGTCAGGGGCCACCCCGTCTGCGTGCGTGTACCCCTCGTACTGGCCCCGGACGACGTTGCCGGGGTCGATCGGCCGGAGTGAGCGGAAGACCTTGTTTTTCTCCTCGTTGATCGACCGCGGCTCGAGCTCGGTCGGTGGCTCCATGGCCACGAAGGCCAGGACCTGCAGGAGGTGGGTGACCACCATGTCCCGGTAGGCCCCGGTCTGCTCGTAGAAGGCAGAGCGCGACTCGACGCCGAGCGTCTCCGGCACGTCGATCTGGACGTGGTCGATGTGCTGCCGGTTCCAGATCGGCTCGAACAGACCGTTGGCGAAGCGGAACGCCAGGATGTTCTGGGCCGCCTCCTTGCCAAGGAAGTGATCGATGCGGAAGACCTGGTCGTCGTCGAAGACCTCGCGGACGAGGGAGTTCAGCTGGCGGGCACTGTGGAGGTCCGTCCCGAAGGGCTTCTCCATGATGACGCGGGCCCGGTCGGTGAGCCCCGCCTCGCCGAGGGTACGGACGACCGCATCGGCGGCATGGGGCGGGATGCTCAGGTAGTGGAGCCGCCGGGGCTCGGTGTCGAAGGTGGCCTCCAGAGTCCGGACCGTGTCGGCCAGGCCGTGCACACCGTGGTGCCCGGACACATACGTGATGCGTCGTTCGAACTCGCCCCAGTGCTCGTTCGTGATGAGGCCCCGGGCGAACTCGTCACAGGCCGATCTGGCGATGTCGTGGTACTCACCCTCGTCGAGAGCGTCGAGCGAGGTGGCCACGATGTGGCAGTCGGGCAGCATCCCGGCGCGAGACAGATGGAACAGGCCGGGCAGGAGCTTCCGTTTGGCCAGGTCACCCGTGGCGCCGAACAGGACGATGACGTGCGGAGTGGCCGGCGCGTGGCCCCCCGGGTCGATCAGCGAACCCTCCCGGGCGAGCACGGCCAGCGGTCCGAGATCGTCGTCGAACGGCCTGCCCTCATCCTCTGGGTCTGCGGCCATGGCTCGGTCCTTCGCCCTCCCGTACCGCCCGTCGAGTCGGCCCCGGAGGCGCCGGTCGGGCCCGCCCCTGACCGGTCCCCTCGGGTCGAGGGCGCACGGTGTCGTACACCTCGTGGCAACGACCGTACGTGGCCTTCGTTTCCGGAGGATTGCAGGCGTGCATGCATTGTGTGAACCGGAACCGCCGGTAGCGGGAGTGTGTCAATCGGCACCCGGCCCCTACGGGCCTCCGTCAGCGCCTGATGGTCACGGTGCCGTCCACGTCGGGTACGTGCGCCGCGGCCACGGCCGCGCCGACCTGGTCGGCGAGGGACACAGCCACCAGCAGCACGTCCTGGCCCACCGGCACCCCGGGCTCGGGCACCAGCAGGAAGTGGCCGACCACCTCGCCGCCGGAGCGCACCGGCAGGTCGACCCCACGATGTGGCAGCCCGAGGTCCTGGGTGTTCCAGACCACGGCACCCACCCGGACCTCACCGCTGGGCCGCAGTCGGGCGGCCAGGCCTCCGTCGCCCGTGGCGTAGGTACAGCTGCGGAGGGTCAGCAAACGCCGGAGCTCGACGTCGACCAGACGGGCCACGTCCTCAGGCTCCCCACCGGCCGCGGCCAGCTCGGTGACGGCGTGCAGCGCGGCGAGGTGGTCGCGTCCCTCACGGGCCGAGGTCCGGTGGTGCCGGCCACGAGCAGCCAGGTCACCCACCAGGAGGCCGACCACCAGGAGGAGGACCTCGGTCGTCAGGTCGCTGCTGCGGGTGATCCGGAGCGACTCGTAGGGCCGGGTGAGGAAGAAGTCGAACGACAGCGCGGCGCTGACGGCGCACAACGCGGCGGCCCACCGACGGCCCGAGGTGGCCACGGCGACGATCACCACCACGAGCAGCAGGGCATCGTCTGCCGTTGCCAGCCGATCGCGCCACGGTGTGAGCAGGATGGCGACGACGACCGGAGCGAGGACGGCAGCAGCCCCCAGCAGCCACACCGGTCCGGCATCGCTGGACGTGTCGTTCCCGCCGGCCTCGCGCACCCCGGTCCCGACCGCACCGGAGCCGGTGTCCCGGTGGGGGTGGAGGTGGACGAGCGATCCCATGGTTCAATCGTTACGCAGGCCGCCGATCAGGGGAAGGGGCTGTTACGACTCTGTAACGTCCGAGGGCCCGATCGTTCCGCCACCGTTATGCACCGTCGGCATCCGGGCCTCGAACCACCGTCTGGCCTCGTCCGCCGGCATCGGCCGGGCCCAGTGGTAGCCCTGGCCCAGCTGGCATCCCATCCGTACCAGTGCCTCGAGCTGGGCGGGCGTCTCCACCCCTTCAGCCAGACAGGTGAGCCCGAGCGCCCGGCCGAGACTCACGACCGCCTCCACGATGGTCCGGTCGTCGGGGTCGTCGACCACCCCGTCCACGAACGAACGGTCGATCTTCAGCGTGTCGACGGGCAGCTGCTTCAGATAGGCGAGCGAGCTGTGCCCCGTGCCGAAGTCGTCGATCGACAGTCGAACGCCCAGGCCGCGGATGTCGTCGAGTCGTACGATCGACTCGCGCACGTCGTCCATCACCACCGTCTCGGTGACCTCGAGGTGCAGCCGATCCGCTGGCAACCCGGTCGACTCGAGCGCGTGGCGGACCGTCTCCACGAGTGACGGCTCGGACAGCTGGCGGGCGGACAGGTTGACGCTGACCCACAGCCCACCGTCAACGGCGCCGTCCGCGTTCCACTTCGACACGGTCTCGGCCGACTCCAGCAACACGAGCTCACCGAGGCGCACGATGAGGCCCGTCGCCTCGGCCAGGGGGATGAACTGGTCCGGAGCAATGACTCCGCCGTCCTCCCGGACCCACCGGACCAACGCCTCGACCCCGATGGGTCGGCCCGACGCCAGGTCGATGATCGGCTGGTAGTAGGCGACCAGTTCGCGGCGGGCAATGGCGAGGCGCAGGGCCTTCTCGCCGTCCAGGAACTCGACGGCGCGGGCGCGGAGGGTGTCGTCGAACACGGCTGCACGGTTCCGCCCCAGATCCTTCGCCCGGAACATTGCGGCGTCCGCCTCGGACAGGATCGACTGCACCGTGCTCTCGGGCACGCTCACGGTGATCCCGAGGCTGGCGTGGACCTCCACCTCGTGGCCTCCGACGTCGAACCGCTCGGACATGGTGGCCCCGATCCGCTCGGCCAGTTGCTCCGTCTCCTCGATGTCCACATCGGCGCACAGGATGACGAACTCGTCACCCCCGAACCGGGCCACCGTGTCGTCGGGCCGCACCGCGGTGCACAGCCGGTGGCCCAGCTCGACCAGCAGGTTGTCGCCCGTGCCGTGGCCGAGGGCATCGTTGACGTGCTTGAAGCCGTCGACGTCGAGGAACACCACGCCCACCTGTGCTCCCGATCGACGGGCGGAGGCCAGGGCCTGGTCGAGGCGGTCGTTCAGCAACGCACGGTTCGGCAGGCCGGTGAGGTCGTCGTGCAGCACGCGGTGTTCGAGCTCCATCTCGATGCGCTTGCGTGCCGTGATGTCGAGTGCCTGGACCATCAGGTACAGGGGCTCGTCGGACGGACCCCGGATGAGGGTGACGTTGCACTGGAGCCACACGACCACCTCCTCAGGCCGGCGATAGCGGCGCTCGTCGCTATAGGAGTCGGTGCCCTCCCGCACGGACGGGAGTCCACCGTCGTCGGCGGTCGCCACTCCCACCGCAGCGAAGTCCGAGAGCTGGTGGCCCACCAGCTCACGTGCCGTGTGACCGAGCATCTCGCACAGTGCAGGATTGGCCACGGTGATCCGGCCGACCAGGTCCGCCAACGCCATCCCGAAGGCCGACCGTCGGAACATCCCATCGAAGTGGACCTCGGCGAGCTCACGCTCCGCCTCCGCCACCCGCTGCTCGGTGATGTCGGAGGCGACCGTGATGGCGCCCACCACGTTGCCGTCGTCGTCGTGCAGCGGCGACACGTTGAGGATCACCTCGGCCTCGGAGGTGTCCTTGCGCCGCCGTACGGTCTCGAGCCGCTCGACCCCGGCCCCCGCCAGGACCCGGTGCATGATCGTGGCCAGCTCCGCACGACGGTTGGCCGGCACCAGCATCGACACGTGCTGACCGACCGCCTCCTCGGCGGTGTAGCCGTACATCCGGGCCGCGGCGCCGTTCCAGGTGATGATGATGCCGTCGGTGGTCTTCGACAGGATGGCCTCCGACGACGAGTCGAGGATGGCCTGGAACCGCCGGGCGAGGGCGGCGGAGGCTCGGGCCTCGGTCGCAGAGGAGACCACCAGCACCGTCTCGCACAGGGCCCCCTGCTCTCCCCACCTCCGGGTGAAGCGCCGTTCCAGCACCTGCTCGGAGCCGTCGGACAGCACGCTGCGGAACTCGTCGACCCAGACGTCCGGGACACCCGTGCGCTCCGACGGTGTCGGCGGCCGCAGATGGGGGACGATGTCCTGGATGTCCGCCGCCAGTGCGTCGGTCACCGGGGTCCCGAGCAGTCGGGACGCCGCGTCGTTCCAAGCCGTGATCCGCCCGTCCGACCCGAACACCACCACGCCCTCGCTCAGGCACTCCATGACCTGGGTGCCCGGGAGTCCCGGGCCCGATCCCGACAGGAACGGCGCCGGCCGGCGCTGATCGGACACGTCCCGGTGGGTCGCCACCACGCCACCGAGCGGCGACAACGTGGACACGTTCACCAGCGAGACCTCGAGCCAGCGGCGTCCGGGCCCGGGCGCGACGACCTCGACCACCACGGTCCGGGCCACCGACGGGATCTGCTGGGCCAGTCGCCGCGCGCCCTCGAACCGCTCGACTTCACCGGGCACGACCAGGTCGGCGGCCCGCAGCCCGGTCAGTCCCCCGAACCACGGCTCACCCGATTGCAGCGCGCTCTCCACGACGTGCCCGTCCGCATCGAGGAGGACATAGCCCGACTCCCAGGCCAGCACGTCGACGAGGAGGTGGGCCGCCACCAGGTCCTCCAGCGTCGTGCGGCGTCGCCGGCGCAGTTCCGTCACCAGCGCCGGTACCAGCGCGGTGGTCAGGGACCCGCGGGTGATGGCGTCGTCGGCGCCGCGCCCGACGAATTCGGCACGTTCCCCGGACCCAACGTCGTGGACGACGATCAGCGGCACCGCTGCGATCACCGATCGCAGGTCGCGCGTGCGCTCGTGGGCCTGTTGGTCACCCACGGGAAGGATCAGGACGACTGCCACCACCGGCTCGGTCTCCAGCGTCCGGCGCGCCTCGTCGCGGTGGCGGACAGTGCGGACTTCCGGGGCGGTGCGGGCCGGCCACTGTGGGTCGAGCACGCCGGACGACCGCTCGAGCATCCCCACCACCAGGTCGTCCAGCAACGAATGCTGTGGGTCGACGACCAGGACGACGGGCCGCCCGGTAGACGACTCGGGGCGCCGCACGCTGGCCGGAACCGACGGTGTGGGTCCCATGGCTCCCTCCCCGGCCGTGAGGCGGAGCCGCCCCTGCACCGAACACTGATGTTAGGACCGATGTGTACAAATGACCACGGAACAGGCATTGCACCTGGCGGGCCGATTCCCCCGGGCAGGCGGATCTTGCACGCGTGCAATAACGTGCACGTGTGCAGGATCTCCGGACCACCAACAAGCTCCGCCGCCGAAACCAGATACTCCAGGCGGCGCACGATCTCATCGCCCGTAAGGGCGTGGGAGCGCTCTCGATGCGTACACTCGCCGATGCTGCTCAGGTCAGCGTCCCCACCATCTACGCGTTGGTCGGGGGGCGTGACGACGTGATCGCCGCGTTGATGGCGGAGGGAGTCCACCGTTTCAACGAGGGCCTGTCCGGGCTCGACGCGCGCGGCCTGTTCCGGGTGACGGACCTCATCGAGTTGCTGACCGGAATCGTCGACCACGAACGTGAGCTAGTGCGGGGCCTCCTCGCGTCCGGCGTGCTGGCATCGATGGGCTCCGGCCGCTTCCTCCTCCTCCAGCGCATGCGTCAGGAGCTGGAGCGGGCCTTCGGCGAGGCCGTGGCCGATGCCGAACTCGCCCCCGGTACCCATCCGGAGGCCGCCGCCACCGTGATGGTGAGGCTCGGGCTCGGGGCGATCGTCGACTGGGTGGTCCAGATGGGCGACCCCGAGGACCTCCGGACCGACCTGCTCCGATCGGTGTCCGTCGTAATCGCCGCGTTCTCGTGAGCGGCGCCCCGGATCCAGCCGTTGGCGCCGCCACGGTTCGTGCGCCCGGTGCCACGGCTCCGGGCATCGCCCGCCTGTGGCGGCGGGAGCTGCACCACTATCCCCCCACCCGTGCCCGGTACCTGCTGCTCCTGCTTGTGGTGGTGAGCAGCATCGTCATGTACTACCAGCAGTACGTGGCGGGGTCCGTCTCGTTCCGGATCTTGAACTACTACCAGATGTCCTTCCGCTTCTACCTGACCGTGGTGGTGGTCAGCAGCGTGGCCGGTGCCGTCTCGTCCCTCATCGCGTCGATCGCCGACCGGATCGGCAGGGCGAACATGGTGGTCGTCGGCCTGCTGGTCGTGGGCCTCGTCACCTTCCTCGGAATCCCCAACGCCCACACCCGGGCCACCTACGCCCTGGCCGTCGCCACGGTCGGCTTCTTCGAGGGCATCGTGCTGGTGGCGACACCGGCGCTCGTGCGCGACTTCTCCCCCCAACAGCGTCGCGGCGCAGCCATGGGCTTCTGGACGCTGGGTCCCGTCCTCGGGAGCCTGACGGTGTCCCTGGTCGCCTCCCAGACGGTGGATTCCCACGACTGGCAGTTCCAGTTCCGGGTGGCCGGTGCCGTCGGGCTGGTCGTCTTCCTCCTGGCCCTGCTGTTCCTCCGCGAACTCGCCCCGAGCCTGCGGGACCAGCTCATCACGTCGCTGCGGGAGCGCGTGCTGGCTGAGGTCAGGGCCCGCGGCCTCCAGGTGGAGAACGCCATGAAGCGCCCGTTCCGCCAGATGGTCGGCTGGGACACGGTGATCCCGTCGATAGGTGTGAGCCTGTTCCTCCTGATCTACCTATCCGCCGTGGGATTCTTCGTCATCTACTTCGTGTCCGTCTTCGGCTTCAGTCAGTCGGAGGCCAACGGGTTGGGCAACTGGTTCTGGTCGGCCGACGCCGTGGCCGTGGTCGGCGTGGGCATCATCTCCGACAAGCTCCGGGTCAGGAAGCCCTTCATGCTGGCCGGGAGCATCGTGGCAGTCGGGATGGGCCTCGTCTTCGCCGCGCTCGCCACCCGTCCCCACACCACCTATGCGACGTTCGTCGTCGTCATCATGATCATGTCGGCCGCCCGCGGTGTCGCCTACGCCCCGTGGATGGCCGCCTACACCGAGACCCTCGAGCGGCGGAACCCGGCGCTCGTGGCCACCGGGCTCGCCATCTGGGGCTGGGTCCTGCGCGTCGTCGCCGCGGGTGCCTTCCTCGTGGTGCCCTTCGTGGTGCCCTCGGCGACCCCCGTCGCCGACTACGGGCCCCAGGCCGCGGCCCTGCAGGCCAGGTACTCGACTCAGATCGCCACCTTGAAGGTCGTCCAGCCTGCCACCCTGGCCGAGCTGCAGGCCGATCCGTCCAACCGCAAGGCGGAGGTGGCCGCCATCGCTCAGATCCATGCCGCGCGTGGGGTGCCGTTCGCCGTGGCCGCGGCCGATCTCATCGCCGCATCCCACATCCCGAAGGCGGACCGGGAGTTCCTCTCGACGCACGGTCGCGACGTGCTGAACGCCCGGGCTGCCGCCCCGAAGGAGTGGCAGCGGTGGTGGCTGATCTGCGTGGTCGGCGAGCTCCTGTTCATCCCGACGATCTTCCTGCTGGTGGGCCGGTGGCGGCGCTCGGCCGCTCTCCGCGATCAGCAGGAGCACGACCGCCAGGTCAACGAGGAGTTCGAGGACCTGTCGGCGTCAGACCAATTCATCGAGGGCGTCCCCGCCTGACCTACGATGCAGCGGTACACGAGGCGGCGCTGGCCGCCGTGGGGTCCGTGGATCCCCGGCGCAGCGTCCTGGCCGGTCGCCTGGCGGCCGCTCGCGGACCGGCCCACGCCCCGTTCGTCAGCCGCCGTGTCGGAGATCGTGTCATCGCCCGGTTCCGAGGGTCGACACCGCGGGCGACCGAAGGTCGTCGTCACGCTGTCCGGCTGCGGGACCACCCCCGTAGACTGGCAGTGATCAGGCGTGTGGATCCCGACCACGCCGTGGTTCCGGCGAACCGCCTGACCACACGTCCCCCGTATGACGCATCCGGGCGACCGACCGCCGGAGAGGAGGCAGCGCGCGTGACCGCATACGACATCATCGGTGACGTCCACGGGAGTTCCGACAAGCTCGAGGGTCTGCTGGCCGCGCTGGGGTACGCCGAGGTCGACGGCGCCTACCGGCTCGCCGGCCATCAGGCGGTCTTCGTCGGCGACCTGATCGACCGGGGGGCCGGCCAGGTGCGGGTGGTGGAGCTGGTCCGGGCCATGCACGAGGCCGGGTCGGCGCAGGTGGTCATGGGCAACCACGAGTTCAACGCCGTGTCCTGGGCCACGGTCCACCCCGGGCGGCCCGGCGACTACCTCCGGACCCACCAGGGTCGGCGCGGCCCCCACAACCGGCGCCAGCACCAGGCCTTCCTCGACCAATTCGGTGAGGGTTCGGCCCTCCACGCCTCCACCCTCGAGTGGTTCCGGACCCTGCCCCTGTGGCTCGACCTCGGAGGCTTGCGGGTGGCCCACGCCTGCTGGCACACATCGTCGCTGGCGGTACTCGACAAGTGGGTGACGCCGGGCACGGCGCTCAGTGACGACTTCCTGCTCGAGGCCAACACCCCGGGCACCGAAACCTTCACCGCCGTGGAGATCGTCTTGAAAGGCCCAGAGGTTCGGCTCGGCGACGACCTCGCCTTCGTCGACCCCGAAGGCACCCCGAGGTGGGCGACCCGCGTCCGGTGGTGGGACGAGTCGGCGACGTCATTGCGCGACCTGGCCGTGGTGCCCCCCGGCTCACGGACGCTCGACGGTCTGGCGCACCCCGGCCTGCCCGACGTGCCCGTCGACCGTGTCGACGACGTCCGGTACTCCGACCCGGTGCCCGTCTTCTTCGGCCATTATTGGTTCACGGGCACACCGCAACCGGCCGGCCGGCACGCAGTGTGTGTCGACTACAGCGCCGTGCGCGACCAGGGCCGCCCGCTCGTGGCCTACCGCTGGTCGGGTGAGGTCGTGCCCTCCTCCGACAACTTCGTGGCCGTCCCCGGTGTCGGGTAGGCACCCGACCCCGCCGTCGGCTCAGTTGCCGGGCAGGACGACCCCGGGACCGCTGGACGCCAGCAGCTCGGCCCCGGTCACCAGGTTCTCCAGTTGCGTCGTGTCGAGCACCGACAGCAGCTCGGCCACGGCTGCGTCGGTGGCCTCCTCGGCCTGCACCCGCGCCGCCAGGGTGGCCCGGGTCTCGGGCACGCGGTCTGCGTCGCCGAAGCCGTGGAGCCGGTAGTAGTCGTCCCCCCGGTCGAACTGGCACGCTACGGCCGCGCTCAGTCCGACCGCCTCGACCGCATGTCGGTGGACACCGCCCCGTAGCTCACGCAGGAGCACCGCGCCCCGGTAGGCGGAAGCGGTGGGCCGCACCGGCACCGGCTGGGCCCGGTAGCCGTCGACCAGGGGCCATTGCCCCGTGGGCAGGGCCTCGACCACGAGGGACGACGCGTCGTCGAATGCCGCGAGCACGGCGGGATCGACCGATCCGTAGGTCGCATCGGCGAAGTCGTCGGCGGACCCGAGGTGCGCGGCGAGGATGTCCCCCTGGTCGGCCTTCGTCCGGGCCGCCTCGACCACCCCGGCGATCAGCCCGGACTTGAAGAAGAAGAAGGCCTCGTCGACCTCGGCCGGCGAGCACGCACCGAGCACGGCCCCCGTCCGGCCGCGTAGAGGCTGACCACGTCCAGACCGATCCCCTCGGCCCGCGCCGTCGCCTCCGGCGAGAAGTAGAAGGCGGCACCCACCGTCCCGAGCGGAGGTCCGATGGCAGTTGCGGCAGCGAGGGCATCCATTGCCGCACCCTAGCGATGCCCCGCTTGCGGCGACCGGGATAACTTGGTCGGGTCCCTTCCCCGACGGAGAGTGCCCCAATGGTGACGTCTGCGTACGAGCTCGACCTACCCATGGTCGACACTGCCGGCATGGGTCGCGAGGAGTCGCTCGCTGTCATCGCCGAGGCCCGCGAGCGGCACTGGCTGGCCCGGACCCCGATGGGGTTCACCGTGAGCCGCCAGGAGGACTGCGTGTCCCTCCTGCGCGACCGCCGGTTCCACAATGCGCTCTCGCTGCTCCGCCAGATGAACGGCATGGAGCCCGTCGAAGACCGGGGGCGGCCGTCGATCCTGGCCATGGAGGGCGAGGACCACGCCCGCCTGCGCCGCCTGGTTGCTCCGGCGTTCACCCCGGCGGCGGCCGACCGCCTGCGACCGTTCATGCGCGAGGTGGTCGGCGGCCTGGTCGACGCGTTCGGCGATTCCGGGCACTGCGAGCTCGTGCGTGACGTGTGCGAGCCCTATCCGATCCCGATCATCTGTGAGCTGCTGGGTGCCCCCAAGGAGGACTGGCGCCAGTTCTCGGCATGGGCCACCGACATCTTCCGCATCTTCAACCAGAACCTCGCCGAGGACCTGCCGCTCATCGAGGCGGCCAACGCCTCGCTCGAGTCGTACCTCGCCGACCTGATCGCCGCCCGCCGAACGACACCGGGCGACGACCTGCTCAGCGTGCTGATCGCCATCGAGGAGGCCGGCGACCGCCTGTCCAACGAGGAGCTGGTCGCCCTGGCCGTCGCCGTGCTGATGGCCGGGACCGACACGACCCGTAACCAGCTGGCGTGCGCCCTCGCCCTCTTCGCCGAGTACCCCGACCAGTGGGCTCTGCTGCGGGAGCGGCCCGAACTCGCCCAGCGGGCCGTGGAGGAGGCGATGCGCTACCTCGGCGCCGTCAGGGGGACGATACGCGTCACCCCCGAGGACGTCGTCTTCCGTGACGTGCTCTTCCCCAAGGGCACGCTCGTGTCGGTGTCACTCGCCGGGGCCAACCGCGACCCGGGCACCTATGAGGAGCCCGGCACCTTCGACATCACCCGGGAGCGGACGACCCAGCAGATGACCTTCGGGTCCGGGATCCACCACTGCATGGGCGCCGCCTTGGCGCGCGCCGAGCTCCAGGAGGCACTGGTGCTCCTGTCCCGGCGCATGCCGGACCTGGGGGTCGACGGACACGTCGAGTGGAAACCCGCCACATTCGGCATCTGGGGGCCGGCGCGCCTGCCCCTGCGCTTCTCGCCCGTACCCGTCTGAGCAACGCCGGCCGCGCAAGTTGGGACGTTCGCCCCTCGTCAGACATCGAGGGCAGGGTCACCATGGCTCCAGGTGACGGCGGGCACGCCGCAACGACCAAGGAGGCGATGCACATGGCCGAGGCCAGGGAGACCAGGACACGGATCGAACGGGCGATCGAACGGGCCGAGAAGGAGCTGCTCCAGGCCAGCCACCAACTGGCCAAGGGGATCACGCGTGAGGCGGACCGCCTGGTGCCGCCCGTCTCGCAGGACCTCGAGCGGATGGTCGACGACGTGTTCGACGTGGCCGAGCGGGTGCTGAGGAGTCAGCGCAAGTTGGTGTCCGACGTGATGAAGGCTGTCAACGAGCAGACGGACCGTGCCGCCGAGGCCGGACGGGACGCCACGCGGCGCACACGCCGCCGGGTGGGTGCCGCCAAGAAGTCGGCACGGTCACGCGTCCCGGCCAAGAGGGCCGCAGCGAAGCGCACGCCCGCAGCCAAGGCGCCCGCCAAGAAGGCCGTCGCCCGCAAGGCACCGGCGAAGAAGGTGACGGCGAAGAAGGCCACGGCCAAGAAGGCCACGGCCCGCAAGGCACCGGCGAAGAAGGCCGGCTGAGGTCGCCGGCGGTCAGGACCCGAGTTCAGCCAGCCGGGGTACGACGCGCTCGCCGAGGCGCCCGGCCCAGGTGGCCGGGTCCTCGACCAGTGGCATGACCTCAACTAGGTCGACGCCCAACGCCGCATAGTCCTCCATCGACGACAGGAAGGCGTCGGTGTCGGTCAACGGGTCCACCATGGCCAGGATCGTCTTCTGGATGGCGGCGGGGTCGCGGTCCTCGTCGACGCAGTGGCGTTCCAGTACCTCGATCTTGTGGGCCACCTCGGCCGGTTCGGTGGCGAAGAGGTTGCAGGCGTCCGCATAGCGGGCGACGAGTCGGAGCGTCTTCCGCTCACCGCTCCCCCCGATCAGGATCGGGGGGCGGGGGGTGCTCACCGGCTTCGGCGAGCAGACGGTCTCGGCCAGCTGGTAGTAGGTGCCGCCGTACGGGCCGTCGTCGTCACTCCACATCTGGTGGCAGATCTGCAGCGTCTCCTCGAGCCGCTCGAAGCGCTCGGACAGCGGGGGGAAGGGCACCCCGTACGCGAGGTGCTCCCGCTCGTACCAGGCGGCGCCGATCCCGAGCTGGGCCCGTCCCTGGGACACGACGTCCAACGTGGTGACGATGTTGGCCAGGAGGCCCGGGTGCCGGTAGGTGACGCCCGTCACCATCAGGCCCAGTCGCAACCGCTCGGTGCGCCCCGCCAGGAAGCCGAGGGCCGTGTAGCCCTCGAGCATCGGCTCACGACGGTCGGCGAACTCCTCCATCTGGAAGTAGTGGTCCATGAGCGTGAAGGTCGAGCACCCCGCCTCCTCGGCCGCACGGGCCGTGTCGGACAGGATCGGACCGATGGCGCCGGGGCCGCCCGGCAGGGTGAAGTTGGCGAAGTGGATGCCGAGTTCCATGGGGTCTCCTCAGGGCGTGGGACGAGCCGGCAGTCAGCGGCCTGACGCCAGAGTAGGTCGGAGCCCTCCCGATCGCCCCGGACACGGTGTGGCCCAGGTCAATCGTCCGCGGTCGGTGCCGACGCGCCCTCGAGAACGGCCAGGATCTCGTCGCCCCAACGCTCGAGGCGGATCGGGCCCATACCGCGGCACCGGCCGAGTTCGGCCAGGGTCGCCGGATTCCGCTCGGCGATGCCCACCAGCTCCTTGTCGTTGAGCACGACGTAGGCGGGCATCCCATCCTTGCGGGCGACCGACGACCGCCACGACCGCAGTGCCGCCTCCTCCGGGCCTCCGGTCCCGGCGGCCGACGGACCCGGAGTTGCCGCACGCCGTCGCTCCCTCCCACCGGCACGCGGGTCCGGTGGTGCGGCCGCGAGCGGTTTCGGCGCGACGTGGGGCGTGGTGCCGTCCAGTTCGCCGAGGAAGGCTGACGGGCCCTCGCGGTCGGCCAGGACCACCACCTGGGTCCCGGCCCTGGTCAGCGCCACGTGGAAGACCCTGCGCTCACCTTCCACGTCGTCGCTGAGCCGGTGCGGGAAGAGGCCGGACGAGGCGCCCACCACCAGGACGTGACCCCACTCCTTGCCCTTGATCCGGTGCACCGTCGAGAGTTCGACACCGGGGCCGGCTGCCGCAGGACGGCTCAGTACCTCCCGCAGCCAGTGGGCGAAGGTGGCGGCGTCCGGATGGAAGGGCGCCACCGACTCCAGGGCCGCCAGGTCGTCGGCATGGGTGGAGCGGTCGGCCCCGGCCCGGGACGCGTCGAGCGTATCGAGGGTGGCATCGAGGCCGATGCCGATCCGGATGGCCTCCAAGGCCTCGGCGGTCGATCGGGACGTGGCGGCGGCCACCACCTCCAGGTCGTCGGCGTAGGAGAGCAGCTTGGGAACGTCACGGCCGGACAGGCGCGACGCGAGGCGGCGGATGTCGCTCACCGAGGTGGTCCGCTGCTTGGTCATCATGTCCACCACCATGGGAGCGATCCCCCTCGACGGTCGACGCACGGTGTCGCGCACGTCCTCGCGGCGGATCGCCTCCGGATCGGTCCCTATCCGGAGGTACGCGAAGGCGGTGCGGATCCCGGTGCGGGACAGGACCTGGGTCGTCAGCGGGGTGGTGCACGGCACGTCGGACTCGAGGCAGGCCACCTGCACCGGCAGCAGGGCCGAGTTGACCCGGGCGAGAACGGCGATGTCACCGGGTTCGACCCCGTCAGCCCGCCAGGCGTCGATCACCTCGACGGCCCGCCCGGCCAGCGCGTCCGTCGCCGCCCGCTCCACCACCACGGCACCGGAACCCGCCAGCAGGCCGGACCTCCCCGGTGCCGGATCGGTCCGCCCCTCCGGACTCCGGATCGTCTTCGCCACCCGGTCGTGGTTGTAGGAGAGGAGGTGGCGGGCGGCGTCGACCACGGCGGGCGGGCAGCGGTAGTTCACCTCGAGCGGGTGGTCCGCCGCCCCCGGGAAGTACGACGCGAAGTCGATCAGGAACTCCGGGGTGGCGCCGGAGTAGCCGTAGATGACCTGGTCGTCGTCACCCACGCCGAAGCAGTCGAAGCCCGGGGCGACCAGCAGCCGGATCAGGAGGAGATGGGCCGGCGTCAGGTCCTGGAACTCGTCCACCAGCATCCGCCGACAGCGCACCTGTGCCGCCGCCCTGGCCACCGGGTCGGTGACGAGGATCTCGATGGCCCGGTAGATCTGCTCGTCGAAGTCGACCTGGCCGCGCTCGGCCAGGGTCGTGCGGAATCCGTCGAATCCCTCGGCCAACCCCGAGGCGTCCGGATAGGCCTCCTCGGCGGCGGCCGGGGACACCAGGCCGAGTCGCACGAGTGAGAGCGCGGCCAGGAACGGCGCGGTGGTGTCCGTGTTGACCTGCCGCTTGACCTCGAACAGCTCGCCGACCAGGTCGCGCACGGCCGCCTCATCGAGCACCCGGAGCCGGCCGGAGGGGCCGGAGGCGTTGCAGACCCACAGGGCGAGGCTGTTGAGCGTCCGGACGTGAGGTCCGTCCGGCACGAGCACGTCCGATGCACGTCCGCGGAGCTCCTCGGCCGCCCGCGTGTTGTAGGCGAGCGCGGTGACGGCACCAGGGAAGGTGCCACGCCGCACGAGGAGCCGCAGCCGCTCGGTCAGCACGCGCGTCTTGCCGGAGCCTGCCGGGGCGATGACCCGGGCCGGGCCGGCCGCGTGATCGACGGCAGCCAACTGGTCGGGCGCCAGGTCGGCGTCGGGGGACAGTCGCGTCGACGGGGTGAGGCGACCGGCCTCCGCCGTCCAGCGGTGCACCACGGCCGTGCCGTCGCCCGGCTCCGGCGGGTCCGGCGGACCGCCGTCCACCCAGAGTGGGGTGCCGTCGAGGCGGGACACGTCGGCCGGCCCCTCCTCCACGACCCCCTCGTCGGCAAGTCGGCGCGCCAGTTTGCGTCCGTGCCACCAGACCGGCTGGCCGTCCCGGGCGTCGTACGTGTTGGCCCACACCAGGAACTGGAGGCGCTCGCGCCAGAAGGTGAAGCCGGGTTCGAGCGCGTGGACCGGCCCGACGTACCGCTCGGGCGCCCGCAGGTCCTCCGGGTCGACGGCGAGCTCCACGACCACGGGACGCCGGTCGGACCAGGCCTCGTGGAGGATGGCGACGACCGCCGACGGCGAAGCCAGCGCCTCGGGTCCCACGACGACACGAAGGGCGTCTGCCCAAGCGTCCGGCGGTGGCGCACCGGGGCCCACCACCACGCTCCTGCCCAATGCCTGCGGTCCCGGGTACGTCATCGGTCCAACCTACCCACCGGGTGTGTCGCAGCCCCGATTGCACCCCTACAGGATCCGACGTGACTTCCGGGACGGCCTACTAGGGACTTTCGGCCCTGTGTGACACATCCCTGACTCCGTAGCCTCCGAACCAGGAGGTCAACCCATGCCAGCCATCGCACTCGTGTTCACCACGTTGTTCGGAGCCCTGATCGATCTGAACAAGCCAGGCAACTACATCCACTGGGGCTTCATCCAGATGTCCTACGGGAACCTGATCGTCATCATCCTGATGGTCGTCGTGTTCTTCGCCGCCATCCTGATCCCCTTCAAGACGCACAAGAGCAAGGAAGGGGACCGATGACCATCGCCGACCCGAAGGCCCCACGGCCCGACCAAGCCGACCTCGACAAGGCCGCCGACCGACCGGAGGACGCCGACCAGTGGACGGCCAAGATCCGGACGGCTGCCGTCGAAGCCCTGCCACCGCAGCGCATGCTGCCCGACCGCCAACCGGCCTACGTGGCCTCCTGGATCTACGTGTTCGGCGTGGTCACCATCTCCGCCCTCTGCGTGGTGATCGCCACCGGGTTCGTCCTCGCCATCTTCGGCCCCAACTGGTGGCACGTGTCGTCGACGGGCCTCTTCGTCAACTCACTGCACCTGTGGTCCGTCGAGATCTTCATGTTCGCCATGGTCGTCCACCTGTGGGGCAAGTTCTTCATGGCCGCCTGGCGCGGTAAGCGCAAGGCGACGTGGATCTCCGGTGTGGTCGTGTTCCTGGTCTCGGTCGGGGCGGCGTTCACCGGCTACCTGTCCCAGCAGAACTTCGACTCCCAGTGGATCAGCACCCAGGCCAAGGACGGCATCAACTCGACCGGGGCGGGCGCGATCTTCAACGTGACCAACTTCGGCCAGATGATCATGTGGCACATCGTGCTCCTGCCGCTCTGCGTGGTCGCCCTGGTCGGGCTCCACGTCCTGATGGTCCGCCTGCGGGGCGTGGTGACACCCTTCGCGGCCAAGAACGAGACCCCGGGCGTCGAGCCGGGGGCCGCCGCATCGGAGGTGCAGGCATGAGTGCCGACACCCACAAGAAGCCCAAGAAGTTCGTCCAGGACCGGGACGCCGTCGCCTGGAAGGGCCGCTACGAGCGCTACGACATTGTCAAAGAATTCCTGATCGCCCTCGTCGTGGTGGCGATCCTGGTCACGGGGCTGGCCGTGGTGTTCGGCTCGCCGGACGACAAGCCGGTGACGGTCCGGTCGTGGTCGACCGCCAACCCGGTCGACTTCGCCCAGACGGCCATCACCGAGCTCGACGGCACCAGCGGCACCGCCGGCTACGGGCCTCCGTACAACGAGAACGGAACCGCCCAGTCGATCGGCTTCATCACCCCTGAGCACTGGCTGGGCGTCCACCACCCGATCGACACCGCCAACGACTTCGTCCTCGCGCCGCTCAGCACGCTGCCGAACGATCCCGAGGTCCAGGCGGCGGTGGCCGAGTACCGTGCGGCCTCGTCCACCCAGCAGGCGGCCTGGACGGCGGCCTACGAGAAGGCCGTGGCCAACGCCACGTTCACGGACGGCAAGCTGACCGTACCGGCCGGTGACTACGGCCCGGTCGGCACCATCGTGACGGCCCTGACCTCCATGGCCCGGAGCGGTGCGCTCGACGGGGCCCTGCTGGCCTCCCGGCAGTTCTACGGGACCGACTACACCAAGCCGCTCCTCTTCATCGCCGACGGCCAGTACCTGGCCAGCCTGGCCACGAAGGACCACTTGGCCGGCGACCAGTGGGGGATGATGAACGAGACGGGCCAGTGGCCGGGTCAGGCGTGGCTGTGGCTCTACACCCTCTGGTACCAGGTGCCCCCGGCCAACAACTCGACCAACGGGGACTTCCAGGTGTTCGCCATCATGATCGGTCTGACGATCCTGCTGGCCCTGGTCCCCTTCATCCCGGGGTTGCGGTCGATCCCCCGGTGGACCCGGGTGTACAGGCTCATCTGGCGCAACCACTACCGCGACGTCGAGGGGCCGGGTGGAGGCGGGACCTCCGGCAGCCCGCCACAGGTCGAAGGGTCGGCTCCGGAACCCGAACCGGTGTCCGCCTGACGCGGAACCGACAAGACCTTGCGAACCACCGGCCGGTCATCACCACGGCCGGTGGTTCCGCGTCTGCAGCCCACGTTGGCCCCGGGTTCTCCGGCCGTGGCACACTTGGGCCGCCCAACCAGGACGAACGTGGAGGTTCACCGGTGCGATCGACGACCCGAGGCATGAAGAAGACGGCGGTGGCCGTCGCACTCGGCACACTGGCGCTGGTCGCCACCGCGTGCTCCAGCAATTCGAGCAGCTCGACGACCACCGCGGCTCCGGCGTCCACGACGACGACCACGGCGCCGCCCATCCCGACCACGGTGATCCCGACCCAACCGGCCAACGCCGCCATTGCCGCGACCGTCCCGGCCTCGGTCAAGTCGGCGGGCAGTCTGACGGTGGCCATGGACGCCACGTATCCGCCCAACGAGTTCATCGCCCCCGACGGCAGCACCATCGTGGGCATGGATGCCGACCTCACCAACGCCATCACGCAGACCCTGGGCCTCAAGGCGAAGCTGGTGAACGTCACCTTCGACACCATCATCCCGGGCATCGTCGCCGGCAAGTACGGCATGGGCGCCTCCTCCTTCACCGACACGCTGGCCCGCCAGAAGGTCGTCGACTTCGTCACCTACTTCAGCGCCGGTGAGTCGTTCTACGTCAAGACGGGCAGCTCGCTGGTCTTCAACGACATCAGCGTCATCTGCGGGCACTCGATCGCCGTCGAGAGCGGCACGACCGAGGAGGCGGACGCCAAGACCCAGGCAGCCAAGTGCGTAGCCTCCGGCAAGCCGAAGGCCAATGTCCTGGTATTCGGCACCCAGACCGACGCCAACGTGGCGGTCTCGAGCGGACGGGCCGACGCCGGGTTCGCCGACTCGCCGGTGGCCGCGTACATCGTCGCCACCTCGAACGGAGTGTTCCAGCTCAGCGGCACCGCCTACGCGCCGGCCCCGTACGGCCTCGCGCTCCCCAAGGGGAACGGCATGGCCGCCCCCGTGGCCGCAGCCGTCAACCTGCTGATCTCCAACGGCGTCTACCACCAGATCCTGGTCAAGTGGGGTGTGCAGTCCGGCGCCGTCACCACGGCCACCATCAACGGCGCCACCAGCTGAGGCCGCGGCGCTCGACGCGGCTGATCGATGACGGACGCCACCGGCCCCGCTCCACCGGCTGACGGTGGCGCGGGTCGGGGTCCGTCGACCATGACGATCGTCCCCGTGCGCCACCCGTGGCGCTGGGTGGCCAGCGTGGTCATCCTCGTCCTCTTGGCGATGCTGGTGAACAGCCTGCTCTTCTCCCACGTGGTCCGCGGAGGGGTCCGCGAGGGCCGCTTCCAGTGGGGCGTGGTCGGCCACTACCTGTTCGTGGCCCCCGTACTGCGGGGCATCACGGTGACCCTGGAGCTCACCGTGATCGCCATGGTGGCGGGCGTCCTCATCGGCATCTTGCTCGCCGTCATGCGCCTGTCGCCCAGCCGCCTGCTGTCGGGAGCGGCCTGGGTGTACATCTGGTTCTTCCGGGGCACACCCGTCCTGGTCCAGCTCTTCTTCTGGTACCTCGGGATCGCCTACCTCTACCAGCACCTGACCCTGGGGGTGCCGTTCGGGCCGGCGCTGCTGACCTTCAACTCCAACACGCTCATCACGACGTTCGTCGCCGGGGCGCTCGGACTCAGCTTCAACGAGGGTGCGTACATGGCCGAGATCGTCCGGGCCGGCATCATCTCGGTCGACGAGGGCCAGTCCGAGGCTGCCGCCAGCCTCGGAATGTCCAAGCGCCAGATGCTCCGCAGGATCATCCTCCCCCAGGCCATGCGGGTCATCATCCCCCCCACAGGCAACGAGACGATCTCGATGCTCAAGACCACGTCACTCGTCTCCACCATCGCCGTCGTCGACCTCTTCCAGGCGACCCAGAGCATCGCCTCCACCACCTACCAGGTGGTGCCCCTCCTCATGGTGGCCAGCCTCTGGTATCTGTTCTTCACCTCGATCATGACGATCGGCCAGTACTACGTGGAGCGGTACTACGCCCGGGGCTCCGCCAGGCAGCTCCCGCCCACACCCCTCCAGCGGCTCCGTCAGGCGCTCCGTCGCCAGCCCGCCGTTCCCGTTCCGACCCTCGCCAGCGCCGTCCCGATCCACCACGAGGGAGTGATGTGACGGTCCCGGCAGACACACGGCCCATGGTGGAGGCGCGCGCGGTCCACAAGGCGTACGGCCGCCTCGAGGTGCTCAAGGGCATCGACATCACCGTCGGCCGGGGCGAAGTGCTCTGCCTCATCGGCCCTTCTGGATCCGGCAAGAGCACGTTCCTGCGGTGCATCAACCACCTGGAGAAGATCGACGGGGGCGAGCTCTGCGTCGACGGCGAGCTCGTCGGTTATCGCGAGGTCGGCAACCGCCTCCATGAGCTCAAGGACCGTGAGGTCTGCGCCAAGCGCGCCGAGATCGGCATGGTCTTCCAGCGGTTCAACCTCTTCCCCCACATGTCCGTGCTCGACAACGTGACCTCCGGGCCGGTGTGGGTGCGAAGGGCCGCCTCCGGAGCGTCCAGGGAGCGGGCCCGCGACCTGCTCGCCCGTGTGGGATTGGCCGACAAGGTCGACAGCTACCCGAACCAGCTGTCCGGTGGCCAGCAGCAACGGGTCGCCATCGCCCGGGCGTTGGCCATGGACCCGAAGCTCATGCTCTTCGACGAGCCGACGTCGGCCCTCGATCCGGAGCTGGTGGGCGACGTCCTCGACGTCATGCGCGACCTGGCCAACGAGGGCATGACCATGATCGTGGTGACCCACGAGATGGGCTTCGCACGCGAGGTGGGCGACACCGTCGTGTTCATGGACGGCGGAGTGGTCGTCGAGCAGGGCGATCCGACCCAGGTGCTGACCGACCCGCAGCACGAGCGCACCCGGTCGTTCCTGGCCAAGGTGCTCTGAACTCCCCTCTCCTACCGGCCCGGGGGGAGTTCGTCGGCGCGCAGCACGGCCACCAGGCGCTCCAGGTCGGAGAGGTCGATCCGCCCGGCCGCCTTGACGGAGGCCTTGCCCAGCGACGAACCGAACGGCAGTGCGTCGACCAGCCCGTTGCCCGACCACCGGCGGATCAGGCGGAGCTCGGTCGACCGGGCCAGCATCCGCTCGTCGACAGCCTTGCCCTTCGACATGAGCGCGGCATTGGTCAGACGGCGGATCTCCCCCGCGTCGGCCCGGAGGCCGAGCCCGTCGAGCCGACGCACCAGATACGACCCTGTCGTGTACCAGTCGCAGACGCCGTGGACGACGGCCGCCACCTGTCCGACGACGCCGTCGATGGCGAGGGCGATGACGGGACCGCCCTCGAGCGTCGATGCCGAGGCCGCGCCCACCAGCGCCAATTGCAGGGCACCGACCGCCGCCTGGATCGACTTCGTCTGACGGGACGACAGCTCCTCCACCCCCGCGACGTCGTAGACCACGGCCGGGTGCTCGATCACCTGGGTCGACATCCAGTCGAGGAGCCGGGGTGGGGCGGCCGCCACCTCGCCCCGGATCCGGCGCAGCCGCCCGGGCCCGGGGGCGAGGGCCTCACGGCCGATGTCCCCGAGGGCGGACTCCAGCTCGGCCGATGCCCCGGCGGGCAACCCGTCAGGCGCCAGCAAGGTCCGCAGACTGCGCGCGAATGCCGCCCTGGCCCGGGCCAGCCTCGAGGGCGAGGAGCCCTCGGGCGTCGGGTCGGGCACGGCGTCGGAGGGGTCGGTCGGCGTAGCCGTCACATCGTCGAGTCTGGTGAGGCCGGGCGGCCGGGGCAAGCCACTGACCGCCCGCCGCTCACGAGCGGATGCGCTCGTTGGCCGGGTCGTAGGGTGCCTTGAGCCCCACCGAGGCGGACAGCAGGCGTCCACCCACGTTGACGTGCCAGACAGCCTCCGTCAGGTGGTCCGCCGTCACCGGCTCCCGGTCGCGCCGCCAGACGTACGCCAGACCGACGCACACGCCGAGCGTGGCCGACCAGGCCACCGAGGTCACCTGGCCGGCGGCCACGCCGTCCCGGAGGACCAGCTCGCCGCCCCACATCATGGCGTCCGGATCCTCCAGTCGGAAGGACACGAGCCGGCGGCGGGGCCCTTCGACCACCGCCCGCTCGACGGCGGCCCGTCCCACGAAGTCGATGTCGGTGCCGAGCTTGCAGGTGAAGCGCAGGCCCGCCTCCACCGGGTTGTGGTCGGGCGTCAGGTCGGCGCCGAAGGCGCGGTAGCCCTTGTCCAGTCGCAGCGAATTGATCGCGTAGTACCCGGCCTGGGTGAGCGGCAGGTCGGCGCCGGCCTCGAGGAGGAGCTCGAAGACGCCCACGGCGAACTCGGTCGGCACGTAGAGCTCCCACCCCAGCTCACCGACATAGGTGATCCGGGTGGCCCGCACCGTGGCGTGCCCGAGATCGATCTCCCGACTCGAGCCGAAGGGGAACGACGCGTCCGACAGGTCGGCACGGGTCAGCCGCAGCAGCAGCTCGCGCGAACGCGGGCCCATCACGCCGTAGACGGCGTAGGCGGAGGACACGTCCACCACGGCCAGGTGCTCGTCGGGGGCCGTGTGCCGCTGGATCCAGGACAGGTCTCGCAGCACGGAGGCCGAACCCGTGACCAGGAGGTAGCGGTCTGTGGCCAGCCTCGTGACCGTCACATCGGCCTCGTAGCCACCCCGGCTGTTCAGCATGCCGGTGTAGACGGCGCGCCCCACCGGCACGCCCACGTCGGCGGTGCAGAGACGCTGGAGCACCTGCTCGGCGTCACGGCCGGTCAGGAGCAGCTTGCCGAAGGAGGTCTCGTCGAACAGGGTCGCCGACGTCCGGGTCCGCTCCTGCTCGCCCGCCGACCACGTCAGCCAGTCGGGCCGGTCCCACGTGTAGTCGAGCACGGGCTCGGCGCCGGCCGGCGCGAAGACATTGGCGCGCTCCCAGCCCATCTTGGAGCCGAATTGGGCACCGG
This sequence comes from Acidimicrobiaceae bacterium, assembly GCA_003164095.1. Lineage (GTDB taxonomy): Bacteria > Actinomycetota > Acidimicrobiia > Acidimicrobiales > RAAP-2 > Bog-756. The sequence goes on along the minus strand of PLRX01000089.1, from coordinate 27,514 downwards.
CCGCCTGCAGTAGGTGGTACACCGGCGACCTGCGGAACGGTCGGGAGGTCACGAGCTCCCGGTTCGGCCACGGGACCCCGTAGTGGAGCCCCAGGATCTCGCCCACCCGGTCGTGGAGCCACTGGTTGTTCCCGTTGAACGGCGCGAACCTACGGATGTCCTGAGCGACCAGATCGACGGTCGGCTCACCCTCCACGATCCACTCCGCCAGGGCACGGCCGGCCCCACCGGCCGAGGCGATGCCCACCGAGTTGAATCCTGCACCGACGAAGAAGTTGGCGAGCTCAGGCGCCTCCCCCACGATGAATTGGTTGTCGGGAGTGAAGCTCTCGGGACCGTTGTAGAACTTCCGGATGCCCGTGTGATGGAGGGCGGGGATACGCTCCAACGCGCTCTCCATGATGATCGAGAAGTGGTCCCAGTCCTCGTCGAGGAGCTGGAACTCGAACGGGTACGGCAGCTGGTCGGGTGCCACCCAGGGCTTGGCCTCGGGCTCGAACCCCCCGATGACGAGGCCGCCGACCTCCTCCTTGAAGTAGGTGTAGCCATCCGGGTCCCGCAGGATGGGCAGATCGGGATGGACCCCCTCGATCTGTTCGGACACCACGTAGAAGTGTTCGGCCGAGTGCAGGGGCACGTTGACCCCGGCCAGGGCGCCGACGGCCTTGGCCCACTGGCCGGCACAGTTCACCACCACCTCCGCCTCGATGGTGCCCCTGTCGGTGACGACCCCGGTCACTCGGCCGGACTCCTGTCCGATGGCGAGTACCCGGGTGCGCTCGAAGACCCGTGCGCCGCGGTCCCGCGCGCCGCGGGCCAGCGACGCCGTGACGTCGACCGGATTTGCGGTCCCGTCGCCGGGCAGCCAGATGGCGCCCACCAGGCCCTCGGTTTCCAGTACGGGGTAGAGGTCCTTGGCCCGAGCCGGGCTGATCAGCTCGCACTCGAGGTCGTAGACCTCGGCCGTCGCCGCTGTCCGTCGCAGCTGCACCATGCGGTCCTCCGTCCGGGCGACGGTCACACCCCCACACCGCTTGAATCCGGTAGCGAGACCCGTTTCCGCCTCCAGGTCGCTGTAGAGCTGGGCCGAGTACTGCACGAGCCGGGTCCCACCTTCCGTCGCCCTCAGCTGCCCCAGCAGGCCGGCCGCGTGCCAGGTCGTGCCCGACGACAGCTGGCCCTGTTCGATCAGGACCACGTCCGTGCGCCCCATCCGGGTCAGGTGGTAGGCGACGCTGGTACCCACGATGCCGCCGCCGATGATGACCACCTGCGCCCGATCGGGCAGTCCGTTGTCCGTACTCATGTCATGGGTCCTTGTCGTCAGAGGGATTGTTGTCGGTGGGCCGTCCGGTGCCGTCAGTCGGCCCGTTGGACGTCGTCGATGAGGCGGGTGAGCTCAGCACCGCGGAACGTGGCCACGGCGCGCTCGTACTTCTCCATGCCCCAGGGCCAGAACTCGAACTCGATGTCACTCGTCGCCTCCTGGATCGAGGCCCACAACGTCCACCCGTACTGCCCCATCAGACCCAGCAGCCGTGCCCGGGCCACCTTGTTCGCCAGGAACCGGCCGTAGTACGTGGTGACCAGGTGCTCGAGCTGCCACTGGGTCAGGTGGCACTCGCTCCAGATGTTGCCGAGCTCGAAGCAGGCGTCGTTGTTGCCGGCGTACTCGTAGTCGATCAGTCGGACGGTCTCGCCGTCATCGATGAAGTTGCCTGCGAGGAGGTCGTTGTTGCAGGCGACGGTCGGCACCGCGCGGACCGTGAGCGCCTCCCGGATGCGCTCCACCGCCGGGGCGTGCTCCAGGTAGTCGTCGGGCAACCGGTACCCGCTCTCCAGGACGATCTGCAGGTAGCCGGCCTGGATCTCGAACATGTCGAAGGAGTTGACGAAGCGGGGCCCGTCGTGGAGTCGGCGACAGGACGCCGCCACCCGATCGATCACCCCGGGGGCGTCGAAGTCCTGGTCGGTGAACGTACGACCCTCGATGTAACCGATGACGAGCGCCGACTCGGTGGGCACGTAGGCGTGCACCGGGGCGCCGACGCCCGTCCGTGCCGCGATGACCGAGTTCCGGTACTCGTTGTCCCGGTCGATCGAGAGTGCACCGCTGCCGGGCCCGGAGATCCGCACCACGTAAGCGCCCTCGGGCGTGACGACCTTGAAGTTCCGGTTGGTCAACCCGCCGGCCAGCTCCGTCACCTCCAGGGGACGGCCCCGTAGGACGTCCACGGCGTCGCAGAGGGATCGGGACAGCGTCGGACCTACCGCCGGTGCCTCCGTCTGCGAACCGTCCATGACCCCCCTTGGTGCGCCTTGACCGCCCGTTGCGACGACGGACCCTGGTCTGTGGCCCTGGGCGTCCGCCCATGGTCTAGACAGAATATCAGTGGCCTCCGGCGCTCCGGGGGTTGCCGTAGCATCGCCCCAGTGACGCGCGCGGAGACCCCCCTCGACTGGCTGGCCGGCGCGCCCTCGTTCCCCACCCCGGACGGCACGCCGGTGCACGCCAGCATCGCCAGGTGGCTCACCGACCTCATCGGGAGGGGTGACCTGGTGCCCGGCGACCGCCTACCGCGCGAGGACGTCTTCGCCGCGTCCCTCGGCGTCAGCCGGATGACCCTGCGTCAGGCGCTCGCCACCCTCGAGGGGAAGGGGACACTCGAGCGCAAGACGGGGAGACTCGGCGGCACGTTCGTCCGGGAGCCGCGCATCGAGTGCGACCTGACGGGCATGGCCGGCTTCACCGAGCAGATGCGCCGATCGAACCTGCGGGCCGGCGCACGGGTGGTGTCCGCCACCACCGTCCCGTCCAACGCCAAGGTGGCGAGCGCGCTGGGGATCCAGCGCGGCACGCCCGTGCACGAGATCGTCCGCGTGCGGACCGCTCGACGCGAGCCGTTGGCCATCGAACGTTCCTTCTTTCCCACCGGTCCCTTCCCCGACCTGCTCGACTACGGGCTGTCCGGCTCGCTCTACGGTCTCCTGACCCGCACCTACGGGCAACGACCCACCTCGGCCGTCGAGGCGCTCGAGCCGGTCATCGCCCGGGCGGACGAGGCCGAGCTGCTGCAGGTGGACCAGGGCTCGGCTCTCATGCTCATCACCCGGACGGCGTTCACCACCGCCGGACTGGCCGTCGAGTTCGCCCGGGACATCTTCCGATCCGACCGGATCAAGATCGCGCTGCAGACCGGCATCACCTGACCGACCCGTCCGCGCCCGTTGCGTACGGACGTCACCCGGAGCCCGGAGCGGTTGCCGGAGGGTCAGATCCCCTGAGCGAGCTCCTCGTCGGACACGTTGATCGTCTGGCGCGGGCCGGTGAACCACTTCTTCACGGAGAGGTGCCAGTAGACCCACAGGGCGATCATGGCCACAGGGACCACGATGATCGTGTAATTGACATACTTCAGGCCGAAGCCGCTGCTCCACGGCACGCCGAGGTTCGACGTCGGCATGAACGCCATGATCGAGCACAGGACGACATCGATGAGGGCGATGACGCACAGCCACTTGTACTTGGCTCCGACGCTCCAACCGCCGGCTTTGAACTTCTCGCCGAGACGCCAGCGGTGCCAGATCGGGATGGCGAAGCACCAGTAGAGGCCGATGACGCCGATCGACACCACTGCGTAGAACGCGATCGGCACGGGGGCCCCGGCGATGTCGACCGGGATGAGAGCCGGTGACGTCAGGATGATGCCGATGACCGCTGTCAGGATCACGCCGCCGACCGGCACCCGTCGTGAGCTCAACCGCGACCACTGCTTGTGGCCGGGCACGGCGCCGTCACGGCTGAATGCGAAGAGCATCCGGGAGCAGCTGGTCATGCACGCCATGGTGCAGAAGAACTGGCCGAGCGTGGAGATCAGCAGCACCGTCGCACCCCATCGGGACGTCAGTGCCTGGGCGAAGATGGATGCCACTCCGCCGCCCGCGGCCGTGACCTTGGCCTCGTCCTGCACGGCGAAGAGGAACGCCAGGAGGAGGATCCAGCCGCCGATGGCCGAGTAGAAGATCGAGCGCCACATGCCCTTGGCCGCCGTGTCGGCGGCCGAGCGCGTCTCCTCGGACAGGTGGGCCGAGGCGTCGTACCCGGTGATCGTGTACTGGGTCAGCAGGCCGCCGATCGGCAGGACCACGATGAGGAATCCGAGCCCGTGGGTCTTCCCACTGAAGAACCCGGTGTTGTTGACGGTCGAGGTGAACACCATCGACGCACTCGCATGGTGATGGGGCACGAAGACCAGGATCAGGATGACGGCGGCGGCGCCGAAGACGTGCCACCACACCGAGACGTTGTTGACCATGGCCAGCAGGTGGCTGGAGAAGATGTTCACGACGGCGGCGATGACCAGGATCCCGATGAAGAACAGGAAGATGGTGTTGAGGCTCCCGGAGTGCCAGCTGGTCGAGAAGAACCCCAGTGTCAGGTCCAGGAAGGTGGCGCAGCCGTAGGCCACCGAGGCCACGATGGCCAGCAGGCCGATGAGGTTGAGCCAGCCGGTGTAGTAGCCGGCCTTCGGGCCGCCCAGCTTGGATGCCCACCAGTAGATGCCGCCAGACGTCGGGTAGGCGGACACCAGCTCGGCCAGGCACAGCCCGATGCAGAGGATCAGCGCGGCGAGGATCGGCCAGCCCCAGGCGATGGCGGCCGGGCCACCGCCGTTCCACCCGCTGGAGAACGTTGTGAAACAGCCGGCCAGGATCGAGATGATCGAGAACGAGATGGCGAAGTTGGAGAACCCGGACCAGGACCGGTTCAGCTCCTGCTTGTACCCGAGCTCCGCCAGCAATTCCTCGTCCGAACGCACCCCCAGGTGCTCGGGTTCGATCTCGAGTGGCTCAATTCCCTCGGGCACTGGCGTCCTCTTTCTCGTCGTTGCACTCGAACAATTCGGTCGGACTGCAGTCGCGGACCCCTCGTGACTAGCGGCAACGTAACACCCGGCACCTGATGTGTCTAGAGTATTTACCCCGCTCGCACGGGTCCGGGTCGTCGGTCGAGATCGTCCTCCCGAGGGGCTCGCGCTCCGCCCTGCCGGACACCTCTCGGCGCCGGTATCGTCGTCTTGCGCCTCCCCCGCCGGTGGAGGCGGAAGCAGGGGGAGTCATGGCGCTGGACATCGGGCACAGAGCATTCGAACGGGAGGTCCGGCGGGCCCGGGTCGAGGGTCGCCCGACCCCGGCGGTCGCCATCGTCGGCGGCGGCCTGTCGGGGCTGGCCACCGCCATCCAGCTGGTCCGCGCCGGCGTCCGGTCCTTCACCATCCTCGAGCAGTCCGACGGCGTCGGTGGCACCTGGCGGGACAACGTCTATCCGGGCGCGGCCTGCGACGTACCCTCCCACCTCTACTCCTTCTCGTTCGCACCGAAGACCGACTGGTCACGGCGATTTGCCGAACAGCCCGAGATCCTCGACTACGCCGAGGATCTCGTCCGGCGCCACAATCTCACCCCGCACCTCCGCACCGGCACCACCGTCACCTCGGCCAGGTTCGACGAGTCCACCGGCAGGTGGCGGCTCGATCTGGTCGACGCGGCCGGTCCGGCGACACTCGTGGCCGACACCCTCGTGTTCGCCTGCGGTCAACTCAACCGCCCCCATGTGCCCGACGTGGCAGGAGTGGACAGTTTTGCCGGGCCCTCGTGGCACTCGGCCCGGTGGAACCACTCCGTCGACCTGGAGGGCAAGCGGGTCGCCGTGGTCGGAACCGGGGCCAGCGCCATCCAATTCGTCCCGCCGGTGGCCGCCGCGGCGGCGTCGACCACCGTGTTCCAGCGCAGCCCCAGCTACGTCGGGCCCAAGAAGGACCACCCGTACCAAAGGACCACCCGACAGGCCCTGCGTCGCTTCGGACCGCTGCGGACCGCGTACCGCTGGTGGATCTACTGGACCCTCGAACTGCGCTGGGTCACCTTCCGTCGCGACAGCTGGGCCGGCCGCAAGGTCCAGGACATGTTCCGCAACGGGATCCGGGACGACGTCGTCAACGACCGGCTCCCCGAGCACGCCGTGGTGCCCGACTACCCGGTGGGCTGCAAACGGATCCTCATCTCCAACGACTGGTACCCGGCCCTGCTGCGCCCCGACGTCACAGTGGTCGACTCCCCTGTCGCACGCGTCGAGCCCGATGCCGTGGTGACCGCCGACGGTGCACGCCACCCCGCGGACGTCCTCATCTGGGGCACGGGATTCGTCACCACCGCGTTCCTGTCGCACATCGAGGTGGTCGGCGTCCGGGGCCGCACGCTCGCCGCGTCCTGGCGTGAGGGGGCCCATGCCTACCTCGGTACAGCCGTGGCCGGGTTCCCGAACTGCTACGTGCTCTACGGACCCAACACCAACCTCGGCCACAACTCGATCCTCTTCATGGTGGAGCGGCAGCTGAACCTGGTGCTGCAGGCCCTGGCCGCCCAGACACGGACCATGACCGGCACGGCCGGTGCCGCCGTCGTGGTGCGCGACGGCGCCTACCTGCGTGACGACCGGCGCACCCAGCGGCTGATGGGCCGGACGGCCTGGGCCGGTAACTGCACCAGTTGGTACAAGGACACTGCGGGCAGGATCACCAACAACTGGCCGAGCTGGACCGTCAGCTTCTGGCGCGACACGCTGCGCCTGCGCTCTGGGGACTTCCAGGTGACCGCGACGGCGCCCGAGAGCAGCCCTGAGTGACTCCACACCACTTCTGACCAGCGGTTTCGACCTGCTGCCACCAATTCGGAGGCATGCGTCACTAACGTGGAGGGTCATGACTTCCCACGGTCCAGAGGATCCCGGGGCCGTTCCAGCCCGGGTCCGGACCGGTCGTCAGGACGGTGCAACCGGCCCTTCCACGTTCGACGAGCACGGCCTGCGCTCCCTCGGGGAACAGGTGGCGCGCTCCGGCGGCAGGCGGCGCCCCCGGCGACATGGTCAGGTCCGGCCTCGGCACCACAGACTCTGGTGGGTCCTCGGCGTGGTCGGCGTCCTGGTGGTCGTGGCGGTCGCCGGCACCGCCGGCTATGCCTGGTACCTCAACGGGGAGATCCACCGCCTCGACGTGAAGGGGCTCGTCGACGTACCGAGCGCCGGTGCCGACGCAGGCACCGAGAACATCCTGCTCGTCGGGTCGACCGACCGCTGCGCGCTCACGGTCCAGAACGCCGCCTACGGGCTGTGCTCGGACGGCGTCAACGGCGTCAACAGCGACGTGGTGATGATCCTCCACCTCGACCCGTCGAAGCGCAGCATGTCCATCCTGTCGATCCCGCGCGACCTGTTCGTCCCCAATGCCCGCGCTGACGGGGCGAACAAGATCGACGCCGCCCTCTACGAGGGTCCCAGCCAGCTGGTGTCCGCCATCAACGAGAACCTCGGGATCCCCATCCAGCACTATGTGGTGCTCAATTTCGACACCTTCGCCAACGTGGTCAACGCTCTCGGCGGGGTGAAGATGTACTTTCCCGAGCCGGTCTTCGACGCCTACTCCGGACTCCAGGTCTTCACACCGGGCTGCATCAGTCTCGACGGGGTCCACGCGCTGCAGGTCGTCCGGGCCCGGCACCTCCAGTACAAGCCTCCCGGTGTCAGCACGTCCGACCCCAACTACTGGCCGTTCGAGAACCAGAGCGACCTCGCACGCATCCGCCGCGACCACGAATTCCTCCGCGTGCTGGGCACCGCCGTGTCGAAGAACGGGCTGTCGAACCCCATCACCGACGGGCAGCTCATCAGCTCGGTGGCACCCCAGCTGGAGGTGGACAAGCGGTTCTCCACCTCGGACATGGTCAACATGGTCCTCGACTTCCACGGAGTGGATCCAAACTCGGCTCCACAGCTGACGCTCCCGGTCCAGGTCGACCAATTCGGCTCCTACGTCTACAAGGGCGGTTCCTACGGCGACATCGAGTTCCCCTCCAACGTCCAGGACGACCAGGTCATCCAGAAGTTCCTCGGTATCGGTCCCGACACGGACACCGAGACCGGGCTCACCCTTCCCGCTCCCTCCTCGGTGACCGTCTCCGTGTTGAACGGTTCCGGCGTCACCGACCAGGCCGCGGACACCGGCGACGCCCTGACGGCCCTCGGGTACCACGTGGTCGGCGTGGGTGACTCCACCCCGGTCGGTACGGAAGCAGAGACGGTGGTGTACTTCGCCAACAGGACCGCCGTCGACCAGGCCGCGGCGCAGGCCGTTGCCAAGTCGATGTCCGGATCCGTCATCACCGCCCTCGGACCCACCACCGACGGCGCCCAGGTGACGGTCGTGACCGGCACACAGTTCACAGTGGACAGTCCGCCGGCCACGGCCACTCCCGCCACCGGTGCGACGACCACCACCACGGCGTCTGCGTCGACGACGTCGACGACGTCGTCCTCATCGGATACCCCGTTCCAGGCGCCAACTCCGGCGGTCACGCCACTGCAGCCCTGGGACCCCCGGGCCTGCCCGGCCTGACCGGCGACCTGGTCCCGGCACTCGCCTCGTCCTCCCTGGTGACCACTACGAAGGAAGGCTCAGCGGCCCACGGCGGCGCGTCGGGCGACGTCGACCGCTCCACGTCAGCCGATTCGGGCACCCCGGCAAGTACGCTGCACCCAGGACCATGTCAGGAGACCCCAGGTGAACCGCCCCCGAGGTGGAACGACGCGCCGGGGCGGCGACGGTCAGGACCAGCTGCCAGCTGAGTCCGCCGAGTCGGTCGGGACGCAGCTACGGAGGGCCAGGGCCGAGCGCGGCCTCGACCTGCTGACCGTCCACGACCGCCTGGGCCGCCCGATCACCCAGATCGAGGCGCTCGAGCACGACGACCTGGAGTCCCTGCCCGACGAGGTCCTCGCCATCTCCACCCTTCGCCGCTATGCCACGCTCCTCGGCCTCGACGAAGACACGATCTGCACCCGGTTCGTCGCCCAACGGAGGAACTTCGGCGACATGACGACCACACGGGCGACTCCCGCCGTGACCAGCGTGGTGGCAGCTGTCACCACGGGGCCCGACCACCTGAGGGCGTTCACCGAGACGGGCGAGGTGCCGCAGGTCGGCGGACGGATCACCTCGGCGTCGGGTGCCTCGGGGAACTACGGCTACCAGGTCACCTCGGGGCCTCCGACGGGCACGTTCCCGGTGGTGCCCCGCTCCGACCTGCGCAAGGGGCGGCGTCAGGTGGCCCGGGGTCGTCGGCGCATGAAGGCGCCCGGGTGGCTGAAGGCGTTCACCTGGATCGTCGGCGTCCTGGTCCTGATCGTCGCAGTGGGGTCAGTGCTGCTGGCCGTGCGTCCCAAGGTCCTGGCGAACGCCCACATCCTGCGGGTCGTGCCGGCCGGGTCGGCGTCTCCGTCCGGCGGCGGATCCACCTCGACCCCCACCGCGGCTCCGGCACCCCGTCAGGCGTTCCCGGTCCAGCCGACCGGCACCTCGTCATCCGGTGCCTCGTACACGGTGGCCACCTCGAAATTCGATGTGGTGGTCGCCACCTCCGGTCCGTGCTGGGTCCAGGTGACCAGCTCCTCCTCGGCCATTCCGCTGGTCAGCGGCGTGCAGCAGGCCGGACAGGTGCTGACCTACCCGGCTGAAGGGACGATGACCGTCGAAGTCGGCTCCTCGGCGGTCATCGTGGGCATCACCATCAAGGGGAAGAGCGCCTTCACCGACGTGCCGAAGACGGTGCCCTTCACCTACACCTTCGCCTCCGCCTGACCGGGCGGCCGGAGGGTCAGTAGTCGACGGGCGTGAGTGTGGTGCCGGCTGCCTCGTAGGCCGCATCGAGTTCGGCGTCGACCCGGACGGTGCGCCGCCCCTCGACGCGCAGCCACTGGAGGAAGATCGGGATCAGGGCCAGGAAGGTGAAGGCCTCGGCGCCGATCCAGAGAATGGCGGCGCCGGAGTGGGTGCTACCCAGGGTGTACATCGACGCCGCGGGCCGGCTCGACATGATCAGGGCGAGCGCCAGGAACGACTCCAGGGGCACACCGATGAGAAGGGCCACCATCTTCATTCCGTGGCTCATCGGCCAGTGCGGGATGTAGTCCATGCCGACGATCGGCCACCAGAAGTGCATCGAGGCGATCAGGAACGCCAGGTTCACGAGGTCCATGAGCCACATGTGGCTCATGGCCAGGCCCAACGCCGACGTCAGGAAGAAGGCGAACATCCCGACGTAGTACACGGCGGCGGACGGGATCGGATGGCTCCACCAGCGGAACGCCTGGGAATTGAGGATCCTGAGCAGCCGGACCTTGACCGGTCGGCTCGACGTCTGCAGGGCGAGGGTCATGGGGGCACCGAGGGCGAGCAGCGGCGGTGCCGTGACCATCAGCAGGAGATGCTGGACCACGTGGGCTTCGAAGTAGCCCATCGTGAACGTGGCCACCGGCGACTGCAGGGCCAGATCGATCATCACCAGTCCGGTGAGGAACGACGTCGTGCGCCAGCGGCTCCAGGTCCGTCCCTTCGCCGACAGTGCCCAGGCCGACTGCACATACCAGACACCCACCACCAGGACGGTGACCAATGTCAGGATGGCGAACGGCCCGGTGTTCCACTGGGTCACCAGGTTGTGCAGCGTGACTGCGACGCGGTGGCCACCGTGCAGTCCCGGCGTCACGAGCGAGTCCAGTTCCTGGTTGCCACGGCTCCCAGCCTACCGAAGCGTCCTCCCGGCTCCCATTCGCGGGGACCGCCCGGGAGTGCGAGCTGTCGCGAGCGCCCGGGCCGACCCGGCACCACGGGTTAGCGTGTCCTTCGGGCGTGGCGAGACAGGCCCGGGGAGGTATGCGCACGGTGGAGTCGACGATCGGGGACCGGCTGGCCGCCATCTGTGGAGTGGCCCACGTCGACGTGGGCGCCGCCGTACCCGACGACCTCTGCCACGACGAGGCGCTCGGCCTGGACCCGGTCCGGCCGGGGGCTGTGGTCCGCCCCGCCACCACCACCGAAGTGGCTGCGGTCGTGACCGTGGCCTGCGAACTCGGCATTCCGCTGACCGCCCGTGGCTCGGGCACCGGGCTGTCGGGCGGGTCGGTGCCCGTAGCCGGCGGCGTCGTCGTCTCCTTCGAGCGGATGTCGGCCATCCTGGAGATCGACACGGCCAATCAGGTCGCCGTGGTCGAGCCCGGGGTCACCCTTGCCGAGCTCGACGCCGCCCTCACACCGCTCGGCCTGGTCTACCCCGTGTTCCCGGGGGAGCAGTCGGCCAGCCTCGGTGGCAACATCTCGACGAACGCCGGCGGCATGCGGGCCGTCAAGTACGGGGTGACCCGCCACCACGTCCTCGGCCTCGAGGCCGTCCTGGGCACCGGCGAGGTCATCTCGACCGGTGGCAAGTTCGTCAAGGCCACCAGCGGCTACGACCTCACCCAGTTGGTGATCGGGTCCGAGGGCACGCTCGCCCTGGTGACCCGGGCGATCCTCCGCCTCCACCCGAGGCCGGAGCACCAGGCCACCGTACTGGCACCGTTCCCCACCATGGACCTGGTGGCCGGGGCCGTCCCGCCAGTGGTGGCCAGCGGCGTCGGACCGCTCCTGGTCGAGTACATCGACATGATCTCGATGGCCGGCATCACCGCCAACGCCGGTATCGACCTCGGCATCCCCGAGGACGTGCGAGCCGCCGCACTCGCCTACCTGGTGATCGTGCTCGAGGACCATCATCCCGAACGGCTCGAGGAGGACACCGAGGCGCTGGCGAGCCAGCTGGCCGAGCTCGGCGCCCTCGACGTCTACGTGCTGCCCGACCACGCCGGCCACCAGCTGATCGCGGCGCGCGAGCACGCCTTCTGGGCCTCCAAGGCCGCCGGGGCCGACGACATCGTGGACGTGGTCGTGCCCCGGGCGTCGATCCCGACCTACCTGACCGACGTGGGGGACCTCGCCGCAGCCACCGGCTCCCTGGTGGTCGGATGCGGGCACGCGGGTGACGGCAACGTCCACCTGTCGGTCTTCCAGTCCGACCCGGACGTGCGCCACCGGCTGGTCCACGACATCCTCGCTGCCGGTATGGCGCACGGTGGTGCCGTGTCGGGCGAGCACGGCATCGGCACGGCCAAGCTGGCGTCGTTCACCGACCTGGAGGATCCGGTGAAGCTGGACCTGATGCGCCGGATCAAGCACGCGTTCGACCCCGCCGGCATCCTCAACCCCGGGAAGGTCCTGACCGCCCCCCGTCTGGAAGGAGCCCGTCCGTGAACGGTGCCCGGTCCCTCATCCGCACGCTCACCGCCCACGGTGTCGACACCTGCTTCATGAACCCGGGCACCTCGGAGATGCACTTCGTCGCCGCCCTCGACGACGAGCCGGGCATGCACGGGGTGCTCGCGCTCTTCGAGGGGGTGGCCACCGGTGCCGCCGACGGGTACGCCCGCGTGGCCGGACGGCCCGCGTCCACCCTCCTCCATCTCGGGCCCGGACTGGGGAACGGACTCGCCAACCTCCACAATGCCCGCCGCGCCCACAGCCCCGTCGTGAACATCGTGGGCGACCACGCCCTGTCCCACCGCCCGTATGACGCCCAGCTCCAGTCGGACATCGCCACCGTCGCCCGCAACGTCTCCAGGTTCGTCCGGACCACCGAGTCGACCGAACAGGTCGGCGCGGACGCCCGGGACACCCTGGCCGCCGCCTTCGGGCCGCCCGGGGCTGTGGCCACCCTGATCCTCCCGGCCGACGTCTCGTGGTCGGAGGGCGGCGTGCCCGTGGATGCGTCGGGCGGCGTGGGCACCGGCCCCGGTGGCGGCACCGCCCCCGACCAGGACGTACTCGAGGCGGCTGCGGCGGCCCTCCGCTCGGGCGAGCGCTGCGCCGTCTTCATCGGCGGCCGCGCGTGCTCGGGCCCCCTGCTCGACGCAGTCGCCGATCTGGCCACCTCGACCGGCGCCGAGCTCCTGTGCGAGACGTTCCCGGCGAAGCTCGAGCGGGGTGCCGGTCGTCCGCCGGTGGAGCGCCTCGGCTACCTGGCGGAGTTCGCGATGATGCGCCTCGACGGCATCCGCCACCTGATCCTCCTCGACGGCAAGTCGCCGGTCTCCTTCTTCGCCTATCCGGGTAAGCCGAGTGACCTGGTGCCCACCGGGTGCACCGTGCACCCGGTGGCGGGCCCGGGCGACGATCTGCCAGGGGCCGTCGACGCCCTGGCCGACCTGGTCGGCGCCACGGCCGGGGCCGCACCACGCCAACAGGCCGAGCGGCCCGCACCGGCCACCGGCGCGTTGTCGGCCCAGACCGTGTGCCAAACGCTCGGTGCGCTGCTCCCCGAGGGGGCGGTGGTGTCCGACGAGGGGAACACCTCTGGTCTGTTCGCCCCGGGAGCCACGGCCGGCGCTCCGCCCCACGACTGGTTGTGCCTGACCGGCGGGGCCATCGGACAGGGCCTACCGGTGGCCGTCGGCGCCGCCGTTGCCGACCGGAGCCGCAGGGTGGTGGCGCTCGAGGCCGACGGCAGCGCCCTCTACACGATCCAGGCGTGGTGGACCATGGCCCGCGAGGGCCTCGACGTGACCACCGTCATCCTCAACAACCACTCCTACGCCGTGCTGAACATGGAGCTCGACCGGGTGGGTGCCGCCGAGCCCGGGCCGCGTGCCCGCGACATGCTCGACCTGGGTCGTCCTGACATCGGGTTCGTCCCACTGGCCCAGGGCCTCGGGCTCCACGCTGCCCGGGCCGAGACGACCGAGCAATTCGCCGACGAACTGGGGCGTGCCCTCGCCACCCCGGGGCCCAGCGTGGTGGAGGCCGTGATTCCCAGCCTGCTGTGACGTGGGGACGACTGCTCGGCGTCAGGGTCCCGCAGGAGACCGGTCGAACGCCCGAGGCGCCGCCCTGCCCGCCCGGGCATGCGGACCGGGCGCCCGCCTTCATCGGGCTCGGGCCACCCAAGTCCGGGACGTCCGGATAGTCACCCTGGCCCCGGTGGCGCGCCGGCAGACACGGCAGTGCCCCGACCTACCGATACGGTCCCTTCAGCCCTGAGGACCGCGATGGAGCACTCTGGCCAGTCCCAACACACGGTGGGCCTCGCCTACGCCGAGCACCCGCTCCGCCTGGAAGCCGGCGGCACGCGCCCCGTCGACGTTCACCTGGTTGTCGTCCAGGAGCAGGATCCGGTCGGTCGGGAGTGCCAGTTCCTCGGCGACTCGGGCGAACGCCACGGCGTCGGGCTTCACCTCGCCCATTCGGTGTGACAGGAACCGGTGAGCGAACACCTCCATCAACGGCCAGTGCTCGGCGTTGCCGTCCCAATGGAGCACGTTCGTGTTGGAGAGACACCCGACGGGCACCTCCGCAGCTGTCCGTCGCACCAGGTCCTCTGCCCCGACCAACGGCCCTACCGGCCACGATGCGAACATCGCCAGGAATTCCTCGGGCCCAACCGCCAGGTGCCAGTCGTCGACCACATCCTGGGCGAATGCTTCGGGGTCGCAGTCCCCGCTCTCCAACCGGCGGACCCACCTGCAGCCGAGCCAACGGCGCCACAGCTCCTGCTCGTCGTCGATCCCGGCGAATTCGGGCATCGTCGTCACGCCCCGCAATTCGACCAGGACACCACCCAGGTCGAAAAGGACGAACTCGCGTGCCGGGGCCATGGGCGGACCCTAATCCTGACGCCGTGACGGTCGACGACCGGGATCCTGGACTGCCAGCCGCACCCCGGGGCATGGAGTCGGATCCGCTGAGCGGCTCTTCCGCAGCAACTGGTGCTGATCAGGGAAAATCGAGTGGGGCTAACAAGAATCGAACTTGTGACCTCAGCATTATCAGTTCGTCCCAAGGCTACGTTATGGCAGACATCGGACGGTGCGCAACGTTCTGACCTGCGATGATGGGCGACGGGGAAGGTATCCGACGACAGCTAACGGCGCTGTTTGTAGGACATTTTATAGGACAGGATCTGGCTGATTGCCCTCAGGAATGGCGGACTGAGGTCCCCCAACTGGCGCCCGGCTCCGACTGTTTTGAATCAACCCTTGTTGTCCTACGGCGGTGTCAGCGCTGAGCTACGACCACACAAGCAGCGCGTACCGTACCTTCCGATCGATTGGGCTCCCCTGGTGCCACTCGCTCGCCAACTGACTTCGGCACACGATAGGTTGGGCTTACCTCTTCGGGGAGTGGGTTCCGCCACCTGCCTTGATCCGAAGCAGGGCCGCCTGCCTCCCCCCGCCGGGAGACAGGCGCGCCATCCGAGTGGACCTGGATGAGATGGTGCAGGACGATGGACCATCGAATAGGTGGGCGGCCTTGGCTGTTCCAGGTGACTCGACGTGATGCGTGGCTGAAGGCCTGAGCGTGTCCAGGTGCCTTTGGTGACGTCGCGGGCAACGTTTCCGGACCCCCGTGCGTCGTGGAAGGTATGGGAGTTCCGCTGCCGGCGCTGGCAAATGCTGAATTGGGTGCCGGGGCCCATCATCGGACGAATGTCGCGGTGAACGACTCCAGATCCGATCGTGACGAGCAGATCGCAGATCTATTCGTCACGCACTACGACGGATTGTGCCGTTTGGCGGCGCTCCTGCTCGGTGACCGCGGAGGAGCCGAAGAGGTCGTCCAAGAGGCATTCCTGCGAACATTCTCGAATTGGTGGCGGATCCGACACCTTGAGCGTGCCCATTGGTACCTCCGGACGGCTGTCATCAACCTGTGTAGGTCGCGGCTTCGCCGACGTGGCACCGAGGACCGGTCAAATCGCAGGATCTACGCAAGTGATCCCGATCGCCAGTCGACGGAAGGATCGGACACCGATACCACCCTTGCGTCGGACGACTCCCTCATTGTCATGGATGCAGTCCGTGGTCTCCCGCCCCGTCAACGCGAAACGGTGATCCTCCGCTACTACGAGGATCTTCCTGAAGCCGAGATCGCCAGGATTCTTAGCTGCAGCGTGGGGACCGTGAAGTCCCAGCTGGCGAAAGCACGCGCCTCCTTGTCGGCGATGCTCGGCTCCATGAGCCTCGAAAGGGATGAGCTATGACAACCGATGACTTGGACTCGCGGCTCCGTAGAGCCATGGACGAAGTTTCGTCGGCATGGCAGCCGAAGGGGTCTTCCGCGAATGAACTCATGGGCGATGTCAGCCGTCGTCGTGTGAAGCGACACCGCACTGTGGCGACGATCGGGTGCGCCGTGGCTGCGATCATCGCGGTGGTAGTGGGAACCGGCGTGCTCTCCACTACGGCAAGAACGGACAATCGGGTGGCATCGGGCTCCGGCCCGCGTGTGCCGACGCCTACAGTGGGAGGCTCCACCGCTACCTCCGGACCCTCGTCAAGTGTGGGCACTCCATCGGGGGCGGGCACCGAGTCGGAATGCGTCTCCGTGAGCGTGGAATCGGGAGTGTCCCGGTGCGCCGGGGCGTTCTTCGCTACCGCAGCCGTCATCCAAGGATTCGCCAGTGCCAACAGCGCTGCAGGCGCGTCGGGTGTCACGTCGTCCCCGGCATCGGTCACCGTCAAGGTTGGCCAGCGGGTCACTCTCAGCCTGCCCGCGACGAAAGCGGGGTCCTGGGGGGCACCGATCGTCGCCTCCGCCTCAAGTCTCTCGGCAACGCTCCACCAGGAACTACCTGTAAGTGTGTCCCGAACTCATCCGGGCGTCATGCGGGCGGTGGGAAGGGCCCGAAATGGAGCGAGACAGTCGGGCAGCTCAGTCTTCGAAGCCATTAAGCCTGGTGATGTGGTGATCACGGCAACCCTCGCCAGCGCCTGTCCACCCGCATCGCACCAGCAGGCCACGACCGTTTCCCCGTCGTGTGCCGAGGTCCCGAACCAGTGGTTCATGGTTGTCGTCGTATCCCGTTGATCAATTCCACTCCCGAGCACAGAAAGAAGGAATTGGCATGTCCGACACCGCCGACGACACATCTGAGGTGCCAGGTAGATCTGGTGTCGACCCGGATACTAAGGCTCAGGTGCCTGCCCGGATACGCACTGCAGGGCGACGCCATCACTTCGTCGCGGTTGGTATCGCCGCCGTCGGTCTGGCCGGCGTCGTTGCGACCGGATGTGCGACAGGGAGCACTTCGACTGCGAGCGTGCCGGGGTGCTCCCCCAATTCAGCGAAGCTGACGGTTCAGGGAACCGGTGTTGCGACCGGTACTCCCGACACCCTCACGGTGGACATCACCATCTCGACGACCGGGGCAACGGCCCAGGCCGCCCTGGCGTCCAACAACACCGCTGCGGCGGCGGTGATCGCGGCCTTCGCTGCCGGCGGGGTGACGAAACAGAACATCCAGACGACAGGTCTAAGCGTCCAACCGAACTACACACTCAAGAACGGAACTGAGGTGCTCACCGGGTACGGCGTCAATAACAGCGTCACCGCAATGATCACCAACCTTGCATCCGCTGGGAGTGTTATCGACGCGGTCTCCGGGGCCGCCGGGAATGCTGGCCAGATCAACTCCGCAACCTTCTCGATCAAGGACACCCGAAATCTCGAGGACCATGCCCGGACCGATGCAGTTCACCAGGCGGTGAGCCACGCCCAAACTATGGCCGCATCCGCAAGTGAACGGCTCGGACCGGTGTGCTCGCTGACAGACACGACGCCAATCTCACAGCCCAGCCCGGGTTTCAACTCCGCCGCGGGGACCTCCGCCCAGTCGTCCGCCGTTCCTCTGGAAGTGGGGTCCCAACAGGCCAGCGCCCAGGTCACGATCGTGTACTCGCTCAAAGCCGACTCGCCGAGCTCTTGATGTCTTATTGACCGAGGCTCCGCGAGTCTCCGCCTAAAGCCGACCCGATTCGGTGAACGCCCAGGTCAGTGTGATCGCAGCCCCGGTGTCATCACCGAGACGGAGCGGCGGAATCCCCTGACATTCAGAATGCAATGCACGCTGCCCTGTTCAGGACGGTTCAAGCCATGCATCTGGAACAATGGGCAGTGGAGGTGAGTTGCGATCGACGTGTCATCAGTGAGTGAGGCCCTGTCCATCTCGGTCCAGGCGGGTGTACCGGTTCTTCTCTGGGGGAGTCCTGGCACGGGCAAGACATCGGTCGTACGCGCTCTCGGTGAGGCCCTTGGCTGGCCGACCGAAGTCGTGATCGGCTCTATCCGCGAGCCTGCCGACTTTGCCGGCCTACCGGTTGTGATCGATGGGGCCGTCCAGATGGCACCGCCGCTCTGGGCGAGGAGGCTGGCCGCGTCCGGTCACGGCCTGCTCTTCTTGGACGAGTTGACGACAGCCCCGCCCGCAGTGCAGGCGGCAATGCTTCGGGTCGTGCTTGAGCGGGTGGTCGGCGATCTCGCCCTTCCCGAGAGCGTCCGCGTGGTGGCAGCTGCCAATCCCCCCGAGGAGGCGGCCGACGGATGGCAGCTGTCAGCACCCCTGGCGAATCGCCTGGTCCACCTGGACTGGCCTGTTGATGCGAAGGCCGTGGCCAAGGGCATCGCCATGGGCTTCGGTGCGCCGCCCGTATTTGAGGGGCACACGCCGTCCGATGCCCAGACTCTGGCCGTGAGGGCGGCCGTCGGAGCGTTTCTGGAGGTGCGGCCGGCACTGGCACTCCAGGTGCCCCAGATCGCCGATCAGGCTGGACGAGGATGGCCGAGCCCTCGCAGCTGGGATTCGGTGGCCACGCTGCTCGCCACCTGTGATGCCGTGGGCGCATCGGAAAGCGCCCGGATGCACCTGGTCATCGGCGCGGTCGGCGAGGGCGCCGGTATCGAGTTCCTATCGTGGCTGGCCAACATGGACTTGCCTGATCCTGAGGCGGTCCTGGCCGATCCGGACGGCTTCGAACTTCCCGAACGAAGCGACCGAGCCTTCGCAGTCTTGACGGCTGTCGCCACCGTCGCCATTGCCCACGGGGATGCGGCATCCTGGAGCGCGGCATGGCGCGTTGTGGCGAGAGTGGCCGTGAAAGCACCCGATGTGGCCACGCTGGCGGCGCGCGCGTTGGCCGGAGCACGCCCGGATGGAGCGGAGCTCCCGAGTGGACTCTTGGAGATCGCTCCCGTCCTGCGAGCGGCAGGACTTCTGAGCGGGGAGGGGCCAGGTGAAACAGGGATCGCTTGACATGTTGGGTCCCACAGAACGGCGGCTGTGGGCCGCCGCACGCGTGTGGGCGGCGCACCAGGTGCCGTACATGGCGAGCGCTCTGTTGTCCCTCGAACCCATCGTCGTCGACCAGTTAGACCTTCACCCGGACCAGCGACTTGATCTCTCTGCGCTGCCCGTCGACCAGTCGTGGCATGTGTACCTCGATCCTGAGGTCATGAGTGAGTTGGACGTGCCGACCACGGGGTTCTGGTTGATCCACCAGGTCAGCCATTTGCTCCGTCACCATGGCGATCGCTTCCCATGCCGGGAGGTGTCCGGCCATCAAGCACCAGTCAGCGAGGGCAATCCCGACCAACGACGTTGGAACACTGCGGCCGATGCGGAGATCAACGATGATCTGGTCGCTGGGACAACCAAGAGACCGGACGGCGCGGTCACTCCGCACGCCCTTGGCCTCGCTGACGGTTGGACCGCTGAACAGTATTGGGATGCCCTCGGGGGCGCTGTGGATCTCCAGCTCCCACCAGGGCGGCTGGATGACCAGTCCCAGGGAGATTGCGGGAGCGGCTGCGACGGGCAGGGCCGGCCCTGGGACAGCGATCGCTCAGGACTCGCCGATGCAGCACAGAAGCTCCTGGAGCGAGAGGTCGCGCGGCAGATCAAAGAGCACCAGCAGCTCTATGGGAACACGCCCGCCGGCTGGCAGCGCTGGGCCAGCGAACTCCTCGAGCCGACGGTGCGATGGCAGCAGGTACTGGCTGCAGCAGTGCGTCGCGGCGTGGCCGATGTGGCCGGTCGCGTCGACTTCAGCTACCGCAAGCCATCTCGGCGGTCCTCCATCTCGGGCGACGTGATCCTTCCGAGTCTCCGCCAGCCTCTGCCGAAGGTGGCCATGGTCTTGGACACCTCGGGAAGCATGAACGACGGGATGCTCGCCCAGTCCCTGGCGGAAGTAGGCGGAGTCCTCCGGAGTCTGGGAGTGGGACGTCGACAGCTCGACATCATCTGCTGCGATGCCGAGGCCTTCGAGGCGCAGAAGGTGATGCAGGCCAAGGACGTCATCCTCCTCGGAGGTGGTGGAACCGACATGGGAGTTGGGCTTGCCAAGGCGGCCGAGCTCCGCCCGAAGCCGGACTTGATCGTCGTCCTGACGGACGGGCACACACCATGGCCTGCGGCAGCGCCTAAGGGCATCCGCGTGATCGTCGGGCTGATGGACCCGCGCGGGTCCGTCCCGGAGTGGGCCCGAGCAATCGACATCGGCGCGGCTGACGCGGCGTGACCACGAGGTCCAAGTGATGCGAACACGAGTGGATGCCTCCGAACCCGACGACAGCAAACCTGAGCAGTTGGAAGCCTGGATTGCAGCCGGATTCGAACCCAGTGACGCCGAGATCTGGCGCAGTTGGCGCTTCACTATCGCTCGTGCAGAAGCATGGATTCAACAGGGAGTGACGGAGGGTCTCGAAGCCGCCCAATGGATGGCGGCAGGGGTGGACCCCACGACCATCCAGGCATGGCGCGACGCCGGGATCGACTCCTCGGAAGCTGCCCTGTGGCACGAGATGGGTTACGACATCGACACCGCATCGGCCGAAAAGGCGAAGGGCTTGGGTCCAGTCGAAGCCTTCACTCAAGCCCAGGCTCAGTCCAGGTCGCGGAGTTCTTCTTTCGGCTCCAGCGCCTGGATCAGCCGGACACCTTCGGTCACCGGTAGCCAGGTGATGGCAGGTGGATTGCTACGTGGAGACCCCAGGGTCATGCACGGCTACCTCCAGAGACAATGGCTGGATGAGGAAGCTCAGCGATGGGCAGCGATGGGGATCGAAGCCGCCGACGCGTACACGTGGCACGCCCTCGGCCTCACTCCGGGCGAAGCTGGGCGCTTGGCCATCCAGGGTCGCGGCCCAGGGGATGTCATCCGCGAGTGGTGGGCGGCCGGAATCCCTTTTGCGGAAGTGGCTGATTGGATCGGCGCCGGGCTCAGTTCACAAGAAGCGGTAGAGCAACGGTCACAGGGCATCACATCCGAACAGGCTGCGACTCTTCGAGCACTTCGACAGCAGGAGCCTGGCCCAAAGCAGGACTCGTCCGTGCTGAGCCAGCTGATCACTCCTCAAGGTCCCCCCGGGTCGTCGATCCCTGGCCCACCTCCAGACGATGAATCAGCTGCCCGATCTGCCGTCGAGGACGCATTCGCACGCATGCTCGATGTCGACGAAGCGGACGGCTCCATCCCGGCCGTCGAAGGAGGTGCCAATCTCGGGGAGGCACTTCTCGCTGCTGGTCAACGCCACAGCATCGACCAGGATCCGTCCCAGCGATCGGTGAAGGTCGATGGCTTGCGATTTGTGAATGACCACGAGGCCCGCGTCGTGTTCTCCCTCACCATCTCCGGGCCTTTTAGCGGCACCCCGATGATCCGCGGGCGACAGGGTCGCGCCGTCCTCGTCGACGGCGAGTGGAAGGTAGCTCGTGACACGTTCTGTGCGCTCATGCAGATCGCAGGTATCGAGTGTCCTCCACCAGAGCGCTAATGGTCTGGTCCTGAGCCTGAGCGTTATTCATGTGTCGCGGCGACCAGCATCTCAAGCGTTTTCTGGAGGGCGGGATCGGCGCCGACGGAACCAGCGAGCAAAGCTCCTTGTTGTCGACCTCTCGCTCTGTTCGTCGCGAGCGGATCTCTGACCCAGTGCCACCTCAGGATCGACTTCGAGAAGTGGTGGTAACCAATGGACCCGGTTCCGTCGCACAAAGTAGTGCGATCGGCAAGGCAGCCCGACGTTGCCAACGGAATCGTGAATGGAGATTGTTCGGCCATCGAAGGTGAAGCTCCACTCGCCTGGATCAAGTCTGAGTAGAACCTTCTCGTTGCACCCGCAAAGGCAGAGGTGGACGATCGCACGGTACCTCGTGGAGATGTAGATCTTGCCTGGCTCCAGCTGCCCCGGAGCTGAGTCGACGAAGGCGTAAGTGACTTCGGTGATCGTAGACATCACGAACGGTACGTCGTGTATACGTCGAGGTAGGTGTCAATGAGCATTCCGAAATTTGGCTTGTTGCTCACGTAGATCGCCGCCCACTTCTTCCACCAGAGAACGGCCATCGTCGCGTTGAGGGCATTGAGTTCGGCAACCTGAATGTTCTCAAGGTACGGATCGTCCGGATCAACCTCCCCGAAGTCGACCGTCTGCCGAAAACTGTCACGGTTGTCGACAGTGCTTCCATTCACTTCAACGACTGCCTGAAGCTGGTCGCCGTCGCCGGGCTTCTTGACACCCATGCTGGCATTGACGAATGGCTTGCCCATGTTTTCCAACGCTTCGACGATCGCGAGTTTTGTCGCTCCTCCCTCCATGGCCAGGAAGACGAAGTCGAACGCTGCGAGTTCTGAGACATTCGCGGCATCGATGTTGTAGGGGTGGGGTGTGATCCTGCGCTTCAGTTGCGAATAGATTTCCGCATAGCGTTCGACCTTCGGTCTACCGATTCGAACCTCATCCAGGCTCGCCGCTCCGGGCGAGCGGAAGGCATTATGACTTGAGAAGCGGTCCCCATCGTAGAGATGGATTTCGGCAACCGGACACTTCGCGACGAGATCAAGAATGTAGGAGCCGGTGCCGCCGAGGCCAACAATGGCGATCTTCTGGCCGGCGAGGCGTCCGTTAGTTGCACCGATTCCCGCACGTCCACTGGCGGTGTCGGCATATTCGAAAGGCCACTCATCGTTCTTGATGATGCATGGGCCGAACGTCTGCGAGGTCACCGCCGCATCGAGTTGCTTCGCTTCATTCTCGATGTTCTGCACGTGGTACTCGATCTTCGAGAAGTAGTCGGGGTAGCGATCCTCCGTCGGGCACTTGAGCGACATCGAAAACTGAGCAATCCGACCATCGGCGAGCACAAGATTGGCACCGGCCAGCGGCGTCAGCTGCTCGCCGTTCCACCGATGTGGTGTTGTGCCCACGAAATACGCGACGTGGTCAGCCACTGGATTGACCGTCACGTCACCATTCAATTCCAACTTTGAGACCACCGATCCCCGTTGGATCGATTGATGTTCGTCCAAGTACGGGATGTTGCGTACGAGCAGGTAGCCGTCGCCTGTCAACTCCAGCTCGTAGCCCGCTGCGATGAGCCTCGCTAAGTCGGGACTACGAGACCACGGATCGAAGGACACTGAATGTGGTTCCACTCCGCTCGACGGTTACGTGATGACCCTTCACCAGCGTCCCCGACGTGGGATGGCTCCTGGCGTCCTCGTATTGGACCTTGAAGACGTATTGCGGGTCGTCGGCCTGGCCCGGGTACGCGATATCCACGACATGCTTCCAACTCACTTCGGCGGCGTGCACGGTGTGCTCGACGGTGTCGACGACGATCTCGAACCGGTCCGGATGGGCCTGAGTCTCTTCTTCCGGGGGCATCTCATTTCTCCTGACCGATCGACACACGCCGACCACTCAGAGCTTACACGAACACGTGTTCGTACGGCTCAGGGGGTGGTAGGGGAAGGCAGGGCCGTCATGCTTGGGATTCGATCCATGGCTCCGCAACCGCCGGCAGGAGACTTCGCAACTTTCGATCTGACCGGACCTGGTCGAAGTCGTGCCAGCCGATCCTCGAGATTGTCTCGGTTAGGTGATGTGCCCGGCAGGAGCCTTCACGGCGGCGAGGTAGCGATCTCGATCGTCGCAGATCCTTGTCCCAATTCGTCGGACTTCGGACGTAAGCCACCTCCACGCTTGCGTACCCTGCATGAAGTTCGCCTCTGCAATGCTGTCGACCCTCGCATCGTCCTCGAGTTGCTTGACTCCTTCGAAGTTCGAGGGCTCCGCCGTCTGATAGACGCCGAGGCGCCTTCCCCCGTTCACGCCCACGACAGAGAACACAGGGACATCGCTCGGCCCATCGGCAATGTAGATCATGTTCTTTATCGGGACTTTTCTCTCTTCTTCGGCCATCCGAGCATTCACCTCGACATCAGGACCCTTGTTGATCTCAAAGATGGCCCTGGTTTTGGAGGTGTTGTCGATCATGTACCCAACTTGGGCAATCACTCCATCATTTGCCTCAAACTCATGGGTGGCCGGGTCGTAGCCTGGGCCGGGAGGTTGATCGACGAACTCGTTGGCCCAGATCTTCTGAACGTGCGCGCTTACGGAACTGCCTTCGATCAGGTGCCTGATCCCAGTCGAGACGATGTAGTGCTCGACCGAGATTCCGTGGCTGGCGAAGCGATCGTCAGATGCAACGAGCTCCTGAATGTGGGGGAGAAAGTCAGGAATCCCAGGGCACATCTCGATCCGGGCACCAAGCTCGACAAGCTTTGAGTTGGTGAGACCGGCCATCGCTCCCTCTCTGACGTACGAGAGCATGTGGAGCAAATACGCGGTGTCCTTGGCTACGAGCAGATCCCGGCGCCGGTAGAGGTCCTCGAGGCCGTTTACTTCGCGCCAGAAACGCGCTTCATCGATTCCGTACTCTTCAAAGATCGGTTTCTGGGAGTACCCGGGGATCAGCGTCTTGTCAAAATCCCAGACCATGGCGATGGTCGTCTGCGTATAGATGGCCTGTGCCATGACCTGCCGTTCGTCAGAAGCCGACTCGAAATCGCGACTCTAACTCCACGGTAGGACATCCACGCTGTGGATCAGGGGATTTCGGGCGCCGTGAAGGCGATGGCCCCGTTGTTCTCCCACCAGCCTTGAACGAACTCAACGCCTGACTGAAACGCCTCGTGGGCGCGCGACAGGCGATCGAGTGGCACCAACGCCCAAACGCTCCAACCCGCATTGCTCAGTTGATCCAGCTCTGGGCCAACAGCGTTCAGATCCGCCCGGGAGTCAAGAACACATTCAACGCGACCCAGGCTCGGAACTGTCACCGCCCAACCTCGGCAACTTGTCTCCCGCTGTCTCGGCAGGTCGAGGGGTCCGATGCTGGCAGCGATACCAGCAACCTCATAACCCAGCACGGCCCGCTGAGCGGCTGCCTCACACTTGCAAGTGGCGAACTGAGGCTCCGGAGCGGTCGCATCAGGCATTAGAGGTCCCCTTCGCATGGTTATGGCTGCGGCGCTGCTCCGTCACGAACATGTGTTCGATTCTGACGGCTGGGTGTGACATTGCACCGATAGCGCGCCGACAGCCACGGGTCGCATCGTGGCACGCCCGGAAGTGTGGCGCCAGCGGGGCATCGACACAGGATATGAACTTTCATATCCTGTAGTGGTGGATGCACACCCAGACGGACCTCGAGTGATCGGGCAGAGGAACCAGGTCACTCTGCCATCTGATCAGATCAAGTCGATTGGGGTAGGCCCAGGTGACTCTGTTTGGATCACCATCAACCCCGACCGACCCGGATCGCTCGTCATCCTGAACGAAGAGAGCATGAACGAAATCTTTCGCAAGGGGTGGGTGGCCATCTAGGCCGGCCTCGAGGCCAACCAAATGATGGCATGGTCGCCGAGTTGCACCTGGTTCCCTTTCAGCCGCCTTGGGTTTGATCCGGTCGTACGAACCGGCATGTTGATCACCGAGAACGCTGAGGACGTCCAGGCGCTGGGATCTCACCGCTTGAGGTGACTTCGACGTCACCTCAACAACCCATGCACCACTTGCTGGCGCGAGGGTGACGTCCGAGCCTTCAGCAACGCCCCTGGTCACTGGCTTCTTCAACCAGGGTGACGTTGAGGGTGACGTGGATCCGGAACATGGGCGACGGCGAGGACGCACGGTCCCGCCCAGAGCCCCGGAGGTCCAATGATCCCTCAGTCGTTTGTTCCGAACATCGCCTCACCCCTCTTGGCTGCCAACTTCACCATCACCCCGAACGGCTCGCTCCCGGGCTCGTCCCAGGTTCAGTCCTTCCTTGGCGGGATCGAACAGTGGGCCGTCTACGCCTGCCTGCTCGGCCTCATCATCGGCGGTGCCGGTCTGTGGTGGGGAGTCCAGAACGGGTCCATCAACCGGACCTCGGTCTCCCAGCACAAGGTGCTGGCCGCCTTCGCCGGGGCCGTCATCATTGGCGCCGGGGTCTTCCTCATCACCTGGGCCTTCAACTTTGGCACCTCGGTCAGCTGAGATGCTCATCGGACTCTCACTGTTCGACCCTCTGGGTGGCATTGGCCAGGACATCGTCGGATGGTTCGGGCACTCGATCTCTCAGGGGATCGGTGGGTTCACCAGCTGGGCAATCGGCGGTGTGATCCACGCCATGCAGGCGACCACCACCCCGGACTTCACATCGTGGTTCAAGGGCCCGTGGCGGGCCATGCTCACCGTGGTCGCCTGGCTGTCCGTGCCCATCCTCTTCATCGGAGTGGGGACTGCCGCCCTACGGGGTGACCTGACCTCGGTGCTGAAACGAGGTCTCGGGGCGCCAGTCATGATGGCCATCGGGACGGCTGTCGCGATCCCGGTAACCGCCGGCGTCCTGACCCTGGTCAATGCCTGTTGCGGCCTCCTGGTGAACGTGGCCCTTGGTGGCAACCAGGGATTCGGGCAGGGCCTCGGTCACCTGTCCGATTTCGCCCTTTCGGCCACCGTCAGCACCGGTGGCAGCAGCTTGCCCGGGTTGGCGGCGGCCCTCATCGTGGCCCTGGCCGGCTTGGCCGCCCTGGTTATCTGGTTCGTCCTCGCCCTCCGGGGAGCGCTGCTCTATCTGGAGGTGCTCGCCATACCGCTGGCGCTCTGCGGGCTCTACTGGGGCGGGACGGCCCACTGGATCAAGCGGTTGATCGATCTGATCATCGCCACGATCCTCTCCCAACTGGTCATCACCATGCTCATGGTGCTGGCCGCCGCCGACCTCAACAGCGGCCAGCTGTCCGGCTCGAGCACCGGTGCGGTCGGTGGGGACATGACGACCCTGTTCCTCTGCCTGGCGTTCCTCATCCTCGGTTCGCTGGCCCTTCCCATGGCCCTGAGGCATGTACCGGCGGCGACCGAGCACGCGGCAGCCGCGGCATCCCAGATCAGCGCGCCGGGTCGGATGACTTATATGGGGAGCCGTGTCGCCGGTACGGCGAAGATGATGGGAGGCGGAGGCGGCAGCAAAGCGCTCGTGGAAGCCGGTGCAGCGGCCGGACCCGTCGGGATCGCGGCAGCCGCCGGAGTAGGAGCTGCGGCCGGGGCCGCCAAGGCCGGCGCGAGGTCGGCCGCTGGGGCCAGCGAGGGCCCGGACCCGAGCACGGCCCATTCACCCGCTGCCACCGGAACCGGTTCATCCAACACGTCGGGGAGTCCGAGCCCCACTGGACCGAACGCCAGCGGGCCGACCGGCGGCGGCGCGGGAGACCGTGCGGCCGGCGATGCCACGACCGGCGGGGCAGCAACTGCCGCAGGAAGTCGCCCCGTTGGTGGCCATCGCCCCTCCTCGGACGGCACACCTACGTCCACCACGGGAGGTGCCGGCGCCCCGAGCGGTGCGGGAGTAGTCCAGGGAGCCGCCAACCGGCCCGGTCGAGTTCCCGGCACCTCGACCCCGAAGGCACCGGGAGGATCTCATGGCTGAG
>PLRX01000062.1 GCA_003164095.1 Acidimicrobiaceae bacterium | reverse complement strand
GCATGCCGGGGTCGGCGCACTCCCACGCCGCCTGGGCGAACTGGCGGAAGAGGTCACGGGCGGGCACGGTGCGCACGGTCTCGCGCCCGTCGCGGGTCACCAGGTCCCAGTCGCCCCCGTCGATCACAGCCTGCATGAACTCGTCCGTCACCCGGACCGAGTTGTTGGCGTTCTGGTACTGCAGGCTGATGGAGTCCTTGCCGTCGAGGTCCATGTCGAAGCCGGCATCACGCAGCACACGCGCCTTGCGCTCCTCGGTGGCCTTGCACCAGATGAAGTCCTCGATGTCCGGGTGGTCGGCGTCGAGGATGACCATCTTGGCGGCCCGGCGGGTCTTGCCGCCGGACTTGATGGTGCCGGCCGAGGCATCGGCGCCGCGCATGAAGCTGACCGGGCCCGACGCAGTGCCGCCACCCTTCAGGAATTCGTGCGAGGACCGGATGCGGGACAGGTTGACCCCGGCCCCGGAGCCGCCCTTGAAGATCACGCCCTCCTCCGTGTACCAGTTGAGGATCGAGTCCATCGTGTCGTCGACCGACAGGATGAAGCACGCCGACCCCTGCTGCGGCACGCCGGCCACGCCGATGTTGAACCAGACGGGCGAGTTGAAGGCGGCCATCTGATGGACGATCAGGTGCTTGAGTTCGTCGGAGAAGGCCTCGGCCTCCTCGTCGTCGACGAAGTAGCCGTCCTTGATGCCCCACGCGGTGACGGTGTCGACGACCCGGTCGGCCACTTGGCGCAGCGACGTCTCGCGCTCCGTGGTGCCCGGGGTCCCCCGGAAGTACTTCTGGGTGAGGATGTTCGTGGCGTTGAGGCTCCACGATGCGGGCACCTCCACGTCCAGCTGCTCGAAGGCCACCGAGCCGTCGCGGTAGTTGGTGATGCGGGCGTCGCGCCGTTCCCACACGACCTCGTCGTAGGGATGGGTGCCGGCCGTGGTGAAGTGGCGGCGGATGCCGATGCCGGCTCGCTGCGGTGCGATGGCCATGGGGTGGACCTCTTTCTGTTGGTCGTCGGTGGGGCTGGGCGCTGCTGGTGTGGTGTCTGTCGTCGGAGATGGTGCTGCCCTGCTGCGGTACTGCGTCCCCTGCCCCGGGGTGAGGTCGCCGAGCCGAGTCCGGTCCGGCAGTCGTGCGGTCGTTCCTGCCCCGTCGCCAGGTTCGCAACCGCCGGTCCTGCCGCCGGTTCCGTCCTGCCCGACCGCCCGGGCCGTGTCCCATCGTATCCAGGTCCGGATGACCCGAATTCCAATGGAGACACAAGATGTAGTGGTTTACCCTCCCCCGAGGTACGAGATAGTGGGTCTATTACAGCAGTGTAGTTACGCCCCTGTCAACGTTCATCGGCCGGATCGGGCAGTTGGAGGTGCGCGAATTGCCTGTTCGGAGGGCGTTCGCGAAGGTTTGCAAATCATTGCTGTGCGCGAGCACCCGCGCTGCGTGTCCGAAGCCCCATGCTCCGCCCCGTCCGTCTCCCCTGACGGGCGTGCCGGCCGACCCGCACTCCCCTCGCCTGCCGCCGGTCCTCACTACAGTCCCCCTGTGGCCTCCCGCACCCCCGTCAGCATCGCCATCGACGCCGGTACCACCGGCGTCCGGGTCCTGGTCGTCGACGAGCAGGGCCGGGTCGTGGACCTCGCCTACCGGGAGCTCACCCAGCACTTCCCCCGCCCCGGCCGGGTGGAGCACGACGCCACCGAGATCTGGCGCCTGGTCCGTGAGACGCTCGCCGAGGTGACGGACCGGCTCGGCGATGCGGGGCAGGTGGCCCGTGCGGTCGGCATCACCAACCAGCGCGAGACGGTGGTCGCCTGGGACCGCAGGACCGGCGACCCGCTGCACCGGGCACTGGTGTGGCAGGACCGCCGCACCGCCGACCGCTGTGCCGAACTCCTGGCCGGAGGACACCTCCCCCTGGTGCGCGAGCAGACCGGGCTGGTGCTCGACCCCTACTTCTCCGCGTCCAAGATGCAGTGGCTGCTCGAGGAGGGCGGCGTCCCGTCCGGGCCGGACCTCGCACTGGCCACCGTCGACGCCTGGATCCTCTGGAACCTGAGTGGTGGACCGTCGGGCGGTGAGTTCGCCACCGACGTCACCAACGCCTCGCGGACCATGCTCTTCGACATCGTCGTCCGGCGGTGGTCGGAGGAACTGTGCGACCTGTTCCACGTGCCGTCGGTCGCCCTGCCGACGGTGCGCCCGTCATGTGGCCGGTTCGCCGCCGTGTCCCCGGAGGTGCTCGGGTCCGACTCGCCCCTCACCGGGGTGCCGGTCAGCGCCCTCATCGGCGACCAGCACGCCGCCCTGTTCGGACAGGCCTGCTTCGACCGGGGCATGACCAAGGCGACCTTCGGGACGGGCAGCTTCGTCCTGATGAACGTGGGCGACACCTGCCCGGCCCCGGTCGACGGCCTGGTCACGACCGTGGCCTGGGACCTCGGCACCGACGGCGACGTCGCCATCGGTGCCGACGGCGGCCCGAGGGACGGGCGCAGCTCGCTCGCCTATGCGGTCGAGGGCTCGGTCTTCGTGGCCGGTGCCGGCGTGCAGTGGCTGCGGGACGGGCTCGGCATCATCGCCGAGTCCGCCGAGCTCGAGCCGCTGGCCCGCACCGTCGAGTCGTCGGAGGGCGTGGTCCTGGTGCCCGCCTTCACCGGCCTCGGCAGCCCCCACTGGGACCCGGCCGCCCGGGGCACGATCACCGGGCTCAGCCGTGGGACCGGCCGGGCGCACCTCGCCCGGGCCATGATCGAGGCCATGGGCTTCCAGGTCCGGGACGTGTTGGAGGCCATGGGAGCCACCGGCACGGCACCGTCGCTCGTACGGGTGGACGGCGGAGCGGCCGTGATGGACCTGCTCCTCCAGCACCTGGCCGATCAGGCCCGCCTCGAGGTCGTCCGCCCGCAGTCGGTCGAGACCACCGCCCTGGGTGCCGCCACCATGGCCGGCCTGGCTGAAGGCGTGTGGGGCTCACTCGACGACCTGACCGCCCTGTGGTCGGCCGAGGCCACGTTCACCCCGGAGGCGGACCCGGGGCTCGCCGACCTGGCCCACGCCGCCTGGACCCGCTCGATCGACAGGTCGCGGGGCTGGGCCATCGGCAACGACCGGGACTGACCGACATCGATCCGGAACCGGTTGCGTCCAGGGTCCGTGGGTCGTGGGTCGTGGGCCCATCCGACGGCACCTGGTTGGCGCCGGCTCGACGCAACGGGTCAGGGCCTCCGACCGTCCGGCCGGATGACCGGTCGTCAGGCCAGTTCGCGCCAGCCGTGGTCGGCCAGCTCCGCCATGATGGCGATCCACTGGCGCTCCCGGGTGCGGAACACCGGGGTGGACCGTCCCACCACCAGCACCACACCGGCCCGCACCAGCTCAGCGGCCGCCACCCCCGGGCTCGGGTCGGCCCCGTCGGCCCCGTCGGCCCCGTCGGCCCCGGTCACATCGGCCCCGACGGGTGCCGAGGTCGGGGCCACCGCCCAGAGCGCCATGGCCCGCACCTCGTCGTCGGTGGGTGCCTCGCCGTGCTTGCTGGTCACCCGTGTCGTGTCGGCGTCGACGATGGCGGCGAAGTCGGCCACCAGGCTGCGCTGCACACGCGAGGCCAGGTGGTCGAGGAGGGCGTCCGACGAGGACTGGACGAACAGTTCGGTGGCGATGTCCAGCAGCTCGGCGTGCCGGTCGGGTAGCGCTCCCTCCACCGGCCGGAGGGCCTCGATGGAGACCCCGTCGACCTCGAGGATCTCGTCACGCAGCAGGCCGAGCAGGTGGTCCCCCGCCAGCCCGACCCCCAGCTCGTCGACGACGACGCCGTTGTCACGCTGGAGGATGTCGATGGACACCACGTCCCCGCCAACGGAGCCGATGCGGCTGGCCACGGCACCGAGGGCGCCGGGTCGGTCGGGTAGCTGGACGCGGATCAGGTAATTGGGCACGGCGTCAGGGTAGAGGCGGATTGTGTCGGCACGGTTTCGTCCGGATTACGAACTCAGACCGGAGCGATCGCCGGATCGCCATCCTCAGGCGCCCGCTTCTTACGGCTGGCGTACTGGTCGACGTACGCCTGGCCCGACAGGCCGGCGATGCCGGCCATGAGGGCGTCCGTGAGCGCCCGCAGCTCGTCCTGCTCGGCATCCCCCCGTGCACCCTCGCCGGCCGGGTGCCCGGGCGTGCACTCCCCCGTCGTGATCCGCAAGCCACCGGCCTCGTAGGCGATGGGAGGACCGAAACGCACCGTCACCGTGTGGAACGGCCGCATGACCATGGAGCCGGGGGGCTGGACGGTCCGGGTGCCCACCAGGCCCACCGGGATCACGGGCACGTCGCACCGGAGGGCGAGCCGCGCCACCCCCGTCTTGCCCTTGTGGAGGCGGACGTCGGGCGCCCGGGTGCCCTCGGGGTAGATGGCGAGCACGCCGCCGTCCTGCAGCACGGCCGTCGCCGTGTCGAGCGCCCGCTGCGAGGCGTCGCCCCCGCTGCGGTTCATGGGGATCTGGCCGGCCGCCCGGAAGAACCAGGACGTCTTCCAGCTGTCGAAGTACTCGGCCTTGGCGACGTAGGTCACGCGGCGCCGGACCACGACGGGGAGGAAGAACGAGTCGCAGAAGGACTGGTGGTTCGCGGCCAGGATCACGGGCCCGTCGGCGGGGATGTGCTCGCGCCCCTCGACCCGGACGCGCCAGAACAGGAAGAGGAAGGGGCTGATGATCGCCTTCATGATCCAGTAGGCCACGAGGCAACGGTATCCCCGCGTGTGGTGTACTGCACTCATGACGCACGGCACGGCGACGGCACCCCAGTCCACAACTGCGGACACCCCCTCCGACCAGGGACCTTGGCAGATCCAGGGCCGCACGATCGGGCTGCCCGTCGAGGTCCGCCGGGCCGCCCAGTGGGGTGTCCAGTACCTGGTCCCGGCGCCCGCCGCCCAGCGGATCGTCGACCCCACCGGCCTCGAGGTGACCGGCCCGCTGCCGGGCAAGGCACTGCTGGCCCTGGCCGTCTGCCGCTACGACGACACCGACCTCGACCCCTATCACGAGGTGGCGGTCAGCTTCGTGGTCCGACCCCACGACGCGCCACCGCGCCCGTCGGCCGTCGACCGGTTCCGGGAGTTCACCTCGGGAGCCATCGGCGCCTACATCCACCAGCTGCCCGTCGATCAGTCGTTCACCTGCGAGGCCGGCCGGGACATCTGGGGTTTCCCCAAGTGGGTGACCACCATCGACATCGACGAGCCCGAGCCGGGCGACACCCGACGGGGCACAGGCACGACTGTCCGGCTCGTCGACGACGGTGTGCACGTGCTGACACTCACCATGGCGTCCGGCGGCCCGGTCCGGCTGCCGACCCAGGCACCCGCCAGCTACTCCTTCCGCGACGGCGTGCTGCGCCGCACCGGGTGGGAGACCTCGGCTGAGGGCGTGGCCGGTCGTCCCGGCGGGGCGACCCTGGTGCTGGGCGACCATCCGATGGCCGACGAGCTCCGCTCGCTCGGGTTGCCCAAGCGGGCCCTGTTCACCTCGTCGGCCGCCCGGATGCGGGCCAGCTTCGGCGCCGCCGAGGTGGTCACCGCCCGGTCGCGCTGACCAGGAGGGCGGTGCGGCTCAGACGAGCCGGGTCAGGGCCTTGCGCATGCCACGCACGCTCTGGCCGATGCGCTGCTCGTTCTCGATGAGGGCGAACCGCACGTGGCCGTCGCCCCCGGGTCCGAAGCCGACGCCGGGCGAGGTGGCCACATCGGCCTCCTCGATCAGGAACTTTGCGAAGTCGAGCGATCCCATCTCGCCGTACTGCTCGGGGATGGGCGCCCACACGAACATGGTCCCCCGGGGCGGGGTGACGTCCCAGCCGATCCGCTTGAGCCCGTCGCACAGGGCGTCGCGTCGCGACTGGTAGATGTCGTTGATCACCTTCGGGTAGTCCGGCGCCTCGTTCATGGCCACGATGGCGGCGATCTGGATGGGCTGGAAGGTGCCGTAGTCCAGGTAGCTCTTGAGCTTGGTGAGGGCCTGGACGATCTCGGCGTTGCCGACCATGAAGCCGACGCGCCACCCCGCCATCGAGAACGACTTGGTCATCGTGTACAGCTCGACGGCCACGTCCTTGGCCCCGGGTACCTGGAGGATGGACGGCGGCGTGTACCCGTCGAAGGCGATGTCGGCGTAGGCGAAGTCGTGCACCAGCACGATCTCGTGCTCCTTGGCGAACTCGACGAGGCGGGTCATCCAGGCCAGGTCCACGCACTCGGTCGTCGGGTTGTGCGGGAACGACAGCACGACGACCCGGGGCTTGGGCCAGGCCGACTCCCATGCCTCCATGAGGTTGTCGAAGAAGGCGGCGCCGCCCTCGGCGCTGTCGACACCCTTGCCGTTCGGCGTGTCGAGCCGGACGTGGCGGATGTCGGCGCCGGCAAAGAGCGGGGCGTAGATGTGGATGGGGTACGACGGCGACGGCACGAGCACCGTGTCGCCCGGTCCGGCCAGCACCCACATCAGGTGCGACAGGCCCTCCTTGGCACCGATGGTGGTGACCACCTCGGTCTCGGGGTCGAGCTCGACGTCGAACTTGCGCAGGTAGAGGTCGCAGATGGCCTTGCGGATCTTCGGGATGCCGCGGCTGGCCGAGTAGCGGTGGTTGCGCGGGTTGCGGGCCGCCTCGGCCAGCTTCTCCACGGCGACGTCGGGCGAGGGGAGGTCGGGGTTGCCGAAGCCCATATCGATCACATCACGTCCGTCGTGACGGGCCGCTGCCTTCAGGTCGTTCATCGTGGCGAAGACGTACGGCGGCAGCCCGTTGATCCGGCGGAATTCCATGCCCCAGGTTACCGCTGCAAAGGAACCGCACCCGACGCGTACCGGAGGCGGCCAGCGGCCGCGGCCGTCACCGGACGGCGGCTGCGGCCTCGGCGACGACCTCGAGCGAGTCCGGCCAGGCACAGACCGCCCAGGTGGCGCCCACCGCGGCCACCTCGGAGAGCGTGGCCGTGGCCGCCTCGACGGTGTCTCCCACCGGGCCGCCCCAGGTGACGTCGACGCCCGCCGCCGCCAGTGGCGCGACCCGGTCGGCCCCCACCTGCCACACGTTGACGGCGGCCCCGGTGGTGCGGGCCAGGGCGACCATCTCGGGTCGCCCGCCCCCGATCCACACCGGGATCCCGGTGGCGGCCACGGCGGTGGCCACGGTGACCAGGCGGGCACGGCGGATGTCGGCGGCTTCGAAGGGGATACCGTAGGCGTCGTTCTCCTCGCGGCTCAGACTGTCGCCCGTGCCGATGCCGGCCACCAGCCGGCCACCGCTGAGGGAGTCGACCCCGCACAGCACCTCGATCAGGACGTCGTCGGGCACCAGGCCGATGCGGGCCACCAGCGTGCCCAGGTGGATGGTCGAGGTGACCGCGGCCAATGCACCGAGCAGCGGTCCCGAGGACAGCGCCGGACGTCCGGGCTGGCCCATGGGCCACAGGTGGTCGAACACGAAGACCCCGTCGATGCCCAGCTCCTCCGCCCGGCGGGCCGCGTCCAGGGCCTCGTCGGCCGAGTCACGGAACTGCGGGAGGGTGACGCCGACCTTCACCGGTCGGTCACGCTGTCGACTCGACCCGGGCCTTCAGGTCGCGCAGGGCGATCGACATGATGCGGCTCTGGGCACGCATCTTGATGAACCCCGGGAGGGGCACCTTCAACTCGACCTCGAGGTGGTAGGTCACCTCGGTCCCGCCGTCCGGGGTGGCCGCGAAGACGTACCGGCCGTCGAGCTTGGAGGTGATGTCGCCCTCGGTCTGCACCCAGGCCAGGACGCCGGGCGCCTCGGAGTAATCGTAGGCCAGCGTGTAGCTGGTGCTGCGCCCGAATGCGGCGGCGCGGAAGGTGACTACGGCAGGGCGGCCCTCGGGGTCGCGTTCGACGACGGTGACCTCCTTGATGTCGGCGGCCCACGTCGGATAGCTGGCGATGTCGGCGCTGATCTCGAAACAGCGCGCCGGATCAGCCGACACGACCATCCTCTCAGTGGCTTGTTCCGCCACGATCGGCCCTCCTCCTCGATTCCTCCGCTGACACCCCCACGGGCGTCAACCGTTCACGTCGCTGAGCGACGCGCCCAGCCTAGGTGCGAGCAGGTCGTAGTCGAAGGATGCCTCTGCCCGCCTGCGGGCGGCACGCCCCATGGCCTCGCGACCCGTCGGGTCCTCCAGCAGGCCGGCCACCGCCCGGGCGACATCCCCCGCCTCGGTGGGGCGTCGGACGATCACGCCGGTCACCTTGTCCTCCACCGCCTCGCCCGCTCCGCCCGAGGCACCGGCCACCTGGGCCACGCCGGCCGCCGCGGCCTCCAGGAACACGATGCCGAAGCCCTCCTGCTCGAGTCCCAGCCACCGGTTGCGGCACAGCATGGCGAACACATCGGCCGCACCCACCAATCGGGGGAGGTCGGCATCGGACACACCTCCCAGGAGGCGCACCGGCGCACCGAGCTCGGCGACGCGGCCGGCCAGGCGCTCGGCGTCACGACCCCGTCCGGCAATGGCCACCGTCAGGTCGGGATACTGGCCGGCCAACTGGGCCGCCGCGTCGATGAGCACGTCCATCCCCTTGCGGGGCACGAGTCGGCTGACACTCACCACCAGGGGGCCTTCGACCGGCAGGCCCAGGTCGGCCCGGGCCCGGGTCCGCTCGTCCTCGTCCAACGGCACGAACCGGTCGAGGTCCACTCCCGGGGGGATCTCGACCACCCGCGGCATGCCCCGACCTCGGACGGCACGCCGGGCCTCCGCTGCCGGATAGCCCCCGGCGGAGATGACGAGCGACGAACCGCGCACCACATGGGCCAGGACGGACCGGCTGACCGGGAGGCGTCCCGGGACGGCCACCTCGGCCCCGTGCAGCAGGACGGCATAGGGAAGTCCCAGTCGGGGTCCGATCACACCGAGGGGGAAGGCGGGGTCGAGCACCACCAGGTCGGCGCCGACCCGCTCGGCCGACTGGCGGATGCGGCGCACCAGCCCGGGGGTCGGGACCAGGACCTTGGACGCCACCCGCTCGATCCGGATGCCCCGGGCCGCCTGCTCCGCGTCGAAGGCGTCGGCACCGGGGTCGGATGAGGCCGTGAGCACGGCGAACGAGTCGGGTTCGAGCCGGCGCCAGAGCTCCCAGAGGTAGGCCTGGATGCCACCCACCTTCGGCGGGAAGTCATTGGTGACCAGCAGGTGGGTCACGCGCGAACCTCCGCCGACCCGTCGGGCGTGACGGTCACGCCGAGGCGGTCCAGTGCCCAGCGGGCGTGCTCGGCCAGGAGCGCGTCGTCGCCCCGGGCGTAGCGGTCCAGCGTGCCGGTGGTGTCCGCATCGGTGCCGTCGCCGACATTGCCCAGTGCAACCAGGGCGTTGCGCCGGAGGTAGCGGGGGTCGCGCTCGGCGATGTACCACCGGCCGTGGTCGGCCAGGAGGTCGGCGTCGGACGCGGTCAGCAGGCCAAAGAGGTCGACCTCGGCGGTGGTGCCCGCCTCAGGGGCGGGCGGCACCTGCCGCCGCTCCCCCGTCCGGTTGACCGGGCAGACCTGCTGGCAGTCGTCGCACCCGTAGATCCGGGAACCCAGGGCGGAACGGAACTCCACGGGGAAGGTGCCCGGCGCCTGGGCGAGCCAGGCCAGGCAGCGCCGGGCGTCCAGGACGCCGTCGTCGACCAGGGCACCGGTGGGGCATGCCGTGATGCAGCGCCGGCAGGTGCCACATCCCTCCGCTGGTGCCGAGGGGCCGGCGGGTGGCGTGGGCTCGAGCGGGGCGTCGGTAACCACCGAGCCGAGCACCGACCACGAGCCGAGCCCGGGAAGGAGGAGGAGGGTGTTCCGACCGAACCAACCGAGCCCGGCCCGCTGGGCGGCCGCCCGGTCCACCAGGGCGTTGTCGTCGACGACCACGCGGGCCCGCCACCCGTCGGCGACGATGCGGTCGGCGATGCGGTCCAGCCCGGCCCGAAGTGCTCCGTAGTGGTCGTGGCGTGCGTAGCGGGCGATGGAACCGGCCGGTCGCCGCGGACCCGGGCCCGGGCCACGTTGCTGGTCAGCGCAATCCTGGTCGGGGAGCTCCTGACGCAGGTAGCCGCGGGCCCCGACCACCAGGGACCGGGCGCCGGACAGGATCCGGTCGGGGTCGGTCGAACGACCGGGGTTCCGGTAGGTGAACTGCATGCCCCCGTGGAGGCCGGCGTCGCGGCGTGCCTCGAGGGTGGCCCTTGTGTCGTGGAACGGCTCGGCACCGGCGATCCCCACCGCCGCGAGGCCGGACTCGGCCCCGATCTCGAGCACCGACCGGGCGAGCGCGGCCAGGGTGT
This sequence comes from Acidimicrobiaceae bacterium, assembly GCA_003164095.1. Lineage (GTDB taxonomy): Bacteria > Actinomycetota > Acidimicrobiia > Acidimicrobiales > RAAP-2 > Bog-756. Next base: position 37,726 of record PLRX01000062.1, on the reverse strand, counting down.
CGGCGGACACCACCGGGGAGTTGGTCACGACGGGACTGGGCACACCCCATGGTCGCACGGTCCAGAGCACGACCCGGGACGGTCGTCAGCGCCACTGGGTCCATCCCGTGGGCGGCTACAGGCCGCTGGCCTGGGCCTCGTGGCGCACGCCGGGCACCAGGCCGGCCCGCTCCAGCAGCCGCACGGCACGGGCCTCGTCGGCGTCGACCACCAGGGCGTCGTCCGGCTCGCGTCCCACGATGAACGACACCACGCAGTCGTCGCACACGGGCGTGTGCCGGTGGGCGCAGTCGGCACAGTCGACGGTGAAGGCCCCCTCGCCCGGGGTCACGCCCGGCGTCGCTCCGGTCGTCCGGTCCAGGTGCTCGGCGCGGCGCACCGGCATCGGGACGACCACCCCGCAAGGGGAGGCGTCGGCATCCGGTCGGCGGTGGTCCCTCCGGTCATGGCTCATGGTGCTGCCTCCTCGGTCTGGTGACCCGGTCGGTCGTGCTGGGCAGATACTGGACCCGGGGTGTGACAGTCGTCGGTCCGGGACCACCGTGCGGCCCGGGCACCGCCCTCGGCCCGCGCCGGCGCGGCCCCCACCCGCCGCCTCAAGGCGCCCCCGCCCCGGGCCGATACCTCAACCGGAGCGGTAGGCGCCCGGCCCGGGCGGCTGGACGGTCATGCCCGTGACCACGCACCTGGAGCGCCACGAAGGTCGAGATGAGCACACAGCGCAGCGCCACGGTGGCAACGGACATCACCGCCGTCGACGCGCACCCGTCCGCCGCCGACGCGCCACGGCCCCACCCGCGCGCCATCACCTGGGTCGGTGCCAGCTCGCTCGCCCTCGGAGGCTCCAACCAGTCGATCTTCCTCATCGGGGCGCTACTGCTGGCCCAGGGGACGATGGCCGTGCCGCTCCTGGCCGTGGGGCTGCTTCTGAGTTACATGGCCACCCCGGGCTGGATCGAGCTCTCGTGCATGTTCCCCAACCGGGTGGGCGGCATCGCCGCCACCTGCTCCGAGGCCTTTCGCCCCTACAGCGCCGTGCTCGCCAACCTGACAGGTGTCTGCTACTGGTGGGGCTGGGTCCCGACCTGCGGCCTGACCGCGATCTTCTCGGCCGAGGCCATCCACCAGTGGTACCTCCCGCACGCGTCGGTCAAGCTCATGGCGACGCTGATCGTCCTCGCCTTCACCGCCGTGAACCTGTGCGGGCTGCGTTGGGCCGCCCGCGTGGCCAAGCCGATCGCGCTGATCGCCTTCACCCTCGCACTCTGCTCGGGCATCATCCCCGTGTTCGCCGGACACGTGGACTGGCACCGGGCGTTCGACTTCCACCTCAACGCCCCGTTCGGCGGGGCGTTCGGCCACCTGACGAGCGTCATGGCCGGTCTGTACCTGATCGGCTTCGCCGCTCCGGCCTTCGAAGCTGCCGCCTGCCACATCGGCGAGATGAAGGACCCCGTCCACGACCAACCCAGGGCGATGTGGTTCAGCGGTGGCATAGCCTCCGTCTTCTTCGTCCTGATCCCCGTGGTGTGGCTGGGCACCCTCGGCCCCCACCCGCTCGAGGGAAACCTGGCCGCAGTGCTCGGACCGACGTTCGCCCCCGTCTTCGGCAGCCTGGCCAAGGCGGCAGCCGTCGGGTTCGTGGCCTTCAACATGTTCTGCGGCACCCTGCAGCCGCTGTCAGGGGCCTCCCGGACGCTGTCGCAGCTGTCCGAGGACGGCCTCCTGCCCCGGACCGTCGGCTACCGCCACCCCCGCACCGACGCACCTGTGGTCGCCATCCTGACCACGTCGATCGCCTCGATCGCCTTCCTGCTGCTGGGCGACCCCATCTCGCTGGTCGCGGCGGCCAACCTGACCTACCTCATCGGGATCGCCCTGCCGAGCGTCGCCGTGTGGCTGTTGCGACGCAACGAGCCCGACCGCCCCCGCACCTACCGGGCACGGAACAGTTCGATCATCCTCGGCGTCGTGGCCGCCCTGGTATGGCTGGCCGCCACCATCCTCGGCTTCGAGCAGTTCGGCCTACCGATCGTGATCTTCGGCCTGGGACTCGCCTTCTCGGGATCGCTGGCCTACGCATGGCGGGCCCACGGCGACCGCAAGCGCACCGGTGAGCAGGCGCTCCGTCGTTCCATCCACGTCAAGCTCACGGGCGCCATGCTCGTCGTGCTCGCACTCGGCGGCATCGGCTACCTGATCGCAGTCGACCACGTGGGCCCGGGCAACGACCCACTCGTGGTCCTGCTGAAGGACATCTTCGTCGTGGTGGGACTCCTCACCATCTCGGTCGGCCTCGTGCTGCCCGGCATGATCGCCCACACGGCCAAGCAGGTCCAGGTCGCCGCCCAGGACCTGGCCGACGGCACGCTGGCTCAGCTGACGGCGGCGATGGAGGCGATGGCCGGCGACGACCTCGACCGGGCCCATGCTCCCGTCACCGCCACCCCGGTGCTGGTGCGCACGGCCGACGAGTTCGGCGAGATGGCCACCAGCTTCAACCGGATGCAGGACGAGGCGGTGCGGGCCGCACTCGCCCTCGACGAGGCGGTCGAGGAGCTCCGGCACCACCGCGGCGAGCTGTCCCGTCTGGTCGAGGAGCGCACCGTGGCCCTCATCGCCGCCCACGAGGAGATCGAGCAGGCCCACCGGCGACGCCAGGACATGCACGAGCGCATGCGCGTCCTGTCGTCGCGGCTCGGCTCCACCGACCTCGAGGGCGTCGACCTGCCCTCGACGCTCGCCGAGATCGCCTCGACGGTCGGCGACGTGCTCGACGTCGACGTGGTCGCCATCTACACGGCGGACGAGACCGGCAGGTTCGAGGACCGCCCCACCGTGTGGCACCCCGACAGGCTGGCCGACCGCGGCGACGAGCCCCTCGCGCTGACCCCGGCCAATCGACAGTTCCTCGAAGGTGTGGCCGCCCGCAAGGGCACCCTCGCCCTGGCCGACATCGGATCCCTGCCCGCATCGCCCGACGGCACTCACGAGCCGACCTTCGTGGACACCAGCGGCTACCACGCCTGGGTGCTGTCCCCCGTGCACGATGCCGACGACAACCTCCTGGCACTGCTCGGGCTGGGCCTCGTCGACCCGGTGGCGGAATGGAACGACGACGACATCGCCCTCATCGACTCGGTGGGCGCCGACCTCGGTCGGGCCATCGTCCAGGCCCACCTCCACGCCCGACAGCTCGAGCTCGTGCGCCAGTTGCAGGACCTCGACCGCGCCAAGAGCGAATTCCTGTCCACCTTCTCCCACGAGCTGCGCACCCCGCTCACGTCCATCCGGGCCTACACCGAGCTCCTGCGCGACGAGGACACCATCGGGAGCGACGAGGACCGGATGCTCGAGATCATCGAGAAGAACAGCGTCCGCCTGTCGGTGCTGATCGAGGACATCCTGACCCTGTCCCACCTCAACTCGGCCGTCTACGACATCCACCTCGTGCCCGTCGACGTCGACCCCGTCATCGAGATGGTCTGCGAGTCGCTCCTGCCCACCGCGGAGGGCAAGGCGCTGACGCTGACCGCCCGGACCTCGGGCACCGGCGCCATGGTCCTGGGCGACGAGCAACAGCTCGAGCGCCTGCTGCTCAACCTGGTGTCCAATGCCGTCAAGTTCACGCCTCCGGGCGGAAGCGTCCTCGTGGACGTATGGGTCTCTGCGTCATCCGTCGTCCTGTCGGTCGCCGACACCGGCATCGGGATCCCCGCCAACGAGCAGGAGGCGGTCTTCGGCCGGTTCTTCCGGGGTGCCGAGGCCACCCGGGAGGTGATTCCGGGGACGGGACTCGGTCTGGCCATCGTCCAGGCCATCGTGGAGCACCACGGCGGGACCCTGACACTCGACTCGGCCGCCGGGCAGGGCACCACGGTCCGCGTCCGCCTTCCCTCGCTCGCTGCCGCGGGGGCCCGGCACGAACTCGAGGCTCAAGCCGTGGCCGTACCGGCCGATACAGAACAGGAGGACCTGCAGCCCGTGGGCGTCCGGTCCTCCGGTGGTGGACAGGACGTGCCTGACGCCACCCGAGGTTTCGAAGCACGCAGCAAGGAGCGCCAGCGATGACCACAGCCATGAGCACCGACCAGATCGCCGGCACCACACGGGTCCTGATCATCGAGGACGACCCCTCGATCGCCGAGGCCGTCCGACGGGTGGTGGCCAAGCAGAACGGCACGGGCGTGGTTGCGAGCGACGGCCGCAACGGCCTGCGCAATTTCTTCGAGGAGCGGCCCGACCTGGTCGTCCTCGACATCGGGCTACCCGAGATGGACGGCTGGCAGGTGCTGGAGCGCATCCGCGACCTCTCCGAGGTGCCGGTGCTGATCCTGACCGCCCGCGACCTCGAGCAGGACAAGGTGCGCGGCCTGACCGCCGGCGCCGACGACTACCTGACCAAGCCGTTCGGCGTCCAGGAGCTCGGCGCCCGCATCCAGGCCCTGCTGCGACGCAGCCAGACTGCGGTCTCCACCCCGGCCGCCGAGCCGCCGAGCGTCTACCGCGACGGCAACCTCGAGGTCGACTGGCCGGCCCGTGAGGTCCGTGTCGACGGCGAGGTGGTCGGCCTCACCAAGCTCGAGTTCCAGCTCCTCCAGACGTTCGTCCGGCACCCCGGCCAGGCGCTCGCCACCCAGCAGCTCCTGGAGCAGGTGTGGAACGACCCGTTCGGCATCGGCCCGGAGCGGGTCAAGTTCACCGTGCTCCGCCTGCGTCGCAAGCTCGGCTGGCACGACGAGTACAAGGACGTGCTCGAGGCGATCCGGGGCTACGGCTACCGCTACACGCCTGTGGGCGACCGCATCACTCCCGCCGAGTAGGCGGACGGAGCGTCCGGTAGCCGGCCGAGCCGCTAGTACCCGACAGAGGCGTCGACCCGCCCGACCATGGGGCCGCCCTCGGCCAACCGACGTACGTTGGACCGGATCCGCTCGGCCAGCAGCGGGAGCACCATCTCGATGGTGTCCGCCGTGTGCGGCGTGACGATGCAATTCTCCAGTCCCCACAGCGGGTGCCCGTCGGGCAGCGGCTCGGGGTCGGTGACGTCGAGCGCCGCCCCCGCGATCGAGCCCGACCCGAGCGCGTCGACCAGGGCCGCCGTGTCCACGTGCCGGCCACGGGCCACGTTGACGAGCCACGCCGACTCCGGCATGGCGGCCAACTCGGGCGCCCCGATGATCCCGGTCGTCTCCGGGGTCAGTGCGAGCGCCAGCACCACCACGAGGGGGTCGACCAGTGCGTCGTGCAGCTGGTCCACCGGGAGCACGTGGGCGGCACCCGGCACGGCCTCGGGGGTGCGCCGCACCACCGTCGCCTCGACCCGGAACGGGGCCAGCTGCTCGAGCAGCGACGTGGCGATCCCGCCCCCGCCCAGGATGGTCACCTTCCGGTCGTAGAGGCTCGTCCCGGCCGGCACCCCCCACGACGTGGCCGTCACCCGGGTCGGAAGGTGGCGCAGGCCCGCCAGGGCCAGGGCCAGGGCGTGCTCGGCCACGGGCTCGGCGTAGGCACCCTTGGCGCACGTCCAGATGCGCTCGTCGTCGAGGAGCCCGGCGGCGGCCACCCGCTCGACTCCGGCGAAGGGAAGCTGCACCCACCGTGCGTCCGGGACCTCGGCGAGCCAGGCGGCCAGTCCGTCGACGTCCCCCGGGTCGAGCCAGACCAGGCTGTCGGGCCGGTCGCCGAGGTCGACCACCTCACCTCCGCCGTCCCGCACTGCGTCGGTGGCGAACTCGGACGGGAACGGGCCGACGGCCACGCGAGGCGGGGTCATGCCGGCACCTTAGCGAGGCGGTCCGACCTGAGGGTCGGCACATCGGTCGTCCGACCGAGGCCGGTCGCCCGGAGTGCGTAGATTGGTGACCCTGAACGGAAGCAGGGGGAGCGCCATGCAGGTCCAGTTCAACGTCCGCCAGTTCCTCGACCGGGCCGCCTTCACGTACCCCGACCGCGTGGCCGTCGTCGACGAGCCCGACCAGCCGGCCGAGCCGTGGGAGCCGCTCACGTTCGCCGACCTGGCCGAGCGGGCGAGGGCCCAGGCCGCCGGGTTGGACCGCCTGGGCATCGGTCCCGGCGAGCGCGTCGCCATCGTGTCGCACAACTCGGCTCGACTGCTGACGTCGTTCTTCGGAGTGTCGGGCTCGGGCCGCATCCTGGTGCCGATCAACTTCCGCCTGGCGGCCGCCGAGGTCGAGTACATCCTCGGCCACTCCGGTGCCACGGTGCTGCTGCTCGACCCGGAACTCGAGGAGTCGCTGGCCGGCATCGGTCCGGAGCGTCGGTACGTGCTCGGGCCCGAGGCCGACGCCGAGCTCTTCCCCCACGGGGTCGAGCCGGTGCAGTGGGAGTCCGACGAGTCGGCCACCGCCACCATCAACTACACCTCGGGCACGACGGCCCGCCCGAAGGGCGTGCAGCTCACCCACCGGAACTGCTGGGTCAACTCGGCCGTGTTCGGTTGGCACGTCGGGGTGTCCGACCGCGACGTCTACCTGCACACGCTGCCGATGTTCCACGCCAACGGCTGGGGCATGCCGTGGACCACGGCCGGCATGGGCGTGACCCAGGTCGCACTGCGCAAGGTGGACGGACCCGAGATCCTCCGTCGGATCGACCGCCACGGGGTCACCCTGCTGTGCGCCGCGCCCGCCGTCGTCAACGCCGTCCTCGACGCCGCCGCCGACTGGGAGGGCCCGGTGCCGGGGTTGGGCACGACACGTGTCGTGGTGGCCGGCGCGCCGCCGCCGTCGAAGACCATCGAGCGGATCGAGTCCGAGCTCGGCTGGGAGTTCATCCAGATCTACGGACTGACCGAGACGTCCCCCTTGCTGACCGTCAACCGGGCCCGGGCCGAGTGGGACGACCTGCCGTCGGACCAGCGGGCCCGCAAGCTCATGCGGGCCGGGTCGCCCGCCATCGGCACGGCCGTCACGGTCGACGAGCGCGGCGAGGTGCTGGCCCGCTCCAACACCGTCATGGCCGGGTACTGGCACCAGCCCGAGGAATCCGACGCGGCGCTGGCCGGCGGGTGGTTCCACACGGGCGACGGTGGCCTGCTCGACGAGGAGGGCCATCTGAGCATCCTCGACCGCAAGAAGGACGTCATCATCACCGGGGGCGAGAACGTCTCGTCGATCGAGGTCGAGGACGCCATCTTCTCGCTGGAGGGCGTCCTCGAGGTGGCGGTCATCGGCGTGCCGCACGACAAGTGGGGGGAGATGGTGCTGGCCCTGGTGGTGTCCGACGACGTCAGCGGCATCACCGAGGAGATCGTCATCACCCACTGCCGCTCCGTGCTGGCACGGTACAAGTGCCCGAAGGAGGTCGAGCTGCGGGACGAGCTGCCGCGCACGGCCACCGGCAAGCTGCAGAAGTTCCGGCTGCGCGCCCCCTACTGGGAGGGCCTGGAGCGCCAGGTCAACTGACGGCCGGCGGGGGGTCGACCCACCCACCGGCCCGGGCGAAGGCCGCAGCACCGGCGCCGGCGCGCCACTCGGCGATGCGCAGGCCCGTCCACACCGGAGTCTCCAGCATCGGGGCGTGCCCGATGTCCCGGGCCACCTCCAGCTGCCAGTCGGCCCGTCCCTCGGCCATGCGTCGGGCCGCCCCCAGCGGCACCAGCAGGTCCCGGGCCCCGTGCAGGTGGAGCACGGGCACCTCGAGGGCGTCGATCCGGGCGACGGTGGATCCCGAGCGGGCCATGACGCGGGCGAGCGACCTGGCCGAGGCGAGGTAGGCGCGATCGGCCTCGGTGCGGTCCACCTCGGCCGTCAGGGCGATGTGTGCCTCCACCACGTCGACCGGGACCCGCGACGGGTCCACGCAGGTGGCCGCCAGCACCCGGTGGACCGTTCGCTCGGCAGTGGTCCGGTTGCGCCGGGTGGTCAGGAACCGCTCCCCCACCCCGGGCACCGAGCACACCATGAAGTTCACCACCACCCGGGGGTGGACGAGGCCCAGGCGTTCGGTGGGCAGCGCGGGGTCGACCAGCACCAGCCCGGCGACCCGGTCGGGGGCGGACGACGCGGCCAGGGCGGCGACGAGGCCGCCGAGCGAGTTCCCCATCAGGAGGACCGGGCGGTCGGACACCCGGTCGACGAACCCCGTCACCATGTCCACGTGCCCGGCCACGTCGGGGCGGCGCCCGGCGGCCGGCGTGCGCCCGTGGCCGAGCAGGTCGAGCGCCACGAGTCGGCTGTGGCCGATCAGGTGGGGTGCGACGGCGGCCCAGTTCAGGTGGGAGCCGCCGAGACCGTGGACGGCCACGATGAGCGGGGCGTCCACCGGGCCGCCGTAGTCGACGTAGTGGACGGGACCGTCGACGTCGACGGTGGCCGCGGTGTGCGGGACTCCTGCCAGGGTCGTCACCCGGTCGAGGCTATCGGGCGCCCCATCGGATCCGGCCGCACCCCACCGGCCGTCGGGCACGGCCGGACCTCACGAGGGGAGGAAATCGAGCAGTAGCCCGTTGACCACCTCGGGCGCCTCCAGCTGCATCCAGTGGCCGGGGCCCTCGACCCGCTCGTAGCGCCACGGGCCCGACACGTGGCGGCCGGAACCGGTCATCTGCTCCTCGGTGAGGGCGAAGTCGCCGGTGCTCCACACGCCCATCGTCGGCGCCTGGACGTCCGGCAGCTCGAGGTCGGGGGCGACGAAGCCCTCGGGCGGGATGTTGGCCCGGTACCAGTTGAGGGCGGCCGTCAGCGTGCCCGTGGCCTCCCACCGGGCGACCACGGCGTCGGCGTCCGGGTGGTGGGACCACGCCCGGAAGTTGGCCCAGCCGTCGGCGGCCAGCCACTGCTCGGCCACACCCGGGAACTGGAAGAAGAACATGTACCAGGACTTCTCGAGCTGGCGCACGCCGACCGAGCGGAAGGCCGAGGCCTGGCCGACCGACAGGGCGACGAGGTGGTCGACCCGGTCGGGAAGGAAGGCGGCCATGGCCCAGGCAGTGGCCGCACCGAAGTCGTGGCCAACCACGTGGGCCCGCTCGATGCCGAGATGGTCGAGCACGGCCACCAGGTCGCCCACCGCGTGCAGGATCGAGTAGTCCTCCACGGCCTCGGGCGCGTCGGAGGCGCCGAAGCCCCGCAGGTCCGGAACCACCGCCTGGAAGCCGGCGGCCACCAGCGACGGCACCTGGTGCCGCCACAGGGCGCCCGAGTCGGGGAACCCGTGGAGGAGGAGCACCGGTCGGCCCTGGCCGACCACCTCCACGTGGATCGTCACGCCGCCACTGTCGATGTCCATGGGTGGGTCCTCTCGGTTCAGCCCGCCACCGGATCCGGCAGTGGGTGTGGGTCGGTGCGCCCGGTCGGGTGCCGGTCGCGGTTCAGCCATTGTCGCCCGAGGGGAAGTGCAGCGAGCTCACCGGGGCCCCGGTCGGGCCGTCGGTGTCGGGCCACCGGGTGGTGATCGACTTCAGCCGGGTGTTGAAGCGGACACCCTCCATGCCGTGGATGTGGGCGTCGCCGAAGAGCGACTGCTTCCACCCGCCGAACGAGTAGTAGGCCATCGGCACCGGGATGGCCACGTTGATGCCGACCATGCCCACCGACACGTCGCGGCGGAACCGGCGGGCCGAGCGGCCGTCCCGGGTGAAGATGGCCGTGCCGTTGCCGAACGGGTTTGCGTTCACCAGCTCGATGGCCTCGTCGAGGTTGTCCACGCGGAGGACCGACAGCACCGGCCCGAAGATCTCGTCCCGGTAGACGGCCATGTCCGGCGTGACCCGGTCGACCAGTGTCGGGCCGAAGAAGAAGCCGTCCTCGCCACCCGGCACGGCCACCCCGCGGCCGTCGACGACGATCACGGCCCCGTCGGCCAGGGCCGAGTCCACGTAGCCGGCGACCCGGTCGCGGTGGACCCGGGTGATGAGCGGGCCCATGTCGGACGTCGGGTCGGTGCCGGGGCCCGTCCGCAGGGCCCGTGCCCGCGACGCCACCGCCTCCACCAGCGGGTCGGCGTCGCCGACCACCACGACGGCGCTGATGGCCATGCACCGCTCCCCCGCCGAGCCGTAGCCGGCGCCGATCAGGGCGTCGGCCGTCGAGGCGAGGTCGGCGTCGGGCAGCACCACGGCGTGGTTCTTGGCCCCGCCGAGGGCCTGGACCCGCTTGCCCGATGCGTGGCCCCGCTCGAAGACGTGCTTGGCGATCGGCGTCGAGCCCACGAAGGACACGGCGGCCACCTTCGGGTGGTCGAGCAGCGCATTGACGGCCTCGGCGTCGCCGTGCACGACGTTGAACACGCCGTCGGGTAGTCCCGAGTCGCGCCACAGGTCGGCCACCAGCTCGGAGGGCGACGGGTCGCGCTCGGAGGGCTTGAGGACGAAGGTGTTGCCGCAGGCGATGGCGACGGGGTACATCCACATCGGCACCATGACCGGGAAGTTGAACGGCGTGATCCCGGCCACGACCCCGAGCGGCTGGCGGATCGACGAGGCGTCGACTCCCGTCGAGACGTCTTCACTGAACTCGCCCTTCAACAGGTGCGGGATGCCACAGGCGAACTCGATCACCTCGATGCCCCGGGCCACCTCGCCACGAGCGTCCTCCAGGACCTTGCCGTGCTCGGCGGTGACGGCCGCGGCGAGGTCGTCGCGATGCTTGTCGGCCAACTCGCGGAAGGCGAAGAGGATGCGGCTGCGGGCAGTCAGTGACGTGTCCCGCCACGAGAGGAAGGCGGTCGCCGCGGTCTCGACGACGTGGTCGACGTCCTTGACGGTGGCGAGGACCACCTCGGCGGTCCGGGCGCCGGTGGCGGGGTCGAAGACGGGTGCGGTGCGGGCGTTGGCGCCCTCCAGGGATGTGCCGATCTGCTTCACGGGGTGACGCTCCTCGGGGAGCGGTGCTCCCCCTCGTAGTGACGGGTGCTGCGCATGACGAAGCTGGTCCGGGCGACGGGCGCAGCGCCGGTGCGCCCTCGCCTGCGGGCCCGTCCGGGGGCGGAAACGGCGGGACGGCGTGCAACAATCGTCCCATGACCGACAGCGACGGGGCACGCGGGAGCGAGGACGCTGCGGTGTCCGATCGTGTGCGCCTGCGGCGCCTCCCCGACCAGGGGTCCCACCGCCGCAAGGACCTCGACGCCGTGCTCGACGCCGGGTTCCTGTGCCACCTGGGGGTGGACGTCGACGGCTGGCCGATGGTCGTCCCGACGACGTACGCCCGCCGGGGCGACCACCTCTACGTGCATGGCTCGGTGGCCAGCCGCAGCCTGCGGACGGCCAGGGCGCCGACACCGGTGTGTGTGACGGTGACACTGGTGGACGGCCTGGTACTGGCCCGCTCGGTCTTCAACCACTCGGTCAACTACCGCTGCGCCATGGTCTACGGACTGCCCGAGCTGGTCGACGACCCCGCCGAGAAGTTGGCCGGACTCGAGGCCATCAGCGAGCACGTCGTGCCCGGGCAGTGGGGCTACGCCCGCGACCCGTCGGAGAAGGAACTGCAGCGGACGAGCGTGCTCCGTCTCGCTCTCGACGAGGCCTCGGTCAAGGTCAGTGCCGGGCCACCCGACGACGAGGACGAGGACCTCGACCTCGACGTCTGGGCCGGTGAGGTACCCCTGCGGACCGTCCGGCTCGAGCCCGTGCCCGCACCCGGCCTGGCCGATGGGATCGTGCTTCCCGAACACATCGCCACGGGGCCACTGGGCCCCGGGACGGTGTCGACGCGCGACGTCAGCTGACCTGGGACACGGCATCGGACGGGTCGTAGCGCTCGCGGATCGTGACGCTCAGGCGATGAACTTGGCCAGCGGGCGGTAGTCCATGCCGTGGGCCTCGGCCACCGGCTCGTAGACCACGGTGCCCTCCACAACGTTGACGCCCTCGGCCAGGGCCGCGTCCTCCGACACGGCGTCCTTCCATCCGTGGTTGGCGATGTCGAGGACGTAGGGCAGCGTGGCGTTGACGAGTGCGTGGGTGGACGAGTGGGGCACGGCACCCGGCATGTTGGCCACGCAGTAGAAGACCGAGCCGTTGACCTCGAACGTGGGGTCGGAGTGGGTCGTCGGCCGGGTCGACTCGAAGCAGCCGCCCTGGTCCACCGAAATGTCGACCAGCACCGAGCCGTCGCGCATCTTGCCGACCAGCTCGTCGCTGATCAGTTTCGGGGCCTTGGCCCCGACCACCAGGACGGCGCCGATCACGATGTCGGCGTCGACGCACACCTCCTCGATGGCGTGGGTGGAGGACGCAACGGTCTCGAGCCCGCCCCGGAAGTGGTGGTCGACCTGGCGCAGCCGCTCCAGGTTGCGGTCGAGGACGTAGACCTCGGCGTGCATGCCGACGGCCAATGTGGCAGCCGCCATGCCGGCGACGCCCGCGCCGAGGATCACGATCTTGGCGCAGCGCACGCCGGGCACGCCGCACACCAGGGTGCCGCGGCCACCACCCGGTCGCATGAGGTGGTGGGCGCCCATCAGCGGGGCCATCCGCCCGGCCACCTCGCTCATCGGGGTGAGGAGCGGGAGGGAGTTGTCGTGGAGTTGCACGGTCTCGTAGGCGATCGCCGTGTTGCCGCCGGCGATCAGCGCCTCGGTGCACGGGCGTGAGGCGGCGAGGTGCAGGTAGGTGAAGAGCACCTGGTCCTTGCGGGCGCCGAGCCGTGGGTACTCGACGGCGATCGGCTCCTTGACGCCGAGCACCATGTCGGCGGCGGCCCAGATGTCGTCCGGGTCGTCGAGGATCTGCGCCCCGGTGGCGACGAAGTCCTCGTCCGGAATGGACGAGCCGACGCCGGCCTCCTTCTCGACGAGGACCGTGTGGCCGGCGGCCGTGAGCTCGCGCACGCCCGCCGGGGTGATTGCCACCCGGTACTCGTCTGCCTTCACTTCTTTGGGGACACCGATGATCACTTGTTCGACCTCACTGCTCTCGTGCTGACGGCTACCGCATGACGCGGCACGGCCGCCAGGCAGAGCGCCCGGCGGCCGGCCAGGGGACTACTCGCCGATCTCGGTGTAGGCGATGGGCTTGACCTTGAAGAAGCTGCCCTTGGTGGTGAGTCGGGCGAGGATCACCAGCGGGATGCCCAGGAGCAGGGCGATGATGTCGGCGTAGGAGCCGCTCCATCCGCCGGTCTTGATCACGTCGGCCATGACGAGCAGGAGGACGATCCCTCCGACCAACGGCAACAGGATGCCGGTGAAGAAGAACCTCATCGACTGGAACGCCACCTTGCGGTACGCCCATGCGCACGTCACGCCGGTGGCCCCGTAGTAGAAGGCGATCAGCACGCCGATACTCAGGATGAGGTTGTTCAGCAGCGTGTCGATCGAGGCGACCTGAGTGGCCAGGAGGATCCCGAAGAGGGCGATGAAGGCGAGGATCAGCGTCCCGACGGCCGGGGTCTTGAGCTTGCCCTGGATCGTGGCGAACACGCTCGGGAAGACCTTGTCCCGCGCCATCGACAGTGTGATCCGGGCCGCCGGAAGCAGGGTGGTCTGCGTGGTCGCGACGGTCGATGAGAGCACGGCGATGAGCATCACGTACCCGGCCCAACTGCCCGCCGCCCGCTGGGCGAAATACAGGAGGATCGTGGACGAGTGGCTGGTCCACGCCTTCTCGGGCAGGAGCATCTGGGCGGCGATGATGTTGATGGCGAACACCAGGAGCAGCAGGAACATGGCGATGATGCCCGCGTGGCCCGGGGTCTTGGTGGAGTTCTTGGATTCCTCGTTCAGGTTGGCGGCGGTGTCCCAGCCCCAGTAGAAGAAGACGCCGAGCACCAGACCGGCTGACAGTGCCGCGAAGCTGCCGATGGAGAACGGGTTGAGCCAACTGAAGTGGAAGCCCTGGGAGCCGGCGGGGTGCTGGACGGCCACCTTGATGATCCCCCAGACCGAGAAACCGATCACTGCCACGTACTCGATGATCAGGAGGACCCACTGGAAGTTGGTGGTCCACCGGATGCCCCAGATACAGATCATCGTGATCAGCGCCAGCCAGCACGCGGCGATGATCGCCTGGTACCCGAGGTCATTGGCCGTCGCAGAGGAGACCCAGTTGCGCTCCTGGGCGAACTGGAGGGTGTAGGCACCGGCGACCAACGGAGCGGAGATGCAGAAGATGATGCTGGTGGCGACCTGCACCCAGCCGTTGAACCAGCCCACGTACGGTGAAACCAGCTTGGACAACCACGAGTAGGAGGCTCCGCAGTCGGGGTCCCGGCGGTTGAGCTGGAAGTAGGCGATGGCGATGAAGAGGACCGGGACGAAGCTGATCCAGATGACCGCCGGTCCCGCGTAGGCCACCCCGGCGGTGGCGAACAGGACGGCCATGGTGGCGGCAAGGGTGTACGCCGGCGCCACCGACGACACGGCCACGACCGTGGAGTCGAAGAGGTTCAGCGTGTCCGCCCGGAGAGTGGCACCCGCCTCCTGTGACGGTACCGGTGCCCCGAAGGGACCTGGTACCTCGGGTGGCTGACCGGTGCTGTCGACCGTGTCCGTGCTCATGTGTTCTCCCCTTGTGCGTGGCGGTGTGCCAGTTCGATCCCCTACCGGGCCCTGCCCACCAGTCCCCCCGGTGGTCCAGCTGGTGCTGCGTGTACTTCCAACCGGGATCCTGCGGATCCCGCTACTGCAACCGGGCGGAAGGTGTCCCCTCCGCCCGGTCCGACGCTCAGCTGCCGATGAAGCTCATCACGTGCTTGATGCGGGTGTAGTCCTCGAAGCCGTACGAGGACAGGTCCTTGCCGTAGCCCGAGTGCTTGAACCCGCCGTGGGGCATCTCGGCGACGATCGGAATGTGCGTGTTGATCCAGACGCAGCCGAAGTCGAGGGCCTTGGCCATGCGCATGGCCCGGCCGTGGTTCTGCGTCCACACGCTCGAGGCCAGCCCGTACTGGACGCCGTTGGCCCAGGCGATGGCCTCGTCCTCGTCGCTGAAGCGCTGGACGGTGATGGCCGGGCCGAAGAGCTCCTCCTGGATGACCTCGTCGTCCTGGTGGAGGCCGGCGATGACCGAGGGGGCGAAGCAGTAGCCCCGCTCGCCCACCCGCGTGCCGCCGGTCACGACCTCGGCATGGCTGGGCAGACGGTCGAAGAAGCCGCCGAGACGCTCGAGCTGGGCGGCGCTGTTCAGCGGGCCGTAGTCGGCGTCGGCCACGTCGGTGCCGCCCACCGTCTGGGCCCGGGCCTGCTCGACCAGGGCCGATACGAAGTCGTCGTAGATCCCCGGCGCGGCCAGCACGCGGGTGGCAGCCGTACAGTCCTGGCCGGCGTTGAAGTACCCGGCGATGGCGATCCCCTCGGCGGCGGCCTCGAGGTCGGCGTCGTCGAACACCACGACCGGCGCCTTGCCACCGAGCTCGAGGTGGACGCGCTTCACGTCGTGGGAGGCCGATTCCGCCACCTGCATGCCGGCCCGCACGCTGCCGGTGATGGAGACCATCGCAGGGGTGGGGTGCTCGACCAGCATGCGACCGGTGTCGCGGTCGCCACAGACGACGTTGAAGACACCGTCCGGCAGGAACTCGGAGAGGATCTCGGCCATCAGCAGGGTCGAGGCCGGGGTGGTGTCGGAGGGCTTCAGCACCATGGCATTGCCGGCGGCGATGGCCGGGGCCCACTTCCAGACGGCCATCATGGCCGGGTAGTTCCACGGCGTGACCGCGGCGCAGACACCGATGGGCTCGCGCCGGATCATCGACGTGTGGTCGGCCATGTACTCGCCGGCCGACTTGCCCTCGAGGTGCCGAGCGGCGCCGGCGAAGAAGCGGATCTGGTCGACCATCGGGGGGATCTCCTCCGACAACGTGACGGCCACGGGCTTGCCGGTGTTGGCGCTCTCCACGGCGACGAGCTCCTCGGCCCGGGCCTCGATGGCGTCGGCGATGCGGAAGAGGGCGAGGCTGCGCTCCGATGGAGTGGCGTCCCTCCACCCCGGGAAGGCGGCGGTGGCAGCGGCCATGGCGGCGTCCACGTCCTCGGCACCGGACACCGGAGCCTCGAAGTTCGGCTCACCCGTGCTCGGGTCGAGCAGCGTGGACGACGTGCCGGACTTCGGCTCGGCATAGGACCCACCGATGAAGTTAGACAGCTGGGTGGTGCTCAAGTTTCCTCCCCCGTAGTTGCGTGGCGGGCACCGTGGCCGGTGGCCGCTGGCAGTTGGCGGCTGGCACCCACCCGTGAGTTCGGTGTCATCGTGGCCCAAGTTTCCGAATCTGACAAGTGATTTCTGCTAACTCCGTGTGAACAACTACGGAAACCGCTTGTATTTGCCCGAGAATCCACGTTAACTGTGCATTAACTGCTAGCACTGGATTTGAATGACCCAGCCCACCACTCACAAGCGCTCCGTGCGCCAGACACCCGACCAGTCATGGCCGGATGTGACCCGATGACCGGTCCCGCCGTCAACGGGACGGCCGCCGGGCTCCTCGACGACATCAACAAGGCGATCGTCGAACAGCTGCAGCAGGACGGCCGACGCACCTACGGCTCCATCGCCGAGGCCGTCGGGCTGTCCGAGGCCGCCGTGCGCCAGCGGGTACAGAAGATGCGTGACGCCGGGATCATGCAGATCGTGGCCGTCACCGATCCGCTGCAGGTCGGCTTCCGGAGCCAGGCCATGGTGGGGATCCGGGCCGACGGCGACGCCCGCGAGGTGGCCGACCGGCTCGCCGCGGTCGACGACATCGACTACGTGGTGATGGTGGCGGGCGAGTACGACATCCTCGTGGAGCTGGTGTGCGAGGACGAGGACGCCATGCTGGACCTCCTCAATGGGGTCATCCGACAGATCCCGGGCGTGCGCGAGACCGAGATGTTCATGTACCTGAAGCTGAAGAAGCAGACCTACACATGGGGGACACGATGACCGAGTACTCGAACGAGGCGCTGCAGGAGGCCGCCCACCGGCACCTCTGGATGCACTTCACCCGCATGTCGGACGACACCAAGCAGGAGATCCCGGTGATCACCCACGGTGAGGGGGCCTGGGTCTTCGACCAGCACGGCAAGCGCTACCTCGACGGCCTGTCCGGCCTGTTCACCAGCCAGCTGGGTCACGGGCGCATGGAGCTGGTGGAGGCCGGCGCCGAGCAGGCGGCCAAGCTCGCCTACTTCCCGGTGTGGAGCTACGCCCACCCGAAGGCCGTCGAGCTGGCCGAGAAGATCGCCAGCCTCACCCCCGGTGACATCAACCGCATCTTCTTCACCACCGGCGGCTCGGAGGCCGTCGAGTCGGCGTGGAAGCTCGCGCGCCAGTACTTCAAGCTGATCGGCCAACCCCAGCGCTACAAGGTGATCAGTCGGGACATCGCCTACCACGGGGCCACCATGGGCGCCCTGTCGATCACCGGCGTGACCGAGATCCGCACGCCGTTCGAGCCGCTGGTGCCGGGTGCCTTCAAGGTCCCGAACACCAACTTCTACCGTGCCCCCTACTTCGAGGACGACATCGAGGCCTACGGCCGCTGGGCCGCCGACGCCATCGAGCAGGCGATCCTGTCCGAGGGCCCCGAGACGGTCGCCGCCGTGTTCCTCGAGCCGGTGCAGAACGCCGGCGGCTGCTTCCCCCCGCCCCCCGGATACTTCCAGCGGGTGCGCGAGATCTGCGACCGGTACGGCGTCCTGCTCGTGTCGGACGAGGTCATCTGCGCCTGGGGCCGTCTCGGCCACTTCTTCGGTGCCGAGCGTTACGACTACGTGCCGGACATGATCACGATGGCCAAGGGCCTCACCAGTGGCTACGCGCCGCTCGGCGCACTGGCCGTCAGCGACCGGGTCATCGAGCCGTTCCTCGCCGGGGCGAGCTTCCTCCACGGCATCACGTTCGCCGGACACCCGGTCAGCACCGCGGTGGCGCTCGCCAACATCGACGTGTTCGAGAAGGAGGGGATCCTCGACAACGTGCTCGAGCACGAGGCCGAGTTCCGTGCCTCGCTCGACACCCTGAAGGACCTCCCCATCGTGGGCGACGTGCGCGGCGCCGGTTACTTCTACGGCATCGAGATGGTCAAGGACAAGGACACCAAGGAGACGTTCAACGACGACGAGGCCGAGCGCCTGCTGCGCGGCTTCCTGTCCCACGCCCTCTACGAGTCCGGCCTCATCTGCCGCGCCGACGACCGGGGCGACCCCGTCATCCAGCTGGCTCCTCCGCTCACCTGCGGACCGGAGGAGTTCGAGTACATCACGAGCCGACTGCGCGACGTCCTGACCGAGGCGTGGAAGCAGATCTGACCCCGCCGTCGGGCGAGCGCTACCGTGCGCTCTCCCTGTGGTGGGACGGGCTCCCGGGTGGCCTCACGGTCCGGCCGGGACTCCCCGGCGACCTCGAGGTGGATGTTGCGGTGGTCGGGGCTGGCCTGACCGGGCTGTGGACGGCCTACTACCTCAGCCAGGCCGACCCCGGGCTGCGCATCGCCGTCCTCGAGCGCGACGTCGCCGGATTCGGTGCGTCGGGGCGCAACGGCGGCTGGTGCTCGGCACTGTTCAGCGTGTCCGAATCCACCCTCGACAAGGCCGCCGGCCCCGGATCGGGCACCGCACAGCGACTCGCCATGGAGGAGACCGTCCGCGAGGTGGGCCGCGTGGTCGCCGCCGAGGGTATCGAGTGCGCCTTCCACCAGGGTGGGACCGTGGTCCTCGCACGCACGCCGGCGCAGCTGCAGCGGACGCACCAGGAGATCGCCGAGGCCCGCCTGCACGGCATCGGCGAGGAGGACCTCCGGTTCCTGTCCGCCACCGAGGCACACGAGCAGGTGGGCGCGAGCGACGTACTGGGCGGGACCTTTACGCCGCACTGCGCGTCCGTCGACCCCGCCCGGCTCGTGCGCGGACTGGCCCACGTCGTCGAGGGTCAGGGCGTCCCGATCTACGAGCGGACCACCGTGCGGTCGATCGCGCCGGGTGTCGTCACCACCGACCGGGGCACGGTTCGGGCCGGCACCGTGGTCCGGGCGACCGAGGGCTACACCCGGACGCTCGAGGGCCATGACCGCGACCTCGTGCCGGTCTATTCGCTGATGATCGCGACCGAGCCGCTGCCCGACGCGTTCTGGGACGAGGCCGGCCTGGCCGACCGACAGACGTTCGCCGACCACCGCCACCTCGTCATCTACGGCCAGCGCACCGCGGACGGCCGCATGGCGTTCGGTGGTCGTGGCGCCCCGTATCACTTCGGCTCGGCCATCCGGCCCGAGTACGACCGGGACGCCGGGGTCCACGAGGCGTTGCGGCGGACGCTGGTCGAGCTGTTCCCCGCCCTGGGCGGCGCCGAGGTCACGCATGCATGGGGCGGCCCGCTCGGCATCTCGCGTGACTGGTTCTCGTCGGTCGGCATCGACCGTACCGCCAGGATGGCCTGGGCCGGCGGCTACGTCGGCGACGGCCTGTCGACCACGAACCTTGCCGGACGCACGCTGCGCGACCTGATCCTCGGTGCATCCACCGAACTGACGGCGCTCCCCTGGGTGAACCACCGGTCCCGGAAGTGGGAGCCCGAGCCCTTCCGCTACGTCGGCATCAACGCAGGTCTGCGTCTGGCCGGGACGGCGGACCGCGCCGAGGACCACAAGGGCCGCGGGACGTGGCACGCCGCCGCCCTCGGCAAACTCGTCGGCGGCTGATCGGCTGAACCGCCGGTCACCTGCCGGTGGCCGGAGTCAGGCCTTGCCCGGGTGCATGATCCTCGGGTTGATGGCGCCCTGCGCCGCCAGCGAGCCGGCCTGTCCGCCGCCCGGGCCCCGCAGGAGGAACGCCATGCCGACAGCCAGCAGGGCGCCGAGCAGCGGCCCGGCCAGGTAGACCCACCACGAGGTGAGGTCGGCGGAGACGATGTCGGGTCCGAGTGTCCGGGCCGGGTTCATCGATGCCCCCGAGATCGGGCTCGCCCACAGCCCGGCCAGGGCGATGTACCCCCCCACACCGAGAGCCCCGAAGAGGCCCACCTGCTGGGCGCCGGAGGCCGTGCCCAGGATCACGCTGACCAGGCCCAGGGTCAGCACCGCCTCCATCAGGAAGGCGGCCGTGGCCGAGTGGCTCGGGGCCGGGTAGCTCGACCCGAAGTGAGCCGACACGTTGACGACGACCTGCAGGAACCAGGCGGCCGCCAGGGCACCGGCCAGCTGTGCCACCAGGTAGGCCGGCACCCGCCGCCACGGGAAGTCCCGACGCAGCGAGAACGCCAGGGTGACGGCGGGGTTGAGGTGGGCACCCGACACCCTCCCCATGAAGAGGATGATGGCCATCACCATCAGGCCCGGTGCCACCACCGCGGCGGCCCGACCGACCGACCCCGGGATGGAGTGGTCGATCATCGGGCCGCCGGCAGCCACGAGCACGAGGAAGAATGTGCCGAAGACCTCGCCGCACACCCGGCGCCACTCCCGGGACGGGTCGTCGAAGTTGCGGACCATGAGCGCCATGCGCTGCTCGGCGGTGGCGAGCAGCGGCGTCGAGTCCGAGTGGCCCGGCACCTCGGGATCGTTGAAGTCCTGGTGGGGCTCGAGGTGGTCGGTCATGTCCGCATCGCGGATGACGCTAGCAATCGATCCGGGCCCGGGTAACGACCACACCGGTGGGTCACGGCGCGCAGCCGTGAGGAGGGGAACGCTGGGATGCAGCCGGTCAGCCGGCGCCGTAGAAGCCGGCACCGTAGGCGTAGACCCCGGCGTCGGCGCCCACCAGCCAGTAGCCGCCCGTCGACTGGTCGGCGGTGATCCCCTCGATCGGCGCGGCCGGCTGCAGCGGGGTGTAGGGGCCCTGGAAGGCGGCGTCGCCGTAGGTGTAGACGGCGCCCGTGCGGGTGACCTCCCACAGCCCCTTGCCGTCGGCGGTGGAGGCGATACCGACCGTCGGTGCCGGCAGTGCGCCGGCCACGGGCCCGAGTGCCGGCGCTCCGAAGGCCGTCACGGCGCCGTCGGCGGCGACGAGCCAGTACCCGCCGGTCGCACCGTCGGCCGCGATGCCGACCGTCGGCGACGCCTGGGGGCTGCCACCGAGCGAGCCCTTGAAGGCTGCGTCGCCGTAGGCGAACACGCCGCCGTCGGCGGCGACCTCCCAGTAGCCCCGGCCGTCGGCTGTCGGGACGAGGTCCACGATCGGTGAGTTCAGCGGCAGGCTCGAGGCGGCTCCTTCGAACCGGGAGGCACCGAAGGCGAACACGCCGCCGTCGGCACCGACCTCCCAGTAGCCGTCACCCGCAGGGTCGGCTACGACCTTCACGATGGGGGCCGCAAGGTCGAGCGCGGCGGTCGAGCCGAGATCGGTGGCCGAACCGTGGGCAGACAACGCACCCGAGGCGGTGGCGAGCCAGTAGCCGGTGCCGTCAGCGGTCGATGCCATCGAGATCACCGGGCCGAGGAGGTGGCCGATCGGGGTGTAGTCGGCGAACGGGATGGCCGACACCTCGTTGGAGGCGACCGACGACGCACCGGACAGCCGGCCACGGACAGTGAAGTAGTACGTCCGTCCGGCAGTCAGCCCGGACACCAGATAGGAGGTACCGGTCACCGGGTGGGCGCCGTTGAGCGGGACCGGGAGTTCCATGCCTGGGGCGAAGCCCACGAAGACGTCGAAGCCGGTCGCCGTGCTTCCTGCAGGGGCCTTCCAGGTGACGAGGGCGGAATCGACGGAAGGGGCGGCGCCGGTGACCAGTGGCGCCGGTGGGGGGGCTGCCGGGGTGACGAGGGTGGTGACCGGGTTGGCCGGAACGATCGAGTCGATCGGGTCGATCGGGGAGGCGGCCCCCGGAGGCGGGGTCGTGGGAGTCGTCGTGGCGGCTGCAGCCACGACGGACGGGCCGGTCGACTTCTTCGACGGGACCGTGGTGGTCGTGGCGGAGGACGCCCTGTGCGAGCGCCGAGCTTGCTTGGCTCCCTTGACGGCGTGCCCGTTGCCGTGGGGATGCTTCGCCGATTTGCCGGCAGCCGCCGAGGTCGTCGACCCGCCAGAGGAGACGACCTGCGACGCCGCCACGGTCGACGAGGTGGTCGGCACCGTGAACTGCGAAGAGCCGGCATCCTCCGCTGCCTGGGCGTTGCGTTGCGAGGCGGCGGTGGCCGAGGGGCTGGAGGGGAGCGCAGCGGGCACGCCCACAGCCACCACTGCAGCAGCGGCGACGGTGCCGGCCAGCATGGCCTTGGAGCGGCCGTCGGGCAGGGGGGCGTCGCCCATGAGCCATTGGCTCCACTGCTTCATGGCCTGCAGCCAGCTATTCATTACCGAGCCCCTTCGTGCCTGGGCGCCGCCACCGACGGTGGTGGAGCGCCCCCCGCGGTACCCGGCGCGACAAGGAGGAAACCCCCCTGTGCCGTGCCCGAACTGCGGACTACCGACCGGACCACTCTACCGGACGGCCCCGCACCTGACGAGGGCGGGCACCTGATCTCGCAGGGGGTGGTCCCACCGCCACAGAGCCCGCGACCACGTGCTGCGCACCTCGTGGGCCCGGCCGTCGTACGCTCGGGCCGCGGGCGCACGGGCACCCGGGGGACACGGAGGGGGAGGCAGATGGCCATCAAGGTGATCCAGTGGGCGACCGGTGGGGTCGGGCGGGCGGCGGTGGCGGGCATCGTGGCCCACCCCGACCTCGAGCTCGTCGGGTGCTGGGTGCACAGCGCCGACAAGGTCGGCGTCGACGTCGGCGAGCTGTGCGGCATCGACCGGCTCGGGGTCACGGCCACGGCTGACGTCGAGGCCCTGTTGGCCCTCGGCGCCGACTGCGTCGTGTACTCACCGATCATGGCCGATGCTGCAGTCGTCGCCCGCATCCTGGCCTCCGGCGCGAACGTCGTGACGCCGCTCAACTGGTTCTTCCCCGAGGGTCGGGACGAGTCGGCGATCGAGGCGGCCTGCGCTGCGGGCGGCTCGTCGGTGCACGGGACGGGCATCCATCCGGGCGGGATCACCGAGCGGTTCCCACTCATGGTGTCGGCGCTGTCGCAATCGATCACCCACGTGCGCGCCGAGGAGTTCAGCGACATCCGGACCTATGACGCTCCGGGCGTGGTGGGCGACATCATGCTCTTCGGCAAGACGCCCGAGGAGGCCGAGGCGTCGATGATGCCGGCCATCCTCGGCGACGGGTTCGGCCAGTCCATCCGCATGGTCGGCCATGCACTGGGATTCGCGCTCGACCCCGACCTGCAGGTGTCCCACGAGGTGGCGGTGGCCACCGCGCCGATCGACTCGCCCATCGGCCCCATCGGCCCCGGGCACATTGCCGCCCAGAAGTTCCGCTGGGTGGCGACCGTCCGCGACGAGCCGGTCATCACGGTCGCCACCAACTGGTTCATGGGTCAGGAGCACCTCGAGCCGGCATGGGGGTTCGGGCCCGAGGGTGAGCGCTTCGAAGTGGAGGTCACCGGCGACCCACCGGCCAGGGTGACGTTCCGGGGCTGGCACCCCGAGTCGATCGCGGCCGGGCTCGCCCGCAACCCGGGCGTGGTGGCCACGGCCACCCACTGCGTGAGCGCCGTGCCCGCCGTGGTGGCGGCCCCTCCTGGCATCCGTACGTATCTCGACCTCCCGGCCTACACGGGCAAGGCGGCTGACCACCTCCGCTGACCCCTCCACCTACGTTGACCGACCGGACCGCGCCCATGGGCTGACG
Source organism: Acidimicrobiaceae bacterium (assembly GCA_003164095.1). Lineage (GTDB taxonomy): Bacteria > Actinomycetota > Acidimicrobiia > Acidimicrobiales > RAAP-2 > Bog-756. The sequence continues at coordinate 14,154 of PLRX01000062.1, read as the reverse complement.
CAGGCCATTGACTAGGGTCGGTCGCCATGGAGATCGGCATCGCACTGCCCACCATGGCGACCGGGTTCACCCGCAGCACCTTCACCGAGTGGTGCCGGGGCATCGACGAGGGCCCGTACTCGAGCGTGTCGGCCGGCGAGCGGATCACCTTCCACAACCCCGAGCTGCTGGTCACCAACACTGCAGCCGCAGCGCTGACCGAGCGGGTCCGGGTGATCACCAACATCGCCGTGCTGCCGTTGCACCGGCCCGCCCTGCTGGCCAAGCAGCTGGCTACCCTCGACGTGCTCGCGTCGGGTCGCCTGCAGGTCGGCGTCGGGGTGGGCGGACGCGAGCAGGACTACCGGTCACTCGACGTCCCCTTCGAGGGACGTCACGAACGGCTCGATGCCATCGTGGCCGAGCTGCAGCGGCTGTGGGCGGGCGGACCCGCCTATGAGGGAGGTCAACCCGTCGGGCCCGCACCGCACGCTCCCGGTGGGCCCCCGCTGCTGGCTGCGGCCATGGGCCCGAAGTCCATGGCACGTGCCGCCCGGTGGGCGGCCGGGGTGACCGGGTTCTCCATCGGGGCCGACCCGGGTGAGATCGCCCGGGGCAACTCGATGGCGGTCGACGCGTGGGAAGCGGCGGGACGCACCGAACGCCCTCGCCTGGTCAGCGGCTCGTTCTACCTACTGGGTGGACCGGACGCCGACGCCGAGCTGAAGCGCTTCGCCCGGGCGTACCTCGCCGTCTTCGGCGACAAGGCGGCCGACGCACTGTCGCGCATGGTCGAGCTGAGCAGCCCGGCCCGACTGCTCGATGCGCTGGCCGCCGCCGAGGAGGCCGGGTGCGACGAGTTCATCCTGGTGCCGGGCACGGTCGACCCCTCGTGCCTGGAGCGGACCACCGAGGCCCTGGCCGGCTGACGCGCAACGTGAGCCATCGGGCCACCGGTCCGCCCGGCGCACGTCAGATCGAGAAGTCCTCGCCCCTCCAGACGCCCGACTCGTCGGGACGGATCTCGGGCACCCGGACCCGGCCGCCGATCTCGTGCTCGAGCTCGTCGACCTGTCGCTGGAGCGCACCGAGGGTCACGCCCACCAGGTCGGGCAGGAGCCCGTCGTCGACGTCGAGTGCCGACGTTGCCGTGCGCGGGCGGCTGCGTGCGATGACCTGGCCGGGCACACCGACGACCACCGAGTCGGGCGGCACGTCGCGCACCACCACGGCATTGGCCCCGATGCGGCTGCCCGCACCGATGGTCACCGGGCCGAGCACTTTGGCGCCTGCGCCGATCGTGACCCGGTCCTCCACCGTGGGATGGCGCTTGCCCGGCTCGAGGCTCGTGCCGCCGAGTGTCACCCCCTGGTAGATGGTCACGTCGGTGCCGATGACCGCTGTCTCGCCGATGACCACACCGATGGCGTGGTCGATGAACAGTCCGGGGCCGATCGTTGCACCCGGGTGGATGTCGACGGAGGTCCACGCCCGCACGACGACGGACACGAGCCGGCCGGCTAGGCGGTGGCCGTCCAGCCAGAGCCTGTGGGCCAGGCGGTGGCCCCAGACGGCGTGCAGGCCCGGGTAGCAGAGCACCACTTCGACGTCGGAGCGGGCCGCCGGGTCCCGCTGGCGGACGGCCGCCACGTCCCGGCGGAGGGACGTCAGCACGGTCAGTCGCCGAGCCCCTCGAACAGGGCGGTGCTCAGGTACCGCTCGCCGAAGGACGGGATGATGACGACGACGAGCTTGCCGGTGTTCTCGGGTCGGGAGGCCACCTGCACGGCGGCCCAGGTGGCGGCGCCGGACGAGATGCCGACCAGGAGGCCCTCCTCGTGGGCCATCCGGTGGGCGACGTCGAAGGCGTCCTGGTTCTCGACGGCGATGACCTCGTCGTAGACGTGGGTGTCCAGGATGGCGGGCACGAAGCCGGCGCCGATGCCCTGGATCGGGTGGGGACCCTTCGCCCCACCGGACAGCACCGGCGACGCCGCAGGCTCGACGGCGATCACCTGCATCCCGGGCTTGCGCTCCTTCAGGACGTGGCCGACCCCGGTGATGGTCCCGCCGGTGCCGACGCCCGCCACGAGGATGTCGACCCCACCGTCGGTGTCGGACCAGATCTCCTCGGCCGTGGTGCGCTCGTGGACCGCCGGGTTGGCGGCGTTCTCGAACTGCTGGGGCATGAAGTAGTCGCCTTCCCCCTTGGCGATCTCGGTGGCCTTGGCGATCGCGCCGCCCATGCCGTCGGGCCCCGGCGTGAGCACCAGCTCGGCGCCGTAGCCCCGGAGCAGCATCCGGCGCTCCTTGCTCATCGTCTCCGGCATGGTGAAGATGCACTTGTAGCCGCGGGCGGCGCACACCATGGCGAGCGCGATGCCGGTGTTGCCGCTGGTGGGCTCGACGACCGTGGTGCCCGGGTTCAGCAGGCCCGCCTCCTCGGCGGCGTCGATCATCGACACGGCGATGCGGTCCTTCACGCTGCCGGCCGGGTTGAAGAACTCGAGCTTCGCCACGATCTGGGCACCGGCGCCGTCCGGAACGTGCCGGAGGCGGACCAGGGGCGTGCCGCCGATGAGCTGGGTGATGTCGTCCGCGATCCGCATGTCGGGTCCCTTTCGCCTGTCGGCCGGTCGACCCTCGATCCGGCCCGTCGTAATCTTGACCCAACGTATCGGGTTTTACTGGTCGACCGCGAACCTTGTCCGTGGCGGGCCGCCGGCCGCCCGGCTCAGGTGCGGATCCGCCACTGCATCCGGCGCATCTGACTGCGCAGGACGAGGCCCCGGAGGTGCCGCTCCTCCACCACCAGGTAGTCGAGGAGCGGGNNCGGACCCGCATGGCTTCGTCGAGCCTGTCGCCCAACGTCTGTGGCATCACGGCGGTGCGAACTCCCCGAGGTCGATCGGGCGCCGCCCGCTCGGGGCGACCGGGCGGGCGGAGGCGATCCTGGCGGAACGACTGCTGGCAGACGGCTCCCGCACCGAGGCCACGGGAGTGTCGGCGCTGGACGAACCTTATGTCCGGGCGTATCGGAACAGGTGGAGCCACGGTGCGGCGCCTCTGCCCGCCGAAGTGGTAACCAGGAACGGCACCGTCGACCGGTGCCGGATCGAGAGGACGCCGCCATGCCCACCATCGCCGCCACCGGCCACCTGCAGTTCGGGATCTTCCTGGCGCCGTTCCACCCGGTCGGTCAGAACCCGACGCTGGCCCTGCAGCGCGACCTGGAGCTCATCGAGCACCTGGACCGACTCGGCTTCGACGAGGCATGGATCGGCGAGCACCACTCCGCCGGCTACGAGATCATCGCCTCGCCGGAGGTGTTCATTGCCTCGGCCGCCGCCCGTACGTCGACGATCCGGCTGGGCACCGGGGTCTCCTCCCTCCCCTACCACCACCCCTTCATGCTGGCCGACAGGCTGTCACTGCTCGACCACCTGACCCGCGGGCGCCTGATGGTCGGCGTCGGGCCCGGTGCACTCCCGTCGGACGCCTACATGATGGGCATCGACCCCGCCCGCCAGCGGGACATGATGGAGGAGGCGCTCGAGGCGATCCTGGCCCTCTTCCGCAGCGACGAGCCGATCGATCGGCGGACCGACTGGTTCACGCTCCGCCAGGCGCGCCTCCAGCTCCGCCCTTACCAACGCCCGCACCCGGAGGTGGCGGTGGCCGCCCAGATCTCCCCTGTCGGCCCGCGTGCGGCCGGCCGGTTCGGCTGCAGCCTGCTGTCGCTCGGCGCCACGTCGGCGGGCGGCTTCGACGTCCTCGGTTCCCACTGGGACGTGATGGAGCAGCGCTCGGTCGAGTTCGCCACCACGATCGACCGGTCGCGCTGGCGGCTGGTCGGCCCCATGCACCTGGCGGACACCCGCGAGCAGGCGGTGGCCGACGTGGAGTTCGGCCTGGCCGCATGGATCGACTACTTCCAGCGCGTGGCGGCACTCCCCCTCGCACCGGACACCGACAACCACGCCAGCCTGGTGGACGCCCTCAACGCTTCGGGCATGGCCGTGATCGGCACCGTCGAGGACGCCGTCGCTCAGATCGAGCGCCTGGAGGAACAGTCCGGTGGATTCGGGACCTACCTCTTCATGGTCCACGAGTGGGCCGACACCGCCGCCACCCGCCGCTCCTACGAACTGGTGTCCCGCTACGTCATGCCCCGCTTCCAGGGCACGTCGACTGCTCTGACGGCCAGCCGTGACTGGGCGGCCGAGAACCGACCGGAGTTCATCGGGGCGGCGGGCAACGCGGTGATCGGGGCCTTCACCAAGCACCAGGAGGAGCAGGCCGCCAAGGCCACCGGCGGCTGACCCCGTCGCTTCGGACCGCTGCGTCGGGCGTGCCTGCCCGACCGGGCGTATACGACTCCCAGCTCGCATGGCCGAGGGCACTCCGCCCTTCCAGGCGACCGGCCCAGAACGGGTCGGGCGGGAAGAACTCGACCCCCGGCGGGCGCGGGTCACGGAACGAGCGTGCCTCGGCGAGCGGCACGATCCCGTCGGGTGGCTCGAGGTCGGTGAACTCGAAGCCACGTCGAGAGGCGCCGAAGACGGCCGTCGTGGGGTGGTCGTGCGTCGCCCCCTGATTCCGCACCTCGGCGCCGGCGTGCGACATCGACCATCCGCGCCGGAGCACCTCGACCTCGATGTCCACCGGGCCATCGGCCACCGGGGCGACGAACGTCGTGTGCACCGGGGCAGCGGTGGGACCTGGTCGCCCAGTTCGACGGCCATCGCCCGGGCCGCCAGTGCCGTCACCACTCCCCCCTGGGGCAACGGCCGGAGGTTCCATGACGCGTCGATCAGCCCGGAGTAGCGACCGGGTGCGGTGGGCTCCGGATGCGTTACATGGATGAACGGTGAGGTCACCGTCGCACCCTGGCGGAACGATGTGGCGATGTCAACGTCCGCGTGGCGACCGGTCCGGTTCCGGCGGCCGGTGGACGACGTGAGGTGGCATCACCCGGTGGGCGGCTCCGCTGTGGGCGGCTCCGGGGTCGACACCGATGGTGCGGCCGGTCGACGGCGCACGACGAGCACGATCACCCCACCGAGGGCGACGAGCGACACGACGAGTGCGGCCACCGCCAGACTTTCGGCGTCCGAGGAACCCGTCCCCACCGTGGACGCCGCCGTCGTCGCTGCGGGGGCAGGCGTCAGGGTGAGCACGGGTGCCGGACTGTCGGGGTCGGGGTCCTGTGACGAGGCGACCTCGATCCACCGCACGATCTCCCCCGAGGAGTAGGTCTGCAACGACTTGAAGACGACCGACCCCGGCGTCGTCGGGACCTGGCCCGCGGCGACGTCGAAGTCCTCGTACTGGCCTGGGGCGATGCCACCCGCCGTCGCCGTCCACGTGACGTCCGACACCACCTGGGACACGGGACCGTCGTCGGTCTGGACCGGCGTGGCCAGGTTCCTGGAGTCGACCTTTGCCGTCCACCCCGGGACGGGCAGGACGTCGACGGTCAGCAGCGGCAGGTTCGTCGGGAAGTAGACCTGGAGCTCGACGGTGTTGGCGTCGTCGCGCTCGTTCGGGACCCGGAAGGTGAGCTCGACGTCGCTCGACCCCGCCGGCAGCGACGCCGGGTGGACCGTCACGTGGGCGGAGGCCGGCGTGGCGAACAGGAGCGTGGCACCGAGGACGGCAATCGTCGCCACGGCGACGCGGATGCGACGGGTGCTCATGGCCGCACAGTCTGGCGCACGCTCTGGACCGGCGCACGGCGGACGTAGTGTGCGGCACGAGGCCGACCCGAGGAGAGCTGCCCATGACGCCGTCCGACGAAGCATCCCTACGCGACCGCCGCCTGGCGCTCGTTCGCAGGCACATGGAGTCGGAGAACGAGCTCGACTTCGAGGCCACCCTCGCCACGTTCGACCATCCGCGCTACGAGCTGATCGCCACCGGGCAGGTGTACGACGGGGCCGACGAGGTCGCCGGGTACTACCGGACGTCCCGCGCCGCGTTTCCGGACCAGCGGAACGAGAACGTCGTGCTCACCTCCGCGGAGGACGTCGTCGTCGCCGAGTTCGACCTGCTGGGCACCCAGCTCGGCGAGCTGGCCGGATACGCACCGACGGGCCGGTCGTTCCGCTGCCGCATGTGCGCCCTGTTCCTCTTCGCCCCCGGCGGCGAGCGCATCATCGGTGAGCGGGTCTACTTCGACCAGGGAACGATCCTCCGCCAGCTGACGGCCGACGCCTGACGTCAGCGGACGGGAACTGTGGTGGTGACCTCCTGCTCGTCGATGGCGTCGGTGCGCACGGTCAGCTTCATCACCCAGGAACCGGCCACGGGAATATCGACGTTGTCCGCGTAGTAGTGCCCGGGCCCCTCAAGGGTCAGGGGGATCGTCAGGGGCCCGATCGACTCGGATGGAAGGCTGAGCGACAGGTCGAGCTCCGGCACCGCCCGCGGGGTGCCGGCGCTGCTCAGGACATAGACGTGGATCTGGTTGGTCGGGCCGGCCACGGCGGGCGACACGATCGCGTTCACCTGCACGCCGAGCGTGGTGACGGAGTAGGTGAAGGGCTGGGCGACCGCCTGGTCGGCCGGGACGGCGTTGACGAGCGCTGCGGTCACCCCGAGCACCGCCAAGGCGACACCCAGCTCGGCCAGGACCGAGCGACGCAGGCGGGAGCGGCTGACGTCGCCGGCATCATCGGGGCGCCGGGACCACCGGTCGGGCAGGACCCACCGCAGCGCGCCTCCCCCGCCGTGGACGATGTGCCGACTGGCTGCGCCGAGCGCCACCAGGACCACCACGAGACCGATCTTGACCAGCAGCGTCACCCCGTACGACGTGTGGAAGAGTGCGTAGAAGCTGCCGACCTGGCGGATGGACTGGACCACACCGGTGGCAACCACCACCGCCACTGCCGCATAGGCGACGGCCGACACCCGACGGGTCACGGTCGACGGATCGTCCGGCAGGGCGTCCCCCGGGTCCCGTGTGACGAGGAACGTGGCCAACAGTGCCAGGCCGCCGAGCCACGCCGCGGCCGCGGCCAGGTGCCCGACGTCGAGCAAGGTGCCGAGGAGCGGGCTCGAGCCGGTCGACGCGTGACCGGCCAGCCCCGGGGTGAGGAGCAGCCCGACCGACAGCAGGCACACGGTGGGCGTCACCCACACCCACCGCCGGTCCGGGGCACCGAGCCGGCCCCGCAGCCCGAGCAGGACCGGGACCATCGCGGCCAGCAGGAGGAGTCGGAGCAACTCGACCTCACCGAACCGGGTGTGCAGCACATCGCTGATCAGCGACGGTCTGACGATGTCGGTGAGCGGGAGCGCGGAGGCGTAGATGCCCTGGACGAGGATGCCGGCAACCGTGGCCACCACCAGGGTCCCCCACATCCACCACAGCAGCTTCCCCACCCGTCGGGAGTGGGCGCCCTCGCGCCAGATGACGGCGAGGAGGACCGCCGGACCCACGAGGAACAGCAGGCCCACGAATGCCGCCGTGCGGACGACCCAGTAGACGACCCCGACGACGGAGCTGCCGGACTGGTTCGCGATGCTCGTGGCCAGTGCATCCGCCCGCTTCGCCCCTGCTGCGGTGCCCACGGAGAACACGAAAGCCCCGTGCACCGGATGGGAGTCGGCCGAGATCACCCGCCAGGCCACCACGTAGGTCCCGTCCGGCAGGTTGCCCTCCACCGACACGGCCACCGAATGGGTGTCACCCACCGGGTGGTGGGTGCCACCGTCGTCCACACGGTTGCCGCGCGGCCCGATGACCCGCAGCGAGCCGAAGTCGATCTCGACGGGTTCGCCGAAGTGGAGGACGACCTCCGACGGTGAGGTCAGCAGCACCGACCCGACGCTCGGGCTGGTGGACTCGAGTTGTGCGTGAGCGGAGGCCACACCGGAGGTGACCACCAGCAGGACGACCACCGATGCCAGGCCGACGAGGACGCGTCGCAGCCGGGTCACCCCCAGGAACCTAGGACCCCCGGCGGGGCGGGACCAGTCACGCCACGGCCGGTCCATCGACACGATGCAGTACACCCCCCGCTGACGTGGCGGCCGCTCAGCCGGCCAGCCAGAGGTGGGCCGGGAAGAACACGCCCTCGTTGTAGGCGTAGCCGGCCTGGCCCCCCGGCAGGGTGAGCTCCCTGATCCCCTGGACCCGGTCCACAGCTGCGAACGGGAAGATGTCCCGGCCGATCCAGGCGTAGGGCAGGTCCACGCCGAGCCGCTCGTTCACCGTCCGGTAGGCCTGCACCCGGGTCGCCCGGTCGAGGGTGGACCGACCGGCCACGAAGGCCTGTTCGATGGCCGGGTCACTGTTGCGTGCGAAGTTGAGACCGACCGTGCCGATCGGCTCCACCGTGGTGGTGCTGAGCCACGGGTAATTGAGGTCGGGGTTGACGGCACCGAACTGGGCCGAGGGCACAGCCTGGTACTCACCGGTCAGCAGGTCGATGATGGCGTCCGCCTGCTGGACGATGGTGATCGAGACGTCGATGCCGGCGCTTCCCCACATCTGCTGCACGACCTGCACCAACTGCACCGTCCTCGGGTCGGACGTCGTACTGATCTGGATCGAGGGCGTGCCGTGCTCGGCCGCGTACTGCTGCACGAGCGACGTGGCCCCGGCCGCGTCGTGTGCCGGGTAGTCCGTGTGGCCCGCATAGGGCGACCCCGGAAGGAAGATCCCGTTGATCGCCTGGACGGAGCCGTCGCCGAACATCTTCTGGATGGCCACCTGGTCCGTCGCCTTGGCCAGGGCGGTGCGGATGCGCAGATCGTCGGTCGGCGGCCGGACACAGTTGAGGAGCATGAAGCCCATGGTCGGTGAGCCGATCACCGGTGAGGTCTCGAACAGTGCCTGATAGCCGGTCGTGCCGTCGAAGTGCGCGTAGGTCTTGGCGTCGATCGAGATCAGCGCGTCGATCGACCCGGTCCTGAGGGAATCCTCGCGTTGGGTCGTGTCCACGATGGGCCGGAAGGTCACCTGGTCCAGGTAGGGCAGTCCCTGCTGCCAGTAGTGGGGGTTGCGTGTCGCCGTGAAGTGGCTGTTCGGCTGCCAGGAGCCGAACACGAACGGCCCGGTCCCGACCGGCGTGACCGAGGCGTCGGACGCCTGGTCCAGCGTGGCCTGCGCCACGATGTACCCGGCCTGGGTGGTCAGCCCGGAGGCGAACCCGGTGGCAGGCGACTTCAGGGTGAACACGACCGTCCTGTCGTCGGGCGTCGTCACCGATGCGATGCCCGCCACGGCGCCGCTGGTGAGCGACGACGATGCCAGCGCGTCGAAGTTGTTCTTCACGACGATGGAGGTCAGCGCCGTCCCGTCGTGGAACGTGACGCCCGCCCGGAGCGTCAGCGTCCACTGGTCGTAGGCGGCGTTGGGGGTCAGCGACTTCGCCAGGTAGGGCTGGATCGAGCCGTCCTCGGCAACTGCCATCAGCGGGTCGTAGACCGTGTTGGCGTAGAGCAGGCCGTTGGTGTCCCAGCGGTTCTGCGACGGCGAAAAGCCGTCGATCTCCGCCATGGTCCCGATGGTCATCGACCCGCCCCTGGTCGGTGCCCCCGCCGTCCCGGACGAGGCCGTGGTCGTCGTCGTGCTCCCACCGGCCGACGAGCACGCCGCCAGCCCGGTGCCAGCCGCACCGGCCAGCACCACGGCGCCGGCCACCGTCGCCCCCTTCACGAGGAAGGTCCTTCGGTCCATGCCCGGTGCTGGCATCGGTCCTCCTGGTCCGCACCCTCCTGCCGCGGGCACACCACAGGCCCGGACCGGTCACTCCCCCCGGAGTCGGTGCGCAGCCAGCATGCCAGCCCGGTTGCGGCCGTGCCGGAGTTGCGGTCGCCAGGGGTGCCCCCACCGTCCGGGCACGGGGGCACGCCTCGCCCCTCCGGGACGGGGGCGTCGGACATTGCCGGACCACCGTCCGTCGACACCTGCCACACCTCCTAGATTGTTGGGGTCCGCAACTCCTGGAGGTCCAGTGCGCTCCCCGAAAGACTTCTTCCGCCCGCTCGCCGTCGGGGCACCCGAGCCGGTGCGTGAGATCCCGTTCCGGCCTTCGCGGATGATCCACTTCTTCCCGGCGTCGAACCCGAAGATGGTGGCCAAGCTCCCCGACCTGGCGACGAAGGTGGACGTGCTCCTCGCCAATCTCGAGGACGGCGTGCCCGCCACCGACAAGGAGGCCGCCCGCCAGGGCCTCGTCGACGTGGGCCGGACGGTCGACTTCGGCACGGCCCAGTTCTGGACCCGGGTCAACTCGCTGGACTCGCCCTGGGGCCTCGACGACCTGCTCACGGCCGTCACCGAGGTCGGCGACAAGCTCGACGTCATCATGATCCCCAAGGTCGAGGGCGCCGAGGACATCCACTACGTCGACCGCCTGCTCGCCCAACTCGAGGCGAAGGCGGGTCTCGAGCGACCGATCCTCCTGCACGCCATCCTCGAGACGGCCCGTGGCGTGACCAACGTCGAGGAGATCTGCGGTGCCTCGCCCCGCATGCAGGGCCTCTCACTCGGCCCGGCGGACCTGGCGGCCAACCGCCGGATGAAGACGACGCGCGTGGGCGGCGGGCACCCCGACTACCTGGTGCGCCAGGACCCGCCCGGTGGCGACATCCGGGCCGAGCGCGCCACCTACCAGCAGGACCTCTGGCACTACACGATCGCCCGCATGGTGGACGCCTGCCAGGCCAACGGGATCTTCGCCTACTACGGGCCCTTCGGCGACATCGCCGACGTGGTGGCCTGCGAGGACCAGTTCCGCAACGCCTACCTGCTCGGCTGCGTGGGCGCCTGGTCGCTCCACCCCGCCCAGATCGACATCGCACGGCGGGTCTTCTCGCCCGATGTCGCCGAGGTGGCGCATGCGCGTCGGGTGATCGCCGCCATGGGTGACGGCACCGGTGCCGTCATGCTCGACGGCAAGATGGAGGACGACGCCTCGGTCAAGCAGTGCCGGGTGATGATCGAGCTGGCCGACCAGCTCGCCGCCCGCGACCCCGAGCTCGCCGAGCTCTACGCCACCATCACCCTGGAGGACTGACATGAGCGACACGAACCTGCGCCCCCGTCGGAGCGTGCTCTACATGCCCGCGGCCAACGAGCGAGCGCTCGAGAAGGCCAAGGCGATCGCTGCCGACGCGCTGATCTTCGACCTGGAGGACGCCGTGGCGCCCGACGCCAAGGTAGAGGCCCGCGAGCGGGCATGTGCGATGTTCGGCGCCGGTGGCTACGGAAACCGGGAGATCACCATCCGCGCCAACGGGATCGGCACACCGTGGCACGATGACGACCTCGCCGCCATCGCCGCCGCCGGACCTGACGGCGTCGTGGTTCCCAAGGTCAACTCGGTCGAGGACGTCCGGGCCATCGAGGCCGCCCTCGAGAAGCACGGCGCACCGGACCGCACCCGCATCTGGGCGATGCTCGAGACGCCGATCGCCATGCTCCACGCCGAGGAGATCTGTTCGTCCTCCGAGCGACTCGCCGTGCTGGTCATGGGGACGAACGATCTGGCCAAGGAGCTCCACGCCCAGCGGGTCCCGAGCCGCCTGCCGCTGATGGGCGGTCTCCAGCTGTGCCTGTTGGCCGCACGTGCCGCCGACAAGGTCATCCTCGACGGCGTCTACAACGACATCAAGGACGAGGCGGGCTTCGTGGCCGAGTGCCAGGTCGGCCGGCAGATGGGCATGGACGGCAAGACGCTGATCCACCCGAGCCAGGTCGGGCCGTGCAACGACGCCTTCTCCCCCGAAGCCGACGAGATCGAGCTGGCCGAGCGGATCATCGCGGCCTTCGAGGAGGCCGAGGCCGACGGACGCGGCGTGGTCACCGTCGACGGACGCATGATCGAGAACCTGCACGTCGACGAGGCCCGCCGCGTGCTCGCCATCCGCGACGCCATCGCCGCCTCCGGGGGCTGACCCACCCGCCGACCCGTTGGTCCGCTTCCCGTCCGATCGGACGGCGCGTTCAGTGGGACCGACGTGCGCGTGCGACGTGTTCGAGGGGCCGGGAGGCGAGCAGCAGCAGGAGTGACCAGAGCCCGACGGCCGGCACGACGATCACCACGACGAAGATCACGCCCATGAGCGCCGTCAGGATGACCGCCGGAATCAGGTCCGCCTCGCCGCGATGATCCTCGGCCGTCAACTCGGGACGGCGCACGATGGCCCACTGCTGGACCAGCACACCGACGGAGGCGACCAGCATCGTACCGACGTAGAGCGCGTGGACCCCCTGGCCACCATTGGTGGCGGCACTCAGGAGCTCGGTCGGGAACGGCAGGAACACGATGCTCAGGATCCACAGGAACATCCCGGCGATGAGGATCCGGTCGTAGCCGATCACGTGCTCGAGCATCTGGTGCTGGCCCCACCAGTAGCTACCGATGACGAGGAAGCTGAGGCCGAAGGCCAGGAACTGGGCGTCGTGGTGGTGCACGAACTGCGCCAGGCCCCCCGGCCCGATCGAACTGGCGGAATCCACCAGTGGGAGGATCAGCAGCGTGATGGCGATGGCCACGACCGCGTCGCTGAAGTTCTCCAGGCGGCGGAACCCGTGTTCTGTTCCCATGGGCAACTCTTGCAGACCGCGCCTTCCTGTCGCTCGATCGCCGCGGACCACCGACTGGCCCGCAGGGGCCAGCCGTCGAGGTCTTGGACGCCGTCGGGCGGTCCGTCCTGCGGGCCCAGGACCGGCTCGAAGAGGGTGGCGTAGCGGTCGAACCGGTGCTTCCATGTCCCACGGTCTGCGCCGTGCTCGAGCCGATCGAGGCAGGCGTCCCAGCCGGCGGCGTTGCGAGCTGCATGGTTGGCGCTCAACTCCTCGGTCAGCACGAAGATCGTGCCGCCGTCGCCTGCATCCGCGAGGGCGAACGTGATGGTGTCGTCGCCCCAGGTGAATCTCGACCCGTGGGGCGGGTCCCATATGAGGACGGTGCCCGGAAGGGCCTCGATGTCGTGGTCGTCGAAGTGGTGCGTGAGCTTCGCTCCTTCCTCCCACTGTCCGATCTCGATCCTCGTGGGGAACCAGGACCCCATCTCCTCCGGATCGGTCACGGCCCGCCACACCATCTCGACCGATCCGGGTAGGTGGCGCTCGAACCGCAGGACCGGCCGGCTCCCCACGGTGAGCAGTGTCGCCTCGTGCATCACGACCTCCTGGTTGGCTCCGATACGGCCACCACTCGCGCCCTTGGCCTGTAGAGGTTCGCGCCACATCTGTCGGTAGGACTCGAGGCTGTTCACCACATGTATATGCCTGTCGATGCGTCCACGGATCTCGGCGGCGGCGGCGTCGCCGACTGGGTAAGAATTCCAGGCAGGTGCAACGCTGAATCCGGAGGGTCGAACTGGCATGGGATCGAAGAACCTGGGCGACATGTACGGACTGCCGCTGATCGACTGGCAATCCGTCGAAGCCCGCCTCGATCGAGGCGTGGGACAGGCCCCCGGTGCAGGCGGGCCGGATCGCCACACGTGTTGGTTGGCAACTGTCAACCGCGACGGAAGTCCACACGTGACGGGCGTCGGTGCCCTCTGGTTCGACGGGGCGTTCTGGTTCGAGACGGGAGAAGGCACGCGCAAGGGAACGAATCTGGCCCGAGACCCGCGCTGCACCTTGAGTGTGGCCACGCACGAGTTCGACCTCGTCGTCGAAGGTGAGGCCACCAAAGTGACCGATCCCGTTCAGGTCGCCATCATGGCGGGCCAGTGGAGTGCTGCAGGCTGGCCCGCCCGGGTCGACGCGTCCGGCATCGCCCTCACCGCCGACTACAGCGCACCGTCGGCCGGCCCGCCACCGTGGACCGTGTACCGGATCGCCGCTCGCCAGGCGACGGCCGTTGCAACGGTTGCGCCAGGGGGTGCGACGCGCTGGCGGTTCACCGAGGGCGGCTGAACGGTACCGGCGCCGACGTGCGTGGGCTACCCGATCGACATCAGTCTCAGAGAGGGATCGAGCGGTCCGGCCCCGCCGAAGCCGACGAGCTGGCCGGTGGCCGTGACCAACCAGTAGCCACCCGTGCCGGCGGAGGCCACCGACTCAGTCGATGAGTTCGTGCTCAACGATGGGTCGATCGACCTACGTAGAGCCTCGGTGAGCGCCACCGTTGACTGGCACTACCCGGGTCTGCCTGAGGATCGTTGCTTGCTCGGGCCGGATGGAACGGCCTGGTTCCAGTC
>PLRX01000016.1 GCA_003164095.1 Acidimicrobiaceae bacterium | reverse complement strand
CCGGCGGACCGCCGCCCAGCTCCCGCTCCAGAACCCCGGGAGGTCGCCGGTGATCTGGATCGGCCGCCCGGCGGGCGAGAGCACCTCGACCGTGACCGGGATCCGACCGCTCGCGATCGTCGGGTGAACGGCGGTGCCGTAGAGATCCTGGGCGCGCACCGCGATCCGGGGACGCTCACCGTCGTAGGCGACCGGGGCGCTCTTGCCACTGGCGAGGGGGACCGCGTTCGGCACGAGTCGGTCGAGGTCCGCGACCAGGCCGCCGAGGCGCGAACGGATGACGCCGGCCATGTCGACGCGCTGGAGGTCCCCTCTGCCCGTCGCCCGCCCGAGAAGCGGGGCGAGCCACGCGCCAACGTCGACAGCGAGCGCATCGTCGGTGCACGCCGGCCACGCCTCACCGAACGCGGTACGCGCCCACCCGACGCGTGCCTGGAGGATTCGCGCCGCACGTGACCACCCGAGAGGCGCCAGGTCGGTCGAAACAGCGTGGGCGACGAGCACCGCGGTGGTCTCCGGCCCAGCTGGCGCGGAGGTTCGCACGGCGCCGAGGACGAGCGCGTCGAGGACACGCTCGGTCGTTGCCCGCAGATCGTCGACCCCGTCGTCCCATGCAACCCGGACGACGGTCGCGATCCCCTTCCCGCCGATCGACTCGACGTCCTCACGGTCGAGCACCGCGGCCAGACGGATCCGGCCGTCGGCACGATTGCCGCGATCCGCGCCCTCGATCTCGGCCGCGACGAGCCACCCGGCACCGGTCAGTGGGTCGTGCTCGGGGAGCGTTGCGCCCGAGCCGTGGCGCAACCGGTAGCGGGCACCGCCGCGCGACTGCGCGATCCGGTCGGGGTAGCCGAGAGCGAGCAGCGGACCGGGATCGGCCGTCAGACTGCTGCCTGGCGACAACTTGGCGCGTCGGAGCAGTTCGTCGGCACGGCGGCGCACCGTTGCGACGGCCGCGCCGTCGACCTCGAGCGAGCCCGAGCCGTCGCCGGTGAGCGCGGCGAGGCGCTCCGCGACGTCCGCGCTCACGGGGGAGTCCCGCCCACCGCGCCGGGCGATGTCCCGTTCCGAGAGCATCGCGGCGAGGAGCGCGGCCGCCCGGCGGCCGCCAGCAGGTGCCTCGATCACTATCCGGGCGAGTCTCGGGTGGAGTGGAAGCTCGAGCATCCGACGCCCGAGATCGGTGGGGCGACCGTCGGCGAGCGCGCCGAGTTCGATCAACAGGGAGACCGCGACCGCGAGCGCGCCCGGCGGCGGCGAGTCGAGCCACCGGAGCGCCTCGGCAGGCGCGCCCCAGGTGGCGAGTTCGAGCGCGAGGGGCGTGAGGTCCGCACCGGCGATCTCTGGATCGGGCCACGCCCGCCGTCCGAGGTGCTCGGATTCGGACCACAGCCGGTAGGCGACGCCGGGTGCGGTGCGACCGGCGCGACCGGCACGTTGGTCGGCTGACGCACGGGAGGTCGTGATCGTCCGCACCCGACTGAGGCCGCTCGCGGGGTCGAACGCGGGTCGCCGGGCCAAACCGCTGTCGATGACGATCGAAACGCCCTCCACGGTCACACTCGACTCCGCGATATCGGTCGCGACGACGACCCGGCGACGCGCACCCGCGCGCAACGCCCGGTCCTGCTCCGCGGCCGGCAGCGTGCCGTGAAGCGGGAGAACGTCGACGCCACCGAGACCGCCGAGCGCGCGGATCGCGGTTCCGATCTCCCCGGTCCCGGGGAGGAAGACGAGGACATCCCCAGGGTCACGCTCGAGCGCATGATGCACCGCTGCGGCGACACCGTGTTCCAGACGGATGTTGGGTCGCCGCGGCATCCAATGCAGATCGATCGGGAACGACCGTCCCCGGCTCGACACGAATGGCGCTTCCCCGAGGAGGACCGAGACCGCGCCCGAGTCGAGAGTCGCAGACATGACGAGGACGCGAAGCTCCGGGCGGAGGCCTTCGCGGGCGTCGAGCGTGAGTGCCAGGCCGAGATCCGCCTGGAGGTGGCGCTCGTGGAACTCGTCGAAGATGACGAGCGCGACGCCGTCGAGCGTGGGGTCTCGCTGAAGGCGTCGGGTGAGAATGCCGTCGGTGACGACCTCAATCCGGGTCACCTTCGAGACCCGGCGTTCGTCACGCGTCGAGATGCCGACGGTCTCCCCGACACGCTCCCCGAGGAGTGCCGCCATCCGCGCGGCAGCAGCGCGGGCCGCTACCCGACGGGGTTCGAGCAGGAGCATGCGGCCGCCATCCATCCACGGCTCGCCCAAAAGGCGGAGGGGAACGACCGTCGACTTGCCTGCGCCCGGCTCAGCCTGGAGGACCGCAGCGCCGACCCCGGCGAGCGCGGTGCGGAGTTCGTCGATGACCTCTTCGACCGGAAGGCCGGTCGCAGCCGGGTGGGGGACAGTGGCCATGGGCCAGGGTACGGCAGCTATGTGCTCACGAACGCCGATCGTCGGGACGGTGATCCGGTATCGCCACCGAACTGACGTCGACTGAACTCATGCTGGTCGCGGAGGAGTAGGAGAATCGCGTGACGGAGTCTGGTGGTCAGTCCATCACTCAGGTCGGCGTCAGTCCTTTTTGTAATGGTCAGGGCAGATTTTTCGTTCCAGTCCTCGTTGGGCAGAGCGTTGAGCATCCGTTCCCAATTGTGAGCAGGAACCCCGTACTACCCTCGCCCTGGCACCTTCACCGCTGTTCGGGCAATTGGAAGGTCAGAGACCAAGCTGTTTGCCCCGCTGCTGTTCGCCGCCACCACCGGCTAAACCGGGCACGCCGAGGGAGTCACTACAAGAAGGAAGGGCCTGTCGTCGGTGCCACTGTCGGTGGAGCTGCCCGGGGCCTGGTTGGTATCTTGGCTGAGGGCCGTGCGGATGCCCGGCAATGAGGCTGGCCTCTCTGCCGGAGCAAAACACTAGGTCGAATGCGAGATGAAAATGAATGGCCCCCTGGGCTTGGCACCTCGAGGCCGGCCCCTTGAGCTCGATCCGGTGACCGGGTCCCCGTGAACTGAGCCACGTGGACCAGTCAATAGGGTCCGGTCACGTGTGGGACGCCTCGTGAGGGTCGATCCCGATGATCACTGTCATGAGTTCCTCCTTCGTGGTCGGATGGGACCGCGAGGGCACTCCTGGTTCGGATCTTGTACTTGTTCCTCTTTCGGGCCACTCGCGGCAAGGACCGGACGGGAAGCTCTTCGGTAGAAAACCAGTCGGCCACAGCCGACGGCAGGCACTTAGCGAGCTACCCCATCCGGACCTCTAAACGCTACGGACTGACCGCAGCATCTGCCATGAAGTCTCAACCAGGCACGAGCGGGACACCCCCTCGATCTGAATCCCCACCATCTAGTTGCTCCATGTATACGCTCAGTGTATGCTCGCAGGTATGAGCGTCCCCATGGCCCTCCTAGGGCTCCTCGATCGTGAACCGAGCCACGGCTACGACCTGAAGCGCGACTACGACACCTTCTTCGGCCGCGGTCGGCCGCTTCCCTACGGTCAGGTGTACGCCACCCTCGCCCGCCTGGCGCGGGACGGGAAGGCCATCACCGGCGAGGCTGAGCCCGGGGCCGGCCCAGACCGCAAGCGCTACAGCATCACCGAGAGCGGCAAGGACGAGATCGAGATCTGGCTCTCGGAGCCCATCCCGGCCGAGCCTCATCTCCAAACGGACCTATTCGTCAAGGTCGTGTTGTCGCTCATGCTCGATCGACCCGCCGAGGACTACCTCGACGCGCAACGCTCCGCACACCTCCGTCGTATGCGTGAGCTCACCGAGCTCAAGCAACAAGGTGACCTCGTCGACGCCCTTCTCGCCGACCATGCGCTCTTCCACCTGGAAGCCGATCTCCGATGGATCGACATCACCGCAGCACGACTCACTGCACTCGCGGTCGAGGTGCGCTCGTGACCATCGCCAAGGCATCTTCGGGAGTCGACGTCGGAGGCGTCATCATCGAGGCACAAGGGTTGGTGCTCTCTTTCGGCGAGACCCCGGCGCTGCGGGGGGCGAGCCTCTCGGTGGAGCGTGGCGAGGTCCTGGCCGTCATGGGGCCGAGTGGTTCAGGCAAGTCCACGTTGCTCTACTGCCTCGCGGGCATCCTCTCCCCCGACGCGGGCGTGGTGCGCTTCGACGGCCAGCGCCTCGATAACTTGAGCGAGAAGGAGCGCTCCAAGCTGCGGCGTGATCGCTTCGGCTTCGTGTTCCAGTTCGGCCAACTCGTACCGGAGTTGACAGCCGAGGAGAACGTCGCGTTGCCCCTGTTGCTCGGTGGCATGCCTCGCGGCGAGGCCCTAACTGCGGCGAGGGGCTGGTTCGAGCGCCTCGGCCTCGAAGGCATGGAGCGCCACCGCACCGGCGAGATGTCCGGCGGCCAGACCCAGCGCGTCGCCCTGGCTCGAGGTCTCGTCGCCCAACCCGACGTGCTCTTCGCGGACGAACCGACCGGGTCACTCGACTCCCTGAACGGCGAGCTGGTCATGGACCTGCTGACACGAACCGCTCGTGAGCAGGGGTCGACGGTGATCCTCGTCACCCACGAAGCTCGGGTCGCCGCGTATGCCGACCGGGAGGTGGTCGTGCGAGACGGGCTCGTGACCTCGACCGCAGCTGCCACCCGATGATCCGGCTCGGGCTGCGCCTCACCCTGCGCAGCGGCCGCGAAGCACTTCTACGAGTGGCCGTCACCGCAGCCGCCGTCGCTCTCGGCGTCGGTCTCCTGCTGTCCGCCCTGGCCGGTGTGAACGGTCTGCACGCCCAAGCCGATCGTGGCGCGTGGCTCAACACGTCGGCGATGACAGCTCCATCGACGTCAGGAGGTTCGACACCCGACCCGCTGTGGTGGCTGTACTCCGTCGATCAGTTCGACAACCAGGCCATCGACCGCGTCGATGTCGCTGAGGCGGGACCGAGCACGCCGATCCCACCCGGGATTCGCCACGTTCCCGGTGCCGGCGAGTTCTACGCGTCGCCGGCCCTCACCAGGCTCATCGCATCCGTGCCGGCGAGCGAGCTGGGTGACCGGTTCCCCGGGCACCAGGTGGGGACCATAGAAGCAGCCGCTCTTCCGTCCCCGGACTCGCTGGTCATCGTCGTCGGTCATGACGCTCGCCAGCTCTCGCGTGTCCGCGGGGTAGTCGAGGTTCGCGGCATCCAACGAACACTGAGCAACTGTTTCAGCTGCCAGAGCAACAGCGGGAGCGGGAGCGGACCGATACTCCAATGGATCCTGGCCGGCGGTGCCGTCGTCCTCTTCGTGCCGGTGCTCATCTTGATCGCCACTGCGAGCCGACTGTCCGCGGCGCGGCGGGAGGAGCGCTTCGCGGCGATGCGCCTGGTCGGCGCCACGCCACATCAGGTCTCGGTGATCGCTGCGGTGGAGGCATCGGTGGCGGCCTTCGCAGGAGTTGCTGCCGGTTTCGTGCTCTACTACCTGCTCCGCCTCCTTCTGGCGCACGTGCAGTTCACCGGCGCGCCGCTTGCCCCAGGTGACCTCTCACTCACCTGGACCGACGTCCTCCTCGTCGTCATCGGTATCCCGATCGCTGCAGTCGCCTCCGCTCGGGCAGGACTGCGTCGCATTCGGATCTCGCCGCTCGGCGTGGCCCGGCGCGTCCCGGCCGCACCTCCCGGGGCACTGCGGATGATCCCGCTCCTGGCTGGCATCGCACTGCTCGCATACTTCGCTGTCGCCGGCAAGCCGCAGGGCAACGACAGCCAGATGTTGGAGCTGGTCGGGGGCTTGCTGCTCATCTTGGTCGGGCTGATGCTCGCCGGGCCGTGGTTGACGAGGATGGGCTCTCAGCTCATGGCGGCGCGGGCGAATCGGCCGGCCACCCTGATCGCTGGTCGTCGTCTCCTCGACAACCCTCGAGCGGCTTTCCGCTCCATCAGCGGTCTGGTGCTCGCGCTCTTCGTCACGAGTGCAGCGATCGGAGCGTTGGGCTCGATCGTCGCATCGACCTCCCAGGTAGGGGGGCCACGATCAGCCGATACGGTCGCAGTTCAGTTCTGTGGACTCACGTCATCCTGTGACGCCTCCACCTCTGTTCGCTCCGTCCCGACCGAGGCAGTCGAAGAGCTACGCAGCGTGCCGGGGGTGCGCAGCGTGGCGGTGGTCCACGTGGACCCCTCCTCCGCTCAGCGGCTGAACGGCGTCGGGGTGATCTCGTGTGAAGCACTGGCGAAGACTCCCGCTATCGGAAGGTGCGCACCAGGATCGACGGTCGCAGCGATCGGCTTCTTCCTCGGTCAGAACGAGGTCGCCAAGTCGCCTTCGCTGACGGTCTGGCCTTCTGCTCCTCTGTCTGCGGCGAGCATCGCGAGCCTCCCCGTCGAGGCGATCGTGGCCGGTACGGACGGCTCGCCCAGCTCCCTAGAGCGGGCACGAACTTCGCTCGTACGGGCGTTCCCATTCGATGGGCCGCCAGTGGTCGTCGATTCGATCGGGCCAAGCCAACTGCGACTCCTGGCGATGGTCCGAAACCTGACCCAGGTGGTCGTCGTAGCCAGTTTGATCATCGCCGCCTGCAGCCTGGCCGTGAACATCGCCGCCGGGCTGAGCGAACGCAAGCGGCCGTTCAGCCTGCTCCGCCTCATGGGCGTGCCCACCGCCGTGTTGCGCCGCGTCGTCGCGCTGGAGAGTGCACTGCCGCTGCTCCTGGTTGCGGTCGTGTCGATTGTCGTCGGTCTGCTCGCCGCCGCCCTCTTCCTGCGGTCGCAGCTCGAGTTCGCATTCCGAATGCCCGGCATCGCCTACTGGGCCACTGTGATCTGCGGTCTGGCAGCGTCACTCGCGATCATCGCCTCGACGTTCCCGCTCCTGAGTCGTATGACCGGTCCCGAAGTGGCGCGAAACGCGTGAGCAGCCTGAACCGGCTGTCGTTCCCTGTAACCATTCAGGTGCCCTGACCC
>PLRX01000069.1 GCA_003164095.1 Acidimicrobiaceae bacterium | reverse complement strand
TCACATCAGGTTGACACAGAGGGGTGTGAGCGAGGCCGTCGCCGTATCCTTCCTAGGCTTGGCCGTGTCAGCGAGAGTCACCGTGACCGTGTAGTTCCCCGGAGCCACCCTGGAACTCACTTTGCCCGAGATCTGCCCGGTCGAGTGGTTCAGCTTGAGCCCCTTGGGGAGCTTCGTCAATGCCTTCCACTTGAACGGAGCGACACCGCCCGCCTCCTGCAGTGTGCTGCTGTACGCAGTGCCCTTCGTGGCCGCCGGCAATGAAGCCGTCGTGATCCTGATTGCCACAACCGAGAGGGTGAAGGTCTGGGTGGCGGGTGAGCCGACGCCATTGCTGGCGGTGAGCGTGATCGGGAAGGAGCCATTGACGCTCGGGGTGCCCCCCAGTGCACCGGTGGCCGGGTTGAAGGAGACACCAGCCGGTAGCGACCCCGACTCTGCAAGTGTCGGGGTCGGGGAACCGGTGGCGGTCACCGTGAAGCTTCCAGCAACTCCCTCCGTGAGGGTGGAGTTGTTTGCCGAGGTGATCGCGGGTGCCGTGGCCGATCCCACGACATAGCTGGCGGATGCCAGTACTCCGCCCGGCGTGAGCTGTCCCACTGCGATCCCGTTGCCGGATGGATCAAGGGCAACCCCTGTGATCGACGCCACCGGCGGGCTCTGCGCACAAGGACAACCCTGCCCACTGTTTCCGTCGTAGAGCCCCGACGAGCTCCCAAGAACCTGGCTCGCCATGGTCGATCCGGGGCCGACGATGGTGGCGATCACCTGTTGGGTGGCAGAGTAGCTCGATGAGTAGGACGGGTTACCTGCTCCGTAGGTCGCCACGACACTGCCGACGATGACCTGACCGTTGTCTGCCCCCAGGGAGCTAGGGAGGACCGCGGACGGGACCGGAACGGCGGCGCCCAGTGCGGCGGCTGTCGGCACAGCAGTGAGAACATTTGTGACCGTCGTGAACGCGGTACCCGACGTGTAGACCTTCTCCGTCAGTGCCACGGCAAGGGTGCCATCCGCCCCGGCGGCGGCAACGGCGGCAATCGAGGCACCGTTGACGTTCGACACCGATCCCGTCCCCACTGCCGCGCCGAAGGCCTGGCCGGACGGCCGCACCGCGGTGTACGAATCGGCGGCCGAGTAGGTGGCGCCGGTTACCCAGTTGAGGATCGAACGACCACCCGGAGCGGTGGCGAAGGCGCCCGAGGACACGTACTGACCGGACGCCGACAGCTGGGACTGTGCCGACCATGAACCGGCCGCGTTGCGGCTGGCGGCGGCGATGGTCTCCGAATTGCCGTTGTCCGTGCTGCCGTAGACGACCAGCTCCGCGGTCCCGGCAGGATCGAGCGCCAACCACGAGGTGTTGAAGAGTGGTTGGCCGACATAGACGTTGGTCGGACCGGTGGCCAGTGTCAGCCCACCGGTCCCGGACAGCGTCCAGCTCTCCGTAGAGATGCCCGTGCCGCTTCCTTCCGAAGTGAGCACCTCGCCCGACCGCACCGCCAGGTTGCTGAAACCTGACGGAAGCTGCACCGGACTGCCCCACCCGCCGGTGGGTGAACGGTAGACCATGAACGAGGATCCATAGCTCGACAGTGTCCAAGTCACGATGGCGGCGCCGGTGGAGAGGAAGGCGATCTTGCCGGCCGTACCGGAGCTATTCAGGCTGGGAATGGCCGGCACGGAGACCGGTCCACCGACCGTGCCGCCGCTCGTCACCGTGGCGATGGTCGGTGTGCCGTTCAGCACGTAGAAGAGGAGCGATCCCCCCAAGGGATCCGGCACGGACTCGGCACCTGTCGTCGCGCTGACGGCGGGAAGCGCAGCGGGCGACGTCCACGTGGCACCAGGGGACGCGCCCGCCATTCCCGTCAGACCGGCCACGGGGGTGGCGATCAATCCCACCGATGCTCCGGCGATCACACTCAAAGCCAGGTAGAACTTTCGGTTGGACCGTCTGCTCCGTCGCAATGTCTGTTCCGCCCCTTGAGTCGTCGGATCGGTACCTGTCGCGATCCTTCCTGCTGGCAACACATGGAGCAATACGCCGTTCGGCGTATTGCTCGGTGCCCTCTGTGTCAACGAGTGTCATGGCAGCGTCGACGCTCAGTGGCGACTCGGGTCAGATGACCACACCTGGCTGCGAATCGGCTACCGCTCACGGGCATCGAACACGAACACAGCGAGCCGGCCCCGGCCTCGTACTCCCAACTTCGCGTAGACGTTGTCGCGGTGCTTCTTGACCGTTGCCGGTGCCACACGCAACTTGTCGCCTACCGTGGCGTTGCTCTCACCTCTGATCACGTAGCCCACAATCTCTGCTTCGCGGGCTGTCAGGCCCAACGCATCAAGGCTCTGTTGCCGCAGGCTGCCTCGCTCTTCGCGTAGCAGCACTGCCCCCGGGTGACCCGCCCGGGCAGACAGGTAACGAAGTACCGCCCGTCGACCACCGATCTCCGCCCGCAACGGCTTCAGCAGGCCAAGCGGCCCCTGGAAGTCGAGCCGTGACTGTTGGCTCGCCATCCACCGCTCCACACGAGCCGGCAGGGGGCTCGTCTGGGTGGGGCGGCCGAAGTATCGGTACAGCGACACCAACGCACCCGGCGCAGCTCGTGCGGTGGGTCCGACAAGACGATCAATCCCGCACCGCTGTCGACCGTTGCGTCCCTGGCGGCGCTCAGCAGTGAGCGCAGATGCGCCTGATCCTTGGCGTTGAACCACGCTTGCACCAGATGTGGACGCAACGCGTTCAACATGGCCCGGTCCCGTTCGGAGAAATCGGTGTGGCGTCGGCTGAGCACAATGCCCACGACGATCGGGCGGGGCGCGGGTGGAGCCACCGACATCTGGTATTCGACGCCCATCGGCCCCGGGCGCCCTCAAGTCGAGTTTGGCGGCCGAACCATCGTGAGGTGCGTGGGCATCCCCGCGTCGGAAGTCCGTTCACCGGCCGGAGCGGGACCTTGCCCCGGAACGTCCCCTTCTCGGATCACCGGGAGGCGTCGCCACTCCTGAGGCTGAACTCGTCAGACGGGCCAGTAACCGAAGCGACTCTGGGACCCGGCGTCGGCGCGGCAGCGTACGACACGCGGCCGGTTGGCCCGGGGCCATCGCTCATGGGAGTCCCTCACCGACGTCCGGATCGGGGAGACACCTCGACCGCCTCGAGCTCAGCGAGAAGGTCCCGCGTCTCGGCGAGCGACGACGTGAGGATCTGCTTGGCCACGTCGAGCAACTCGAAGATCATGGGATTCCCAACGGAGTAGACGACGCTGGAGCCTTCCTTCCGGGCCTGGATCAGGTTGGCTCGGCGCATGACGCCAAGCTGTTGGGACAAGTGAGAGGACTCCAGACCAACGGCCGGGATGAGCTCGCTGACGGCACGATCCCCATCCCGCAGGACCTCGAGGACCCGGATCCGCGCCGGGTGGCCGAGCGCCTTGAAGAAATCAGCCTTCACTTGGTAGATCGGTGCCGTCACCACAACGCGTCATCTCCTTGCCGGCTGCGCGGCTCGTATCGTCTGCCCACGGTTTCATTGGTCAGAATAATCCGTTAGATGAACCGTAGTCTAACGGATTCATCAACCCGAAGTCTAACGGATTCATCATCATGTCAGGTCCTGATGCCATCGGCCTCGGCCGTCCGGCCTGTGGGTCGACGAGGTCACAGGTCATTCCCGGCATAGGAGAGGTTGAAGCTCTTGTTGGCCAGAGGAAAGTCCGGGACGATCGTGTTGACCAGCGCCTCGGGTAACGCCGGCCAGTTCATGAATGAGGGGTCGACGATCTTGACTCGCCGGAGTATCCCACTGGGGTCGACCTCGATCCGGTGGACGACGGTGCCCCGCCAGCCTTCGACCATGCCCGTCCCGTGACCGGCGCCCGGCCCCGTAGATCGCACCCCTGATGCCGAGAGCGGGCCGTCACGGGTCACAAAGTCCTCAAGGAGCGCCAAAGAGGATTCGACCTCGTCGCACCGGATGAGGAACCGGGAGAGGACGTCCCCGCCGTTGCGGCTTGCTGGTCGAAAGCCCTCCGAGGGCTCGATGAACGGATGCGTCACCCTTGCGTCGTGACACAGACCCGAAGCTCGGGCGACCACGCCGAGGACGCCGATCTCCTCCGCTTGGGTAGCACTGAGCACCGCGGTCCCGGTGAACCGATCCATGACAATGCTGTTCGAGCGTGCCAATCCGACAATCTCCCGGAATCGCTCACCGATCTCGTGCAGCCGGTCGAGCCGAGGGAGCATTCGCACGGAAGCCCCGCCGGGGATGATCGCCCCACGCAGAAGGCGGTGGCCGGTGACCTCGGCATTCAATCGCAGGAGTTGCTCCCGGAGTGTCAATGCGTGCGCATTGGCGAGACCGAAACCCACGTCGTTGCACATCGCCCCGACATCGGCCACGTGGTTGTAGAGGCGCTCAAGTTCGACCAACACGGCCCGCAGCTCGCTGGCCCTGATCGGCACCTCCGTGCGACTGGCCTCCTCGACCGCAAGGCAGAATGCCAGGCTGTGGCAGACGGCGCTGTCGCCCGAGATCCGCTCAGCCAATGGCAGGGCGGATGTGACCTCCTGGCCTTCGAAGAGCCGTTCGATTCCCTTGTGGACGAACCACAGACGTGCCTTCATCTTCACGATGGTCTCCCCCACCACCCAAAATCGAAAGTGCCCGGGTTCGATGAGCCCGGCATGGACTGGTCCGACGGGGATCTCATAGACGCCGGGTCCTTCGACGTCGACGAATGGATAGGGGTCGGCGTTGTCGACCATGGGCGGTCGTGGACCGGCATCGGCGCGCATCGGATGCCACCCCGGCGGCCAGTGCTGGTGGAGTACCAGTCCTCGGGCCCGTGGGTGGCCAATGGGTTCGATGCCGAACAGGTCGCGCATCTCCCGTTCGAACCTTCCGGCCGAGAACGAAAGACGAGCGAGTGACGGGACCTGTGGTTGCTCACGATGGACGGCGAGATGGAGCTCGATGCGCTGATCGGGCGGACCGGCGACGAAGAGGTAGACGACCCGAAGTGGGCCCTCGCCGTCATGTGCGGCCACCAGGGCCAGGCGGTAGTCAGCCGCTAGCAGCGCACCGGCACTGTCGACGAGTTGATCAGGTGCCACCTGGACAACCGCTCGCCTCGGTCGCTCGGTGACGAGGTGCTCGATGGGTGACTCCGTAGTCATCGGGCGACCACGTGAGCTGCAGCGTGCAGGAGGCTGTCGAGCGGCCATGCCACCACTCCCAGGAGTGCGCACAGAACAAGTGCTCCCACCAGGGGGACCGTGACGAAGGCTGGTGTCGAATGCACCTTCTCGCCGACGGGCCCGGAGCCGAGGAGGAGGTGCCGTCCATGCGACATGACCGCCCCGAAGATCACTGCCACGAACACCAGGGAAAGGGCACCGGCCCAACCGAGGCCGACCTGGAGTTCAGCGCGCAGCATGTTGAGCTCGCTGACGAAGAGGCTGAACGGAGGGAAGCCCAGAAGGGCGATCAAGCCGAAGCCGAAGATCCCACCGAGCGCCGGACGCCGGACCAGTAACGCTCTCACCTGTGAGATCTCGCTGGATCCTTCGGCATGGAGGATCTCGCCCGAGGTGAGAAACAGGACTCCCTTGGCCAGACCGTGGCCGAGAATGTGGAGCAGAACGGCGGCGACGGCCAGCGGGCTACCGGCTGCGGCCCCCAGGGCCAAGAGGCCCATGTTCTCCATACTGCTGTAGGCGAGCATGCGCTTGTAGTCACGTTGTGTGATCAACAGCGAGGCGGCGACTGCCAGGGACAGGAGACCCGCCGCCACCAGTAGGGCGCGGGGGAACCCCATTCCGAGTGCACCGTCGGCGACCGCCTTGAAGCGGAGCAGTGCGTAGAACGCAACCGAGAGCAGCACCCCGGACATCAGGGCGGACACCGGTGCAGGGGCCTGGCTGTGAGCATCCGGGAGCCAGCTATGCATGGGGGCGAGGCCGACCTTGGTGCCGTATCCCAGGACAAGGAGTGCAAAGGCGAGACGCATGACGCCCGGGTCCAAGTGGTGCGACACGGCCATCAGCGACGTCCAGTCGAGAGTGGCGTGCTGGTGGTGGCCGACGTGCAGTGCGGCCAGGTAGACGAGCACGGTGCCGAGGAATGCCATGGCGATCCCCACCGAGCAGATGGCGATGTACTTCCACGATGCTTCGAGCGCACCGCGGGTCTGGCGATACCCCACAAGAAAGGTGGTGATGATGGTCGTCGCCTCGACCGCTACCCACATGACGCCGACGTTCCCGGCCAACACGGCCAGCAGCATTGCCGTGATGAAGCCCTGGACCAGAACGGCGTACAGGGAGGCGTGGCGGCGGCTGGATCGTTTCGCCTCGATCTCCGCAGACAGGTAGCGCACGCTCTGCCACGTGGCCAGGACTCCGATCGCACCGATGACGATGACCATGAAGGCACTGAGGGCATCGACGCGGAGCACCCCGCCGAGCGCAATGACCGGCGGTCCGTGGACCACTCGCGTCGCAAGGCCGATTCCGCAGCCGAGCACGACGCCGATGGCCGCAGTGCACAGCCAACCGATCGCTCGCTGCCACGGAACGACAACCGCGGCGACACCGGCAGCGAAAGGTACGGCAAGGACAATGATGGCCAGCATCAGTCGTGCAGCTCGCGCAGTTGGTCGAGGTCGAGCACCCCGAATTTGGAGGTCATCTGAGCGGCCAGGACACGCAGGACGACGACGGCGAGCAGCACGTCGAGTGATGCCCCCAGCTCGACGAGTAGGGGAACCCCGGCCGTGGCGAGGAAGGCCACCAGGGCGATGCCGTTGTCCACGAGGAGCAGGCCGACGATCTGGCTCACTGCCTTCCGGCGTGCCGCCATGACGAAGAACCCGATGAGCAGCGTCGCGAAGCCGAGCGGGATGAGGCGACCCGCGGTCGTGGGGATGAGGGCAACGACAGGGCCGGTTGCGCCATAGGCCAGAAACGTCAATGCGCCAGCGGCGACCAGCGACGCAGGCACGTTCACGATTGGGGCCGTTTCCCGGCTGTCCGGGTCGCCGGCCACCACCCGGCCGAGGAGTGCGGGGATGACCAGTCCCTTGGCGATGACCACCAGGCAACCCACCGCGATCAGCACCCCGTCGCCCAGGTCAACCCCGAGAATCAACGCCACCGCCCCGAGTGCCAGGCCCTGTACCGCCAGTGCCTTCACGATGGCGGAGAGCGACCGTCGCCACAGGGTCACGACAGCGCACACGAGGACGACACCGGACACGAGTTCGAGCGAGCTGGCATAGGCCGATCCACTCATCGGACGACCAGCGCGGTGACAGCAGCGACGACAGCCAGGACGAATGCACCCGCCAAGAGCTCGGGCAGACGGAACAGCCGCAACTTGGCCGTGAACACCTCGAACGTGGCGATGCCGATCCCTGCCAGGACCACTTTGGCGAACAGTGCTGCAAGACCGATGGTGAAGGCTGCGGCACCGGTTCGATCTGCAATGCCCCAAGGGGCAAACAAGTTGACGAGTAGTCCGAGGAGCAGGGCCAGCCGCATCGATTCTCCGAGCGTCACGAGTCCCAGGTCCGGACCGGCATACTCGAGCACCATGGCTTCATGGATCATGGTCAGTTCGAGATGCGTACTCGGATTGTCGACGGGGAGTCGGCCGCTTTCCGCCAGGATCACGACCAAGAAGGAGACGAGCGCCAAGATCCGCTCCGGGCTGGCGATCAGCTGGGGATGGACGAGGCCGATGCGGACCAGCGCCGGCAGATTCGAGGTGTGTGCCGGAATCGACATCGCCAGGATGGCGACGAGGAGTGCTGGTTCCGCGAGTGCACCGATGGTCATGGCCCGGCTCGACCCCATGCCGCCGAACGGAGTTCCCGTATCGAGGGCGGCGAGCGCCAGCGAAACCGATCCGAGCAGCAATACGAAGACGATTGCGAAGAAATCGGCGGTTCGTCCGAAGGGAGGACGCGTCGTCGCGAGTGGGGCCATGGCAGCGATCAGGACGGATGTGGCCACAAGCACGACCGGTGCGACTCCGAACACCCAGCTGGACTGCTCCGGACGCATGCGCTGTTTGGAGAACAGCTTCCGGAGGTCGAGCAGCGGCTGGTGGATCGGGGGGCCGATACGGCCTTCCAGGCGGCACCGAATCTTACGCATGATGCCGACGAGCAGCGGTCCACCGACTGCCACCGCCGTGATCTGAATCCCCGCGACGAGAACCCCTCCGACCAGGCTTCCTCCCCCGCTCATACGATCACCGCCAGGATGATCACGAGGACCACGAGCCCGTAGGCGAGATAGCGGTGCACGCTGCCGTTCTGCAGGCGACGAGCCCACAGGCCCCACCGATACACAGCACCGATGATCGGTCGATACAGGTTGTGCTCGATGACGTCGCCGATCGAGGTTCGATAGGCGATCTTCTCCGTGTAGTAGCGAGATTCGGCCAAGTGGCTGACATCGAGATCCCGGTCCGGCCGGAGTACGTCGTCAAAGACCTGCTGCAGAGGTTCCGCAAAGGAGGTGGCGGTGTACTGCATCCGGGCAGTCTGCAATTCGCGGCCACAGCCCCAGGGTTCCGCGCTTCGCAATGTCAGTCGAAGATCGCTCCGCCGTTGAGCAATGCGGCGAAGGATCACCACGAGGAAGAACGCCAAGGCGAGGCCACCGGCAAGGAGCGCCGGCGCCAGCACACCCTGAAAGCCGACCAACCGCAGGTCGGTCGATGCGGACAGCGGACGGGCGGACGCCCCGGGTACCGCCACGGCCGCGGCTCGCTCGAGTGCGGGCATGACGATGCTCGGGACGATCCCCAGAACCACGCAGAATCCGGCAAGCAGACCGGCGCCGAACTGCATGGTCCGGGGCACTTCATGGGCGGTAGTCGCACCTTCGGAACGCGGTCGACCAAGGAATCCGATGCCGATCGCTTTCACGAACGCTGCAGCCGTGAGTCCGCCCGTGAGTGCCAGTGCCGCGACTCCAACGGGCACGGCGATGGCGACGGCGGTACTCGAGGTCGGCAGTCCGTGGAGCAGGCTCTGGAAGAGCATCCACTCGCCGACAAATCCATTGAGCGGCGGAAGCGCGGCGATGGCCAACCCACCCACCAGGAACACTGCTCCGGTGACGGGCATGCGCTTCATGAGTCCCCCCAGGCGATCCAGGTCGCGGCTGCCCGTCGCAACTTGGACGGAACCAGCTGAAAGGAAGAGGCTGCCCTTGAACGCGGCATGGTTCACCGTCAGCAGGAGAGCTGACACCATGGCGATCGACGCAACAATTGGGTGTCCGGTCGAAGCGAACAGCCCTGACGCCCCAACACCGATGAGGACGAGGCCCATATTGTCCGCGGTGGAGTAGGCGAGGAGCCGCTTCAGGTCGGTGCTCGTCGCCGCGTGCAGGGCACCGAACAGAGCAGAGATGACGCCGACACCGGTCACCACCAGCCACCACCAGGTCGGACCTCCGCCCAGCAGTCGGTCGCCGACCAAGAGGATCCCGTAGATGCCGAGATTGACCATGGCTCCAGACATGAGCGCGGATGCCGGGCTAGGTGCCTCCGGGTGCGCCTTGGGCAGCCACACGTGCAGTGGCACCGCTCCCGCCTTCGACCCGAATCCGATGAGCGCGAGGAGGAAAGCCGTAGTGCGGACTGCGGTGGGCAGGTGGGCCGCGTGGATCCGGATGGCAGCGAAGGTCTGACCACCACCGTGACCAGCGATCATGACCAGTGCGAGGAGGATCGCCGCAGCCCCAGCGTGGGTCATCACGGCGTACCACTGCGCGGCGCTCCGGGTTTCCTCGCGCCTCCGTTGATCGACGAGCACGAGGAGGAGGGAAGCCAGCGCCATCACCTCCCACAGCCACATGAACGTCGCCACGCTCCCCGCTGCTGGCACCAGCAGCATGCTTGTCACGAAGACGGGCATGGCGGCAGATGCCGTCCGACTGGAGAGCCCGTGACTTGCGTATCCCAGCCAGTAGAGGGTGGAGGCGATGGCGACGACGGCAGTGATGACGACAAAGATCGCCCCCAGCGGATCGAGCGCCATGGACACTCCCGTGATGGGGAGGATTCGAGTCGAGTTCAACACCATGGGGTGCCCCGTCTGGAGCACGTGCACTGCGCCTACGAACGCGGCGGCACAGGCCCCCCACGTCAGGATCACTGCCGCACCGACACGAGTCCTCACCGGCAGCGCACCGCCGGCAATGGCCGCGGCGCACCCGACGATCGCGGTCACGACCAAACTGACGTTGTTCACCGTCCGGTGATGCCCCGGAGCGCTCGAATGATGGTGTCGGGATCAGGAGGGCAGCCAGCGATCCTCACATCGACAGGCAGGACATCGTCCACCGATCCTTCGACGCCGTAGCCACCCCGGAATACCCCACAGTTGGCGGCACAGTCTCCGAGTGCAATCACCATCCGCGGTTCGGGCATGGCGTCGAATGACTTCGTCAGGGGTCCGACCATGTTCTTGGTAACGGGACCGGTGACCAAGAGCGCGTCCGCATGACGCGGCGATGCCACCAGGCGGACACCGAATCGTTCCGAGTCGTAGACAGGTCCAAATGCAGAGGCAATCTCGAGTTCGCATCCGTTGCACGACCCGGCGTCGACGTGTCGAATCTGGAGTGATCCGGCGAGGCCCGGGGTCCCGGCGGCGTCCGGGGAAGGCGAGGAGAGCTCTTCCGTCACCGTCCGCGGATGCACGATGGCCTTCAGGATGGATCGAATAGTCATCGCTTCCACCATTCCTTCGGCCGATGAACGTCAATACTTGACAGTTTCGTCAGGCCGTCAATCTATCATCTCAGTCGCGCACGACGATCGTTCGAATCGGAGTAGGAGGACTTCAGCCGATCGACCGCTTTCGTTCACCTCGGAGTTCGGGTTTGGGCCCGAGGTGAACCGCCTCCGAGCGGCAAGGGTGCTCCACAGCGCGGGCACCGTAAACCGAAGGGTCCGGAGGCGCGCGTCACGCAGCGCCAACACGTCGTGCAGACCACCCCCGCTGTCTCGTCCTTCGCGCCCGTGGATCCACCGGCCGTGCATGCCGGGACCCGCCGGCTCTGGCCGCGTCGCCTGAGAATCGGATTCTCGTCGTAGGTCGGTTGCACGCGTCCTCCTATCGCCACCATCGAATAATAGACTGATGATATACTGATTTCGTCATGTATGCGGCCCGTCCGGTCGTGCCGGCAGATCACGAAGCTCCGAGCAGGGGCGGAAAGGTTTGAGCGATGGGTAACGAAGCGGATCTCAGCTTGCGTGTTCCGATCCAATCGCAGTGCAGGATTGAACGGCATCGCACCTCCGCGGTCGGCGCCAGGGGAACCCACTTCGACGAAATCGCGCCCATGACTCAAGCCCGATACCGCGTGCACGACACCGACCACGACCCGAGGCATCGATCTCGCTAGCCAGCGGCGAGCAATTGCCGATCAGACAGAAGGAACTCCATGGGACAGCCCGTCATCATTGACGCCATCCGCACTCCGATCGGAAAGCGGGGAGGGAAGCTCGCAGGCCTTCACCCTTCCGAATTGCTCGGCAGCACTCTGGTCGGACTAATGAAGCGAGCCAATGTCGACCCCAGGCAGATCGACCAGGTCGTCGGTGGTTGCGTCACCCAGGCCGGAGAGCAGGCATCGAATGTCACTCGCACCGCGTGGCTCTCCCAGGCACTCCCCTATGAGGTTGCGGCCACGACGGTCGACTGTCAATGCGGCTCATCCCAGCAGGCCAACCACTTCATCGCGAATCTCGTCGCCAACGATGCGATCGACTTCGGCATCGCGTGCGGAGTCGAGTCGATGTCCCGGGTGCCGCTCGGGTCCAATGCGTTCAATGGCCCGGGAACGTCCCGTCCGAGCGACTTCCCCTGGGACATGCCGGACCAGTTCGTGGCAGCCGAGCGAATTGCCAAGAAGCACGACGTCACGAGGACTCAAGTCGATGCGTTCGCTCTCGCGTCACAGGCCAATGCGGCGCAGGCATGGGACCAAGGCCGATTCGATCGAGAGTTGTTCCACATCGAGGCGCCGGTGATCGGGCCCGACGGTCCCACAGGGGAAGTCCAAGTCGTCGCACGAGATGAAGGCCCTCGGGACACCACACCAAACGGCCTCGCCAACCTCAAGCCGGTGATCGACGACGGAATCCATACGGCGGGAAACTCGTCACAGCTCTCCGACGGAGCCTCCGCCGTGTTGTGGACTTCGGCAACGTCAGCGAAGAGCCTTGGGCTTGTGCCTCGCGCACGGATTCGATCTCAGGTCCTGGTGGGATCTGACCCCTACTACCACCTCGACGGTCCGATCGCCGCCACCGACAAGGTTCTGGCCCAAAGTGGACTCACGCTCGATGACATCGACGTCATCGAGATCAACGAGGCGTTCGCTTCCGTGGTCGTTGCATGGGCACGCGCGCTCGAGGCGGACATGGAGAAGGTCAACGTCAACGGCGGGGCGATCGCCCTCGGCCACCCGGTCGGCGCCACCGGTGCCCGGTTGATCACCACGGCCCTGCACGAACTGGAGCGTCGCGACGGCAACCTGGCGTTGATCACCATGTGCTGCGGCGGTGCCCTCGCTACGGGCACAATTCTCGAGCGCATCTAGTCCAGAACGGTCCCGACTCCAGGGCAACTTGCCGGTATCCGAACGCTCTGCCGCATCGGGGTCTGCTTCGCCAACTTCCAGGAGGCATCCATGACAACGTCCGAGACAGTCGCTTCAGCTGAGATTGAGAGCCGTGACGACCAGGTGATCACGCTCCGCGAATGCGGATGCACCTACTTGGCCATTGCCACCCAGCTCGAACTGGGACGGGCCACGATGGCACGAACGTCCTACCTGCGAGGGCTCAAGCGTCGCTCACCCGAAGAACAGAGCATTCTCCGGCGTCACGAGCTCGAGCGCTTCGACGCACTTGCAACCAATATCGCCGCGCGCAACGACCTCGACGACAACGAGATCAATCGACGGCTGGCGACCGTTGACGTGCTGCGTAAGGAGCTCCTCGATGGGTGAACAGTTCAGCCGCTCGGAGAACTGTCCCTACGGAGATCGATTGAACCGAGTGGCCAGATCTCACCGGACACAGTAACGGGCATGATCGATTGCCTTGCCACGGCTGACGATCCGATGTGGCCCTACCGGGCGGCATCGACGTTGGCCGTGGTCCGTCGTGTGCGCACCACCTGTCGGGCACAGGGCAATTGTGCACCTTCAGGACGCGGTCGTCCTGGCACCGAAGGCGTTGCCGGTGGCACGGTGCCATGCATCTGCGATCTGGCTGTTCGATGAATCGAAACATCGCTCGCAACGGAAGTGGACGCCCAGCGCGTCACCGCCGCCACATGGACGGTTCAATCGAGCACGGCAGGTTGGTGCAGCCCAGCCGCCACCAAGGAGAGTGCGTATGCACACGGAAGCCTTGATCATCGATGCCATGCGGTCGCCGAGGGGAAAGGGCAAGCCGGGAGGTGGCCTGCACGAGGTGCACCCTCAGCGCGTCCTCGCCCAAGTTCTCGAGGCTCTTCGGGAGCGGAATGAACTCGACACCTCCGATGTGGACGACGTCATCATGGGCTGCAGTTCGGGTTCGGGCGACCACTCCATGGACATCGCACGGATGGCTGCGCTGGATGCTGACTGGTCCCTCGATGCGCCCGGGGTGACATTGCACCGCTTCTGCGGATCTGGCCAGCAGGCAGTCAATTTTGGTGCGATGGGAATACGCTCCGGATTCCAGGACCTTGTGGTCGCTGGAGGCGTCGAGTCGATGTCGCGGACGGCACCGCTGCACGTAGATGGATTTGCCGCAAACAACGCCCATCTCCTTGCCCGCTACAACGTGGTCGGACAAGGGATCGCCGCCGACCTCATCGCCACCATCGAAGAGTTCTCGCGTCAGGAATGCGATCAGCTTGCGGCAACGAGTCAGGCGCGGACGCAAGTCGCGATCGAGATGGGCCGATTCGACCGGGCCCTCGTTCCGATCCACTGCGACGATGGAGCCATCGCACTGGACCATGACGAGCACCCTCGACCCGGGACAACGGTTGCGGACCTGGGGCGCCTTCCACCCAGTTTCGAGTCGATGGGAGCGCATCGACGAGAGGGCGCGCTCCGGACGATCGACGAAACGGCCCTGAGCGCCTACCCCGGCATCGATGAGATCCACCAAGTCCACCACGCCGGCAACTCGTCCGGGGTTGTCGACGGCGCCGCAGCCGTACTGTTGGCATCGCCCGACTACGCCCGCTCACACGGCATGGTTCCGCGAGCCCGGATTCGGATGACTGCGGTCGTCGGGACCGAGCCGGTGATCATGTTGACCGCCCCGGGACCAGCTGCCATCCGATGCGTCGAGCGGGCAGGAATGACCCTTGACGACATTGACTGCTTCGAGGTGAACGAGGCATTCGCTGCGGTGGTCCTGAAGTTCCTCAGGGACACCGAGGTCGATCCCGAGAAGGTGAACGTCAACGGTGGGGCAATGGCACTTGGCCATCCGATCGGAGCAACCGGCGCCATGCTGATCGGGACAGTCCTCGACGAACTCGAGCGCCGGGATCGCTAACCTCGATCATTCGTCCGGC
>PLRX01000145.1 GCA_003164095.1 Acidimicrobiaceae bacterium | reverse complement strand
TGGTGATGCCCGCGCCCCACCCGAGGGTGTCGGACGGGCCCTGGACGGCGCCGAGGTAGGCCTGCACGGAGGCGAGCGAGAAGGACGAGATGGCGTCGGCCGAATTGTTGAAGGGCAGGCCGCTCTGGAAGTAGAAGGTGGATCCCACCATGGCGAAGCCCCACCCGCCGAAGCTCAGGCCGTTGTTGAGGGTGGTCGAACCCTGGAGGTAGCCGGCCGGTGACGTCGCCTCCATCGTGTGGAGCGGGTCGGCGGTGTAGATGGTCCCGTCGGGGCCTTGGACGGCCTGGGCCGGGTAGTAGAACTGGCTGCCCGAGCCGGTGCGCACGCCGTTCCCCTCGGTGTTGGGGGCCCCGAAGGTGGTCAGGGCCTGCCCGGTCGGGCTGACCGTCTCGACGTAGCCGTTGCCCGAGAAGAGCAGGTTGCCGCCGGACTCCTGGGTGACATAGTCGCCGATCCGGTCGATCAGCGGGAAGGTGCCGGTCGAGGCCCCGGTCGAGGCCCCGGTCGAGGCCCCGGTCGACGTGTTGAGGATCAGGCTGGCGCTCGAGTTCTGGGTGAGGCTGACCACCAGCTGGAAGCTGGTGCCCGTGCCGACCGAGAAGAGACCCGTCGGGCTGCCGTTGCTGGGGTCGACCGACCACTCCAGCGTGCCGGTCGACGAGAACTTGTCGACGACCGTGCCGTAGTAGGAGGAGAGGTAGATGTTGCCGGAGGGGTCGACCACCGGCTGCGACACCTCGTTGGCGGCGCTGAAGGCCGACGGGAGGGTGAACGAGCCAACCTTGGCACCGGCCAGCGAGTACGTGACCAGCTGGGTGCCGGTGTTGACGTAGAGGTCGGTCGAAGTGGCCGAGAAGTTGACGACGCCGCCGGTCGGCGAGACGAGGGTGGAGACCGGGTGGGTCGGCAGCGTCGTGGTCGACGGGCCGAGCACCGTGGCCGGGGTGGTGGTGGTGCAGATCGGGCTCACCTCGGCGGCTGTCGGTGCGGCCGGGCTGCCGGCGATCTGCGGGGGGGAGGCGGTGGCGTGGGCCGTGCCCAGCACGGTCGCTCCTGCGATCACCGCGGTCGCCAGGGCGATGCTCCCGATCGCCTTCCCCCGCCTTTCAGCACTGCCCTTCTCGAAATCCCCTGCCCGGTTCATACGGAGCAGATCGGCGGACCGATTGGTAACTTAAGCGCAAAGAGGCCGAATCATCACGCTCCGTGAGAAAACGGGGTGCAAAGGGACGTTGGGCCCTGCGGAGGGCCCCTCCTGGTACGCTCCGGGCCGTGGCGACACCAGGCACGGGACCGGCTCCGGGCCGAGCCGGTCTGCGGGTCCTCCGCATCTCCCACAGCGCCGTCGTCACGGCCTGGCGCCAGCGTGAGCGGCTCCTGCGGGCCGAGGGCGTCGACCTGACACTGGTGTCCGCCGCCCGGTGGGACGAAGGGGGTGCCCTGGTGGCGTTCACCCCGGACGGCGACGAGTTCGCGGTGCCCGTCCGGACGCTCGGGCACCACCCGAACCTCTTCCTGTTCGACCCACGGCCGCTCTGGCGCCTGCTCGGCGACGGGCGGTGGGACCTCATCGACCTGCACGAGGAGCCCTTCGGCCTGGCGGTGGCCGAGATCCTGGTCCTGCGGGCGCTGCGGGCCCGGCGCACGCCGTTCCTCGTCTCCTCGGCCCAGAACCTGGACAAGCGCTACCCGCCACCCTTCCGGTGGTTCGAGCGCTGGTCGCTGCGGACCGCGGCCGGTGCCTACACGTGCAACGTCGAGGCCGGGCAGATCCTGCGCCGGAAGGGCCTGGCGGGGGAGCTGGAGCTGCTCCCGCTCGGGGTCGACACCGAGCGGTTCCGTCCGGCCGACCGGCCGCCTCCCGGGGCACGACTGCGGGTCGGGTTCGTCGGCCGGCTGCTCCCGGTCAAGGGCGTCGACGTCCTGCTCCGGGCGGTCGCCCACGACGACCGGATCGACCTCGACGTCTACGGCGGTGGGCCCGACGACACGGCGTTGCAGTCCTTGGCCACCGAGCTCGGCGTGGCGTCCCGGGTGGCGTTCCACGGCCACATCGACGAGGCCGCCCTGGTCGAGGTGTTCCCCACCTTCGACGTGCTCGCCGTGCCCTCGGTGCTGGTGCCGAACGTCCTCGAGCAGTTCGGCCGTGTGGTGGTCGAGGGCCAGGCCTCCGGGGTGCCGGTGGTGGCGAGCGACTGTGGCGCCCTGCCCGACGTGGTGGGGGGGTCGGGGTTGCTCGTGCCCCCGGGGGACGCCGCCGCGCTGTCCGCCGCGCTCGGGCGCTTCCTCGACGAGCCCGGGCTGTGGGCACGGCTGCGGGAGGCGGGCCTGGCGAACGTGGTCCGCTACTCGTGGGCCAGCGTCGCCGACCAGCAGCGGGCGCTCTACGAGCGGGTGGTGGACGGGGTCTGACCCCGGGCGTGCCGGACGGGGTGGTCGGCCGCCACCGAGGCGTACAGCGCCTCGAGCCGGTCCAGGTGCAGGGCGAGGGAGTAGCGCTCCTGCTGGCGGGACCGCAGCGCCCGTCCGACCGAGTGGCGACGCTCGGGGTCGTCGGCCAGTCGCTCCAGCGCCCGTGCCGCAACTGTGGTGTCCCCCGGTGGGA
The DNA here is from genome assembly GCA_003164095.1 of Acidimicrobiaceae bacterium. Classification (GTDB taxonomy): domain Bacteria; phylum Actinomycetota; class Acidimicrobiia; order Acidimicrobiales; family RAAP-2; genus Bog-756. Next base: position 39,104 of record PLRX01000145.1, on the reverse strand, counting down.
AGAGGAGGCCGGCGTCGCCCACCGTCTCGGTGTGGGCACCGCCGCCGGCGGCCACGACGGCCAGGCCGTGCGACATGGCCTCGGCCACCGACAGCCCGAAGGGCTCGCGCGGTGCCGGGGCGAGGAGTATCGACGACGCGGCCAGCAGCCCGTCGGTGTCGGCCACCAGGCCGGCGAAGGTGACCGAGCCGCTGCAGCCGAGCTCGCCGGCCAGGCGCTCGAGCTCGGGCCGGAGGATGCCGGTCCCGGCCACGACCAGGTGCCAGCCCCGTTCGGCCAGTCCGCTGCGGGCCCAGGCCCGGAGCCCGACGTCGGGAGCCTTCTCGTCGTCGAGGCGCTGGAGCATGACCACCTGGGGCGCCTCGAGCGCGGCCTGGGGCCGGTCGGCCACGGCGTTCGGGATGAGGGTCGTCGGTGCCGCCACACTGCGGGCCACGAACTCGCTGATGGCGATCTCGGCCACCACGGGCCGTACCGCCACGCGGGCGAGCGTGCGGTTGAGCGGCGACGAGCCCCGTTCGGCCGCGAAGTGGCGGGTCGCCACCACGGGTGCCCGGTCGACGGGGTGGGCGAGGTAGGCGGCGCCCTCGGCGGCAGTCATGTGGGCGTGGACGATGTCCGCCCCCCGGCTGCCCGCCAGCGCCAGGGCGCCCCCGACCAGCGAGGACGCGGGGTGGTGCACGACCGACCGGTCGAGCTCGGCGGTCATGCGGGCCGGAGCGCCGCCCACCACCTCGACCCGGTGGCCCCGTGCAGTCAACCCGTTGGCCACCTGGCAGACGTAGCGCTCGACCCCGGCGAAGGCGTCCGTCACCACCACGTGCACGATGCGCAGGCCGCCATGGTCCAGCGCCGCCTCGGCCCGCAGTGGCCCGGTCAGGAACAGCCACATGCGTGCGGCCGCCAGCCGGCCCCGGTCGCCGGGCAGGACGACGGCCCGGGCCGCGGCGCCGAGCACTGCGGCCGTCCGGTAGGACCACCAGCCCGCCGTCCCGTGGTGCTTGCGCACGTAGCGCTCGTGGGAGGCCTGGAAGTGCGTCTCGCGGACGACGGGGTCCCCGCCGGTGCCGGCGCCCACATGGGTGGCGGTGACCGAGGGGCACAGTGCGACGCGCCAGCCCTCGTCGCCGGCCCGCCGCTGCCAGTCGGACTCCTCGGCGTAGAGGAAGAAGTGGTCGTCGAACGGCCCGACGTCGTCGAGGGCGGTGGACCGGAGGAGCAGGACCGAGCCGATCAGGAAGTCGTGCCCGCGCCGCAGCCGCCCGAGGCCGACGGCCACCAACCAGGCGCCGGCGGGCGTGGGGAAGGGCCAGGCGACGCGGTCGGGCGTGCCGCCCCCTGGGCCGGCCTGGGCCGGGGCGACGGCGGCGAGCCGGGAGTCGGCGGCGAGGGCCGCCTGCAGGCCCCGGACGGCGGCCGGGGTGATCGTGGCGTCGGGGTTGAGTAGCAGGACGTCGCGGCCGTTCCTGCGGGCGCAGCCGATGTTGACCCCGCCGGCAAACCCGAGGTTGCGCCCGAGGTCGACGTAGGTGCAGCCGTGGTCGCCGGCGACGGCGGCGACGGCGGGGTCGGAGGAATTGTCGACCACCACCACGTCCAGCGTGTCGCCGAGGGCGGACAGGCACCGCTCCAGGAGGTCGGGCGCGTGGAAGGCCACGACGACCACCAGGGGGGCCGCCGACGGGTCCATCACTTGGTGTAGCTGTAGGCCTGGTAACCGTCGGACGCGCTGCGCCGCACGTGGTTCATGACCAGGCCGACGACACGGCACCCGGTTGACTCGAGCCGATGGGCCGTCCGCTCGAGGTCGGACCGGTCGGTCTTGCCCTCGGTGGCCACGATGATCGCACCGTGGGTGAGGCTGCCGAGGATGGCGGTGTCCGGGGTGGACAGCACCGGCGGGGTGTCCAGGAGGATGATGTCGGCCAGCAGGTGGAGCTGGTCGAGGACCGGCTGCATGCCGGGGCTGTCGAACAGCTCGCTCGGGTTGTCCCGGTGCACGCCCACCGGCAGGAGCTGCAGGCCGTCGATGCCCGTCTCGACGAGCTGTGCGCTGACGGCGGTCTCCTCGAAGTCCGAGCGGCCACCCCGACGGCGCGACCGGCGCGGTGCGGTGCCGCCGGGCCGTGCGCCCTCGATCGGCTCCACCGGGCCGTCGGTCTGACCGTCGCTGGGCTCGGCCTGCTTCCAGTTGGCCTTGATCAGGTCGGACAGCCCGGGGCGGTCGGCGACCTCGAGCCCGAAGGCCTCCTCCAGCCTCGGGCGCCGGAAGTCGGCCGACACCACGATCACCCGGGCGCCGGTCAGGGCCCAGGAGGCGGCCAGGTTGGCGGTCACGAACGTCTTGCCGTCACCCGGCTCGGGGCTGGTCACCACGATGATGGGACTCTGCTGCTCCACCAGCAGGACCCGCAGGCTGGTCCGCAGGTCGCGCACGGCCTCGGACAGCGACGACTGGGGTGTCTGCACGAGTGCGATCGAGACCTCACCCTTCTTGACCTCCGGGTCCTGGGGCAGTTCGCCGAGCAGGGGACCGTCGATCACCGACTCGATGTCGGGGTCGAGCCGGAGGCTGTCGTCGAACTGCTCGCGGACGAAGGCGATGCCGCAGCCGACCAGGAGCCCGGTCAGCAGGCCGATGGCGCCCAGCTTGGGCTTCGACAGCCCCGTCGGGCCACCCGGCTGGGCCGCCACCTGGATCTGCGCGTACGGTCCGCCGGCCTGGAGGGTCGACTGCGCCGTCTGCAGCGTGCCGTAGGTCTGTGTCAGCGCGTTGATCTGGGCGGTGAGCAGCGCATTGGCCGAGGTGGCGTTGGGGTTGCTGGACGACTCCAGCTGGCTCTGGAGCGTGGCGATCTTGTTGCTCGTCGCCTGGAGGATCACCGTGTACTTGTCGATCTGTGCGTTGGCGTTGTTCTGCACGTCGCCGACGAAGGCCTGGGCGAAGGCAGTGGCGACGGCCTCTGCCGCGGCCGGGGACGACCCCGTGCCGGTCACGGTCAGGGCACCGGAGGTCGGGTCGACGGTGCCGCTCACTTGGCCGGCGAGCCCGGAGGGGTCCGGGTCCTTCAGCGCCTTTGCCGCGGCGGTCTGCACCGCCGAGCTCGACAGCTCCTGGACCGGGTCGGACACCGTGAAGCCCGACCCCGACCCGGACGTGGTGCTCTGGCTTGGCGCGTTGATCTGCACCAACGCGCTCGACTGGTAGGTGGGCGTGGACAGTTTGGCGTAGCCGAGCGCCACTGCGACGCAGACCACGACGCTGACGATGATCGTCAGCTTCCTGTGCCACAACGTCTTGAGCATCTGCTGGAATGTCACCGCACACTCACTTTCGGCGGGCTAGGGCAGGAACCAGGATACGAGGGCACGCGTCCTGGAAGTGCGAGGGCCGGTCGGACGGCCCGGAACGGGGTCATGGCGCCACCTGGGTGCTGCGCACCCGCTGCATGACGTCGGACATGGCGCCGGCCCGCTGGTGCCAGGTGGGCACGTCGACACCGGTGGCTGCAGCGGGGTCCGGGCCGGCATCGAGCACCGCGCCCACCGCTGCGGCAAAGCCGTCGCGGTCGACGACGACCACCGGACCGCCGAGGTCGCGGAAGCCGGCGACGGGCGTGGACACGGTGGGCCGGCCGGCGGCCAGGCACTCGTACGCCTTGATCGGGTCGAGGCTCTCGGTGAAGGGGTTCACCTGGTGGGGGACGATGACGACGTCGGCGTACTGGAGGAAGGCGGGCACCCGGTCGTAGGGGACCGGGCCGAGGAGGTGGACGGACGGCTCGGCGGCCAGGGCGTCGTGGGACGCCTGGCCGAGGCTGTCGGGTCCGACCACGGCCACCTGGAGATCGGGACGGGACCGGGCGACGTCGATGAGTAGGGCGACGTCCACCCGCTCCTCGTGCAGGGTGCCCACGTAGACGGCCACGGGCGACGGGGGCAGCTCGGACGGGCGGGCCTGCGGGGTCCGGAACAGGTCGACGTCGACGCCGTTCGGGATGAGGTCGACCGACCGTCGGGCACCACGGGTGCGGGCCAGGTCCGGCGAGCACACCACGACCGCGCCGCTGCGCTCGAGGAGCAGCTCGTCGTCGGCCCGGAGGCGCGCCTCCTGGCGAGGGGGGAGCGGGGCCAGCAGCCAGTCGTCGGTGATGTCGTAGACGGTGGGCCACCCCGTCCCGAGGGCCCAGTCGGCGTAGAGGGCGTCGTTCACCCAGACCAGCGGGTCCACCAGCCCGAGTCGGGCGACGGCCCGGTCGACCTGGCGACCGAGTGACCGGTCGGCCGAGGGCCCGAGGGCCCGCGGCAGCCACTTGCGGGGCCGCAGGACGTGGATGCGTGGATGGACCTGTTCGAGGGACGGACCGGAAAGGGCGGCACGCCGCCCGTGGCGGAGCTCGAAGGGGATGTCGACGGCGGGGTCGACGTACAGGACGTGTAGTCCGAGGTCGTGCTCGACGAGCTCGTCGACGAGGATGCGGATCCGGCGGCGGACGGCTCCCCACTGCTCGAGCGAGCAGACGACCAGTGACGACGCACGCGGGGTCTCCTCATCCACCGTCGTCCTCACCCTCGCTGTGTCGACTGCGCTTGGCACCCGTGGTCGTCCTCGTCCTCGGCCGTGCCCCGATCGGGGCAGGCCTGCCGTCCCGGGCTGCATGCCGGGTCACACGTAGCGTCGTCAGAAACACGAGAGACCTTGAGATGCCGCCGTTCGGTGCCGATGGGGGTAGGTGCCACCCGATGCCGAGCCACGGACCGCCGTGGTGCGACCGCTACCATTCATCGGGCGTCCACGGAGTCCCGACCGACACGCCCCGAGGCCCATGACCGTTCCCCCGACGTCCCGATGAGCCCCCGCACCGCTGTGGAGGGCACGCGTGCCCGGAAGCTGGCGCGGGCGTGGGAGCGACTGGCCGGACCGGCCGCGGCGTGGCTGACCATGCTCGCTCTTGCCGCGGTGGCCGGGGTGGCGACCGCGGCGAACCCCCTGGCCGGCATCGTCGTCGCCGGTCTGGTCCTCGCCTTCGGCCTCTTCGTGGTCGATCCGATCCTCGTGGCCGTCATCGTCCTGCCAGGCTCCATCCTCATCCAGCGCGTGGGCGGCGCCAGCACCAACCTCAGTGTGGCCGATCTCCTGGTCTTCGTGGCCGCGTTCGTCTGCCTCTTCCACGTGGAGTGGTCCCGGGCAACCCACCTGAAGCGGTTCCTGCGTGGCATCGTCTGGTACCAGGCCGTGCTGCTGCTCGTGGTCGTGGCCCACCCGTTCAAGGGCGACATCATCGAGTGGTTCCACCGCTTCTCCTACCTGGCCGGCAGCGCCCTGGTCGGATGGGTCGTGGGCTACCGGGGCCGGGCCCGCCAGTCCTACCGAATCTACCTGTGGGGCGCGGCGGCCCTCGCCCTGCTGGCCATCGAGCACTCGGCGGCCAGCGGGTTCCATCCGGCCCAGTGGGGTCCGTACCAGAAGAACGCCATCGGCTCGGTCATGTGGGTCGCCGCCGTCGTGGCCCAGCTGAACCCGCCCTGGGTCGGGATCGCCAAGGTGGAGGCGCGGATCATCGAGGTCCTGTGCCTGCTGGGCCTCCTGGCCTCGCAGTCGCGCCAGGCCGGCATCCTGCTCGTGGTGGCACTGGTGGCCGCGGTGCTGATCAATTCCGACATCAAGAGTCGCTTCAAGACGCTGATCTTCATCGGGGTCCCGGCGCTGGCGCTCGTCTACTACAGCCTCAGTGTCATGATCCAGAACAACCCCCAGTTCAACTCGGTGGCCATCCGGTTCGGCCAGATCGGCGCGGCGATCCACGTCTGGCACACCAGTCCGGTGCTCGGGCTCGGGATGCGCTTCTACAACCTCCCCCAGTACGTCTTCGTCACCCCGCCACCCAACTCGCTGGTCGACAACCTCGCCTCGACCGGCATAGTCGGGTCGTTGGCGTTCCTGTTCCTCGTGTTCGTGACCATGCGGTCCATGAACGGGTTGCCCCGCGTCTACGGCACGCTCGGACTGGTGATCCTGCTCGGCCACTACGTGGACGGCCTCTTCGACACCTTCTGGATCGGCGGCCTGTCGATCCCACCGTTCGTCATCGCCGGGATCTCCCTCGGCGTGGCCGACGCCGACCCCGACTCGGAACGTGTGCCCGACCTGCTGGCCGAGGCGGCGGCCAGGCGCCACCGGACGGCCCATCGGTCCACCCGCAGACCGTCACCCCGGCCGCCCGTCCGACCGTCCACCGGGCGTGACGTGCGACCGTCCGCCCGACCGGCGGTCGGCGTCACGCGGCCCCCCGTGGCCCCCGGGTGAGCACCCGCCCGAGGATCACCTTCAACGCCCTCCCCCTCGACCTCCGTGGCGGGGGCGTCAGCACGTACATCCGCGAGCTGCTGGCGGCCCTCGTGCCGGCGGTGGACGCCGATCTGGTGGCAGCCGTGCGGCCCACCGGCCGTGGCGAGCTGCCCGACGGGGTGACGCCACTCGTTCTGGCGGAGTCCCACGGCGTGCGCCGCGCCCTGGCCGGAGCACGGGGGTTCGGCCCCTGCGACCTGGTCCACGGCCTCGACGTGGACCTTCCGCTGCGGCGGACCGGGCTGCAGGTCACCACGGTCCACGACCTCGCCATCTTCGACGTCCCGTGGGCGTTCCCACGTCACCGGGTGGCGGGTGAGCGCCTGCTGATGCGGACCGCCCTGCGTCGGGCCGATGCCGTCATCGCCGTGTCGGCCTTCACGGCCGGCCGGGTGCGGGAGCTGTGCGGCAGGGACGCCGTGGTGGTCCACGAGGCACCCGGGCCCTCCCTCGTGCCGGCGTCGTCCGCCGAGATCGACCGGGTCCGGGCCCACTACCGACTGCCGGACCGCTTCGTCCTCCACGTGGGCAACATCGAGCCGCGCAAAGACCTCGGCACCCTGGCCGAGGCGTGCCGGATCGTCGGTGTGCCGCTGGTCCTGACAGGCCACGGGCTGTGGGGCGCGTCGGCTCCCGACTCCGTGGTCGAGATCGGCCACGTGCCGGGCGGCGACCTGCCCGCGCTCTACGGCGCGGCGACCCTGGTCGGCTACGCGTCGACCTACGAGGGGTTCGGACTGCCGCCGGTCGAGGCTATGGCGTGCGGGGCGCCGGTGGTGTCGACCCCGGTGCCGGTCGTCGCCGAGGTGGTGGGGGAGGGGGCTGCGACCTTCACACCGGGCGACGTGCAGGGACTGGCCGCCACCCTCGGGGACCTGCTGGCCGACGACGCCGGGCGCGCCGAGTTGGCCGCACGCGGTGCGGTGGCTGTCCGCGCCCTGACGTGGGAGCGCACCGCCCGCGGGACGGCCGAGGTCTACCGCACACTGGGACTGCCCGTCTGACGTAGCCGGCGCCGTCGGGTGGCGGCGGTCGCCCGGCCGAGCGGCCGCGCAGCGGTCGACGCTGGCTACAGCTGACTCTCGATCGTGCCGATGCTGCAGGTGATGACTGGGCAGGGATTCGATCGGTCGTCCGGGGTGCAGGGGCTCCTCACCCGTGGACAGGAGGGACACCGCAGGACGGTGTCCGCGGGCACCGTCCTGACCGCGGTCGAACTCCTCGCAGGACGGGACGACACCCTCGCCCTCCCCGACGGGGAGCCCGACCGGCTCCCGGTGGTCGTGCCCCCCGGCCACGTCGAGGTGGTCCTCGACCCGGGTTGGCTGGTCGACCTCCACGACCCGACGCTCGTCATCTCCCACGGCTACGTCGGACCCGACCGCCGCCGCGTCGACCGCACGTGGGACGAGCTGGCACCGCCCGGCGGTCGCCGGGGCCGGTTCCTCCGCCGGGTCGTCCAGATCGCAGTCATGACGGTGGTCTTCGTGGCGTCGCTCACGGTCATCGCCTCCCGGTCGGTCCCTCCGGCCGCGACGGGCACGCCGCCGGCAGTCACCAAGGCCGCACCGGCCACGACCGACCGCGGGCAACGCACGCAGCACACCTTCGGCGCCACGCCCCGGCAGATCGCCCGGGCCGACGCCGCGTACGAGCGGACCCTGGCCCGCGTGCAGGCCGCACCTTCCCCGGCGGCAGTATCGGGCCGGGCAGCAGCAGCAGCGGCCACCCACGTCACCCAGGCCGCCCGGCAGGCGTCCGTCGCCGCAGCGGCAGCCGAGGCCCGCGCACAGGCGAAGTCCCAGGCTGCACAGGCACGTGCCGCCGCGCAGGCGGCAGCTGCCCAACGCCGGGCCGCACAGGCGGCAGCACGCGCTGCGGCCCGGGCGGCACGCCACGGCGGCACCCAGCCGAGCCGCCCGTCGGGTGGTTCGTCGGGCACCGGGGGCAGCAGTACGACGGGCACCACGGGCGGGGGCACCAGCGGCGCTCCCGCCGGCTCCTGAGCGGGAGCCACCGTGTCCACCGTTGTGCGGCGACGGGACGCGACCGTCCCGACAACTTCAGTTGCCGCCCAGACCTGCCGATCTCCAGGTATGGCTTCAGGCACGACTGACAAGCGGACCACTGGAGGCGCCGACATCGCGGTCGCGCCCGTCGATCCGTTCGAGGCCTGGCGCGAGCTGCAGGACCGGGTCGGGACGATGCAGGCCGCCGGGCAACTGGTATCGCCGACCGCCGACCTGCCCGTCGCCCCTCCGGCCGAGCTCGACGCGCTGGCCGACCTCGACGACCCGCGGCTGGTCCTGTCCGAGTCCTACGTCGGGATCGACCGTCGCCGGCCCGGCCTGCGGGCAGCCCTGTCCCGGGTCTTCTTCGATCCGTGGCGGAGGCTCCTCCGACTCGACGTCCTGGTGGTGGTGGCCGTGGTGGCGGTGGTCATCGGTGCCGTCCTGCTGGTGTCGTCCCAGTCCCAGTCGCGGCTCACTTCGCACGGCGCCGACGTGACCCTGGCACTGCCGTCGGACACGCTCGGCGGCCTGACGGGTGTGGCCGCTGCCGCGACGCCGACCGTGCGCAGTGCCGCCGCCGTTCCTGCCGCCACCGTCGCCACTGCGACGCCGGCCACCGTCTCCCAGACAACTGTCCCCCCGACCACCGTGCCCTCGACCGTGCCGCCGACGACCGTGCCGCCGACGACCGTGCCGCCGACCACGCCGGAGGGCATGGGTGCCGCCGCACTGACCCTGGTCCGCTACCCGTGGCAGCAGATTCCCGGTTACTCGATCCGCTTCTTCCCCATTTCCGACGCCCCGTCGCCGGGCTTCTACGGCAACACCGACTTCACATGGGGCCAGAAGGGCGGGGTCTCGACCCTCTACGTGTACCCCGGTGAGACGATCCAGCAGCTGGCCGGGATCACCGCCTTCGAGATCGGCCACGAGGTCGACGCCGCCTACGTCGAGCCCGCGGGCGGTCACGCCCAGGTGTCGGCCATCCTCGGGATCGACCCGCCCAGCTGGGCCCCCGAGTGCGACTGCGCCGAGCAGGGCTACCTGTCCGGCTGGTACGCCGCCGCCTTCTCCGACTACTGGTCCCCCGGCGTGGGCGACTGGAGCACGCTCGCCCCTCCGCCGTCGGGTGCCACCCTCGCCGCCCTCGAACCCTGGCTCGACCCGAGTCTTTCGTAGGATCAGACCCTTGACCCCTTCCGCCCTGCCCGGCCGGCACCCGATGCCCGACGACGCCGGACGACGGCGCGCCCCGGGCGCGTCGTGCGCCCGCCGACCTCGGCCGGAGGTGACGTCGTGACGCGTATCGCCCTGCTGCCGAGCGCCTACCCCCCGTCGGTGGGTGGCGTGGAGGAGCTGACCCGGCACCTCGCCCTCGCCCTCGTCGCTGCCGGCGACGAGGTCGAGGTGTGGACCGGGCTGCCCGACGACCGCGCCGCCGAGACCGTCGAGGTGCGGGACGGCCTCGTGGTCCGCAGGTTCCCCATGCCGCTGCCGGCCACCAGTCTGTCGGCCGTCTCCCACGCCACGACGACGGGCTGGCGCACGATGCGGTCGCTCCGTCGTGCGGTGTCCATCTTCCGACCCGATGTCCTGCACGTCCAGTGCTTCGGGCCGAACGGCGCCTATGCCACCGCACTCGCCCGGCTCTGCCGCGTCCCCCTCGTCGTGACGCTCCAGGGGGAGACCCTGATGGACGACGCCGACATCTTCGAGACCTCACAGGTCCTGCGGTCCGCTCTGCGGGCCGGGCTCCGCACGGCCGCCGCGGTCACGGCCTGCTCGCAGTTCACCCTGGACGACGCAGTTTCCCGGTTCGGGCTGCCGGCATGCGGCGGCCGGGTGATCTTCAACGGGGTCGCCCCGGCCGACGACGACGCAGCGGCCGGCGCCGATCCCACGACCGTCGACCTGCCGGCCCCGCTCGGCGCCGTGCCCTACGTGCTGGCGCTCGGCCGGGTCGTCGCCAAGAAGGGATTCGACCTCCTGCTGGCCGGCTACGCGGCCATGGACCCCGGGGTCCGCACCGCCGACCTGGTGATCGGCGGCACGGGCAACGCCCTCGAACGGCTGGAGGCCCAGGCCGAGGAGTCGGGCATCGGCGACCACGTCCACTTCGTCGGCCGGCTGTCGCGCGAACAGGTGGCCGCCGCCATGGCGGGCGCCGCCGTGTTCGTCATGCCGAGCCGGCTCGAGCCGTTCGGGATCGTCGTCCTCGAAGGCTGGCGTGCCGGCACCGCCGTGCTGGCCACCGACCACGGCGGGCCGCCGGAGTTCGTCCGGGACGGCGAGGACGGACTGCTGGTCGACCCGTTCGACACGGTCGCGATGTCGACCGCACTCGGCCGGCTGCTGTCCGACGCCGCCTTCCGCCGGTCCGTGGCCGCGGCCGGACGGTCCCGGGTGGCGGAGTTCGCCTGGCCGGTCATCGCCGAGTCGTACCGGTCCGTGTACCGCAGCGTGACGGCTGCCGGCGAGCGGGTGGCGTCGTGAGCGCACCGACCGAGTCGCTGCGGGTCGGGATGGACCTCGTGTCCGTCGAGGAGGTCGCGGCGTCCGTCGACCACTTCGGCGACCGCTACGTGACCCGGCTGTTCACGCCGCACGAGATCGAGACGTGCCGTACTGCGGAGGGCCCGGCACGCGGTCGTGGCGCGTATGCCGTCGAGTCACTGGCGGCGCGCTTCGCGGCCAAAGAAGCCGTGGTCAAGGTACTTCGACCTGTCGAACTGCAACCTGACTGGCGTAGTATCGAAATACACCGGATGACAGGAGGATGGTGCGAGATCCGCCTGTCCGGTCAGGCCGCGGAGCTGGCCGCCGAAGCGGGTATCGGCGAGCTCGTGGTCAGTCTGTCGCACGAGTCGACGGTCGCAGGGGCCGTCGTGGTCGGCCGGTGCCTACAGAGAGAACGGGGAGTTTGATGACGGTAGACGAGACGATCCGCCAGGTGCTGGCGGATCACGGTCGCCTGGCGGTGCCGGTGGACTCGCTGAGCGACGACACCGACCTGTTCGGGGCGGGCATGACGTCGCACGCGAGCGTCAACGTGATGCTCGCGCTCGAGGACGCCTTCGACTTCGAGTTCTCCGAGAAGATGTTGAAGAAGTCCACCTTCGTGTCGATCGCGGCCATCCGGTCAGGCGTGCTCGAACTGACGGGAGGTTGACGGAGCGATGCACACGAGCAACGTGGCACCGATGACACGGGCCGGCGACGTGGCCGCCCGCATGACCGCCATCGCCGACGAGGTGGCCGGTCCGGCCGCCGCCGATGTCGACGACAGGGCGCGCTTCCCGACCGAGACCATCGAGGCGCTGAAGGCCGAGGGTCTGCTGGCGGCACTGGTGCCGGTCGAATTCGGCGGGGGCGGTGCCTCGCTCGAAGAGGTGTCGCAGGGCCTGGTGTCCCTCGGCCGCCGGTGCGCCTCGAGCGCAATGGTCGTGGCCATGCACCACATCCAGGTGGCCTGTCTCGTCCGCCACGGCCGCAGCGAGGCACTGCAGAACTACCTCCAGGAGCTCGCCGGGCACCAGTACCTCCTGGCCTCGGCCACCACCGAGGTCGGTACCGGCGGCGATGTGCGGTCCAGCGTCTGCGCCCTCGAGGTGACCGACGGCCACTTCCGGCTGGAGAAGCAGGCACCCGTGATCTCGTACGCCGACGACTCCGACGCCGTACTGGTCACCGCCCGACGCACGGCCGACAGCCCCGAGAGCGATCAGGTCATCGTCCTGTGCCGCCCGCCCGGTCTCGAGCTGGAGCAGGTGGGGGAGTGGAACGCCCTGGGGTTCCGCGGCACGTGCAGCACGGGCTTCGTCCTGCGGGCCACCGGCGACGCCGACGAGGTGTTCCCCGAGTCCTACGCCGACATCTCGACGCACACCATGCTCCCGATGGCCCACCTGATGTGGTCCTCGGTGTGGCTGGGGATCGCCTCGGACGCCGTGGACCTCGCCCGACGGTTCGTCCAGCGCGAGGCACGGCGCAAGCCCGGCACCACGCCGCCCGCAGCCTTGCGGCTCGCCGAGGTGACCGTGGTCCATCAACAGTTCGTCGACATGGTGCAGTCGTCGCTGGCCCGCTTCGCGGCGGCCGGCACCGACGCCGACCGGCTGTCGTCCATCGGCTTCGGCGTGGGGATGAACGCCCTGAAGGTCTCCTCCTCGACGCTGGTCGTCGACATCGTCCGCGAGTGCATGCTCATCTGCGGTCTGGCGTCCTACCGGCTCGACACACCGTTCAGCCTGGGCCGCCACCTGCGCGACGCCATGGGCGCCTCCCTCATGGTCAACAACGACCGCATCATGGCCAACAACGCCCAGATGCTGCTCGTCCTGCGGGGGGAGTGAGCACCATGGCCGAGGTACTCGATGCCACGACCGCCACCACCGAGCCGTGGGCGGACTTCCGTGCGGCACTGCTCGACGACGGCGTGCTGCTGGCCACCGACGTCGACGGCGTCTACGGACGATCGTCCACCTACGAGTCGGTGGCCGACGCCATCGACCGGCTGGTGCTGCGGGTGGGCGCCGACCAGGACGCCCTGAGCGTGCGGTTCCCACCGGTGATGCCGTGGTCGAACTTCGTCAAGAACGGCTACCTCGAGTCGTTTCCCGACCAGATGGGCTCGATCCACACGTTCCGGGGCGACGAGCGGCGCCACGCCGAGCTCGTGCACGCCGCCGAGACGGGCGAGGACCGCGCTCCGCTGCTCGAGTCGACCGACATGGTGCTCTGCCCGGCGGTGTGCCACCCGCTGTACCCGACGCAGTCGGGCACGCTGCCCGAGGGCGGCCGGGTCGTGGAGGTCTACGGCTACTGCTTCCGGCACGAGCCGAGCACCGACCCCTTCCGGATGCAGGCGTTCCGCCAGCACGACTACGTCTACCTCGGTACGCCCGAAGGGGCCCGGGCCCACCGCGACCGCTGGATCGAGCGCGGCCTCGAGGTCCTCGGCGGCCTCGGCCTGACCGTCGAGTCGGTCGTGGCCAACGACCCGTTCTTCGGCCGGCCCGGCCGGATGCTGGCGGCCAACCAGCGCTCCGAGGAGCTGAAGTACGAGATCGTGGCGCCGGTGTTCGCCGAGGGGCGGCCGACCGCCATCTCGTCGTCGAACTGCCACCTCGACCACTTCTCGCGGCCGTTCGGCATCGACACGGCGGACGGGGCGATGGCGCACACCGCCTGCTTCGGCTTCGGCGTCGACCGGATCACCCTCGCTCTGCTCGACCACCACGGCACCGACCCGGAGGGCTGGCCCGCCGACGTGCGGGCCGTGCTGTGGCCCTAGGACCGACGGTCATGGGCGGGGCGGGGCGGCGCGGGCACGGGGTCCGGCGGTGACCGTCGCGCCGCTGTCGCTGCGGGCGGAGACCTTCGTCCCGCACCTGCTGCACGCCTCCGAGCGCAGCTGGACCGAGACCAACTGCTACGTCGACGTCTGGATCGAGGTGCTCAACGCCCTGGACCTCGATCCGGTGGCCGCCTCGGCCTTCACGCTGAGCTGTGACTTCGAGGGTGACCAGTGGACGTTCTTCAAGTTCCCGCCCGAGGACCTGTGGTCCCTCTACGGCATCGACGTCGCCGAGATGAACGTCTGGCGGCCCGTCGTCGACCACGTCGAGGAACAGCTGGCCATGGGTCGGCTGTGCACCGTCGAGGGTGACGCACTGTTCCTGCCGGACACCGCAGGGGTCTCGTACGGGACGCACCACGTCAAGACCACCATCGTCCCCAGCCGGCTCGACCGGGACGCACGGGCACTGGGCTACTTCCACAACGCCGGCTACTACGAGCTCGAGGGTGACGACTTCGACGGGCTCTTCCGTCTGGGCACCCACGAGGACCCGGCGGCCCTGCCGCCCTACATGGAGCGGATCCGACTCGACCGTGTCCGGCGCGACGACCCCGACCTGGTCGACCGGGTGCTGGCACTGACCCGGGACCACCTTGCCCGACGCCCGTCCGACAACCCGGTGCGCCGGATGGCCGGTCGCCTCCGGGAGGACCTGCCCTGGCTCGCCACCCAGGACCTCGAGGTGTTCCACCTCTACTCGTTCGGCCTGTCCCGCCAGTGCGGTGCCAGCACCGAGCTCGCCGCCTCCTTCGTCGACTGGTTGAACGAGCACGACGGGCCGGGCACCGGCTCGGCCGCCACCGCCCTGCGCGAGGTGTCCGAGGGAGCCAAGCGCCTCCAGTTCGCCATGGCCCGGGTCGCACGCGGCCGCACCGTCGACATCGACGGCGTCCTCGGCGACATGGCCGCCAACTGGGACGACGCCATGGGCGTGCTGGGGGCCCGGTATGGCGGGTGACGACGCCGGACCGACGCCGCCCGGCGACCTCCTGGCCGGGGCGGCCTGGGAGTGCGCCGCCACACCGCCGGGCGAGCGGGCCGGGCCCGACGACCTGGCCGGGGTCGACCTCGGATGGACGGCGGCCACGGTGCCGGGCACCGTCGCCTCGGCACTGCGCGACGGCGGGCTGCCCGAGCCCACCCTCGACGACCTCGACGGCCGGGACTGGTGGTTCCGCTGCCGGTTCGACGGTCCGGTGGCCCCGGCTCCGGACGGATGGGTGCTGGGCTCCGGTGGCCTCGCCACCCTGGCCGACGTCTGGCTGAACGGCGAGCACCTCCTCCGGTCCGAGTCGATGTTCGCCACCCACCGGGTGTCGGTCGCGGCGGTCGGCGGGCACAACGAGCTGTGGCTCCGGTTTGCCGCGCTCACCCCTGTCCTCCAGCAGAGGCGACCACGCCCGCGCTGGAAGTACACCGGACTCTCGAGCCAGAACCTGCGGTGGTTCAGGACCACCCTGCTCGGCCGTCAGGCGGGGTGGGCGGAGGTGCCGGCCCCGGTGGGGCCGTGGCGGCCGCTCACACTGCGACCCGCCGGAGCGGTCGAGGTGGTGGCCAGCCAGGTGCTGGCGAGCTGTCCCTCGCACACTGACGGCCCCGGCCCCGGGCCCGGCGCCGTCCGTGTCGTCGTGGAGCTGGCGGGGGCGGGCGTCCGGTCGGAAGAGGGGCCGCGGTCGGCCGAGCTCGTGGTCGACGGCCGTCGGGCACCGCTCGACGTCAGGCGCGAGGACGGCCGAATCGTCGCGTCGGGCGAGCTGCTCCTCGACGTCGTGGACCGTTGGTGGCCGCACACCCACGGCGACCAGCCGCTCTACCCGGTCGCCGTGGAGGTGGAGGGGGTCGTGCTCGAGCTGGGCGAGGTCGGGTTCAGGACGATCGAGGTCGACCGGTCCGACGAGGGGTTCCAGCTGTCGGTCAACGGTGTCCCGGTGTTCTGCCGGGGGGCGTGCTGGTACCCGGTCGACCCGGTCGGGTACCAGGCGTCGGACGCCGAGCTCGAGCACACCGTCGGCCTCGCCAGGACGGGCGGCATGAACATGCTGCGGATACCCGGCGGGACGGTCTACGAGGACGAGCGGTTCTTCGAACTCTGCGACCGGACCGGCATCCTGGTCTGGCAGGACCTCATGCTGGGGCCCGTCGACCCCCCGGACGACCAGGAGTTCCTCGACACCGTGCGGGACGAGGCCACCGACCAGCTGGACCGTGCCGGGCGCCATCCGTCCCTGGCCGTGGTCTGCGGTGGCCAGCAGGTCGAGGAGCAACCGGCGATGTTCGGCCTCGACCGCGAGCGCTGGCGGTCGCCGATCATCCATGACGTGCTGCCGGCCCTGGTGGCGAACCGGTTCCCGGGCGTGCCGTACCTGTCCTCGTCGCCGTCGGGGGGCGACTTCCCCTTCCAGGCGGACTCGGGCGTGTCCCACTACTTCGGCGTGGGGATGGGCCGGTTGCCGCTGGAGGACCTGCGGCGGTCCGATCCACGCTTCGTGTCCGAAGGGCTGGCCAACGCGGTCCCTCCCGAGCGTGCCACGGTGGACGAGGTGTTCGGCGGCGACCTCATCACGCACCTCGCGTCGGGGTGGCAGCGGGGCGTCCACCGCGATGCCGGGTCCTGGTACGACCTCGAGGCGGTCCGGGACCACTACGCGGCGAGCCTCTTCCGGGCAGACATCGACGAGCTGTGGCGCACCGACCCCGACCGGGCCCTCGACCTGGGCCGGGCCGCTGTGGCCGAGATCAGGTCGGCGGCGGTGGCGGAGTGGCGGCGCCCCGGCTCGCGCTGCGCGGGCATGCTGGGCATCGCCCTGCGCGACCTGCGCCACGGGGCCGGCTGGGGCCTCGTCGACGCGTCGGGCCGGCCCAAGGCGCCGTGGTTCGTCCTCCGCCGGGGGTTCGCCCCTGTCGCCGTGCTCGTCACCGACGAGGAGCTCAACGGGCTCGGCCTGCACCTCGTCAACGACCTGGCCGAGCCGGTCGAAGGCACGGTAGTGGTCGGCCTCCACACCGCCTCCCACCAGGTGGAGGAGGCCGCACACCCCGTGACGGTGCCGGCGCGGGGCGGACTGGCCGTCCGGGCCGACGCGCTGTTCGACGGCTTCCGTGACCTGTCGTACGCCTACCGGTTCGGTCCCCGGCCCTTCGAGCTGGTGACGGTGGACCTGCGGGACGCCGCAGGTGCCGTCGTCGCCTCCACCGGGTACCTGCCCGGCGGTGCGGCCCGCGGGCTCGATCCTGACCTGGGGCTTCAGGCGCAGCTCGAACCGGCCGATGGGGGGGTGTGGCTCCTCACGGTTTCGACGCGACGCTTCGCCCAGTACGTCCACGTCGACGTCCCGGGGTTCACGCCCGACGACTCGTGGTTCCATCTGCCCCCCGGCGGCTCGTCCTCGACGGTGCTGCGTCCGGAGCCGGCAACCGAGGGGACGCCACGCGGCAGGGTGCGGGCGCTGAACTCGCTGGCCACGTCGCCGGTGGCGCCGTAGCGCAACAATCCTTGCGGGTGCCCAATTGCCGGTTGTGTAGGGGATTGTCGGCATCTAGCATTGACCCAGGGTTGCAACGGTGTGGTGGGCCCGTGTACGAGGGACGAGGGCGCACCCGGTGTTGCACCCAGAACCCGCAGGTGAGTCACGTCCGGTGGAGGAAAGGGCAGGGCGGCTGGCATGGCGATTCGTGAGGAGGAGGTGGAGCAGCTCGTCGAGCGTCGGCTGGACGCGATCGTCGTTCCCACCGGGAACGGCATGGCCGTCGACCTCGGTGACCACGCCGGCGCCGTCGCCCGCGTGCGCCGTCACGTGCTGCGACGCCTCCTCATCGCCGACGTCGTCGGACTGGCCACGGCCGCCGTAGTGAGCCCGCTGCTCGTCAGCGCCGTGTCCTCCAACCCGGAGACGACGGCGGACCGGCTCGGCCCGATCATGTTCCTGAACCTGGCGATGATCCCGGTGTTCATCGGGGTGTTCGCCGTGTACAGCCTGTACCGGGGGTCGACCCGCCGGATCTCCCTCAGCGTCTTCAGCGACCTGCGCAATATCGTCCACGCCCTGCTGGTCAGTGGGTTCCTGTACGCCATCGTCGGCTACGTCGCCCACCAGGCGTACCAATTCCAGGACGGGAGCGTCGGCAAGATCCTGGCCATGTGCCTGGTGGCCGTCATCGCGGTGCCGCTGGCCCGGGTCGTCTCGTTCGGCCTCATGGGTCGGGCACCCACCGGGTCGGTGCCGGTCATCGTGGTCGGGACCGGCAAGCTGGCCCAGACCGTGGCCAGCCACCTGCGGGCGCACTCCAGCGTCAACTTCGTCGGCTTCGTCGACGACAGCCCGCTCGGCCGGAGCGACGTCCTGGGCGAGCTCGAGGACCTGCCCGAGCTGTGCCGCCGCCACGACGTGGCACGGGTCGTCGTCTGTTTCTCGCGGACGCACCCCGAGCGCACCACCGAGATGCTCAAGGCGCTCTCGGGCAAGGTCGGTGTCTCCATCGTGCCGCGCTACTACGAGCTGATCACCAGCCGGTCCCACGTCGAGGACCTGTCGGGCCTCCCGATGATCGACATCGCCCCGGCGTCGCTGTCGGCCAGCTCACGCTTCTTCAAGCGCACCTTCGACGTCGTGGTCTCGTCGGTGATCCTGGTGCTGCTTTCGCCCTTCTTCCTGGCCGTCTCCATCATCATCGCGTGCACCAGTCCGGGCCCGGTCTTCTTTCGCCAGGCGAGGACCGGTCGCAACGAGCGGACCTTCTCAGTGCTCAAGTTCCGCACCATGTCCGAGGACGCCGAGGAGCGCAAGGCCGAGATCCTGCACCTCAACGAGGTGGACGGCCCGCTGTTCAAGGTGAGCGACGACCCCCGGGTCACCCGCGTCGGCCACTTCCTCCGCCGCACCAGCCTCGACGAGCTGCCCCAGCTCATCAACGTCTGGAAGGGCGACATGTCGCTCGTCGGCCCGCGCCCCTTCGTGGTCGAGGAGGCCGCCGGCATCGAGGGTTGGGCGCGCAAGCGCTTCGAGGCCCGGCCGGGCATGACCGGGCTGTGGCAGGTATCGGGGCGCAACGAGCTGTCCCACCTCGAGCTCTGCCGGCTCGACTACCTGTACGTCGCGTCGTGGTCGTTCTGGTGGGACATGCAGATCCTCTGGCAGACCCCGGCGACCATCTTCAAGGGCCGCGGCGCCTCCTGAACGACCTGCCTCCCGGCTGACCCGTTCCCCAGCGGAGCTGTTCCTCAGCCGACCCACGTGTCAGCGTCCCGGGCGGACCTCGTCCACCACGGCGGCCACCGAGGCCAGGAACCGGTCCGGCGAGTACCGGGAGGCGTGAGCGACGAGTGCCTCCTCGGACCATGCGGTGGTGAGGAGTTCGTCGATGGCGGCGGCGATCGCGGTCGGCTCGGGCTCGTCGAACAGCACCCCTGTCTCCCCCTCGACGATCGTGTCGAGGAACCCACCCCAGCGCAGGGCGGCGGTGGGGCGCCCGAAGGCGGCGGCCTCGAGCGGGGTGAGCCCGAAGTCCTCGTAGGAGGCGGCCACGAGGCCCAGGCAGGCCCCGTACAGCCAGCGCAGCTCGTCATCGTCGACCCGCCCGAGGAGCGTCACGTTCGACGGTGCCGTGGCCGCCAGTTCCTCGGCGAGGGGCCCGCTGCCCACGACCACCAGGCGCAGGTCCGGACGCCGGGCGACGGCCTCGACCACCGCCCCCACGTTCTTGTAGGCGAGGAGCCGGGAGACACAAAGCAGGAAGCCGGGCACCACCCCGGCCGGCGCCCGGGCCGGAGCGGCGACGTCGATGTGGACGGGCGGCGGCACGATGTCGGCGTCGATGCCGTAGACGTCGGCCACCCTGTCCCGCACGGCGCGGGAGATGACGAGGTACCGGTCGGCCGTGGCCGCCGCCCTGCGGTCCCAGCGCCGCAGGGCCGGGGCCATGGCGGCGAGCGCGGCCGACGACAGCGCCGACGACCCAACGAGGTACTGGTCGCGCTGTTGGTAGAGCCAGCGAGCGGGGTTGTAGCAGTAGACGATCTTCGCCCCCGTCACCGGTGCGCCGTGGGCCCACCCGCTCGACGAGCAGATGGTGACCTCGGCGTCGATGTGGAGCCGGTCGAAGGCCAGAGCGAGCAGGGGGAGAGCCAGGCGGTGGTGGTCGCGCAGGATTCTGATGCGGTCGAGGGGCGAGGTGACGACCGTGTAGTCGCGGAACTCCGGGAACGTCCCGTCCGGGTCGTACAGCGAGGTGTGGATGGCGGCCCCGGGGTAGCCGCCGGCCAGCGTGAGGACGACCCGTTCGGCCCCACCCCGCTGGGTCAGGTAGTCGTGGGCCAGGGCGACGTCGGGTCGGCTCACCTGAAGCCGGCGGCGACGGCGGCCGTGTCGAGCAGCACGTCGACCGTGACGATCTTCCCGTCGACGAGCTTCCACACTTGGACCTCGTCCGTCTCGACGTGGTGGCCGGAGGGCCCGTCGAAGATCAGTCGTGCGATGGTGACCACGGTGTCGCCGTCGGCGATGAGATCGGACTGGTCGGCCGAGGTGAACTCGATGTCGGCCAGGGCGGCGAGCAGGTCGATGACCGCCCGCTTGCCCCGGTAGACGCCGAACCACGGGGCAGCCGTCGTGTCCTGGGCGTGCACCGTCCACACGACGTCCCGGGCGACATGGGCCATGACGCCGAACGCGTCGCCCTGCTCGAGTGCCGTCGTCACGCTCCGGACGATGTCTGCGTTGGACGTCACGATCTCCCCAGTGCCCCGGAACTCCCGACCACGGGCTGCAGTCCCCTCACGGGTCCCGCCCCGGCCGCCGAACCCCCGAGGCTAGTCGGGGGGTCGCGAACGGCACCAACGGTAGGATGCGCCTGTTCTGGTCCTCTTCGTCTGTACAGCCAACATCTGCCGGTCCCCGATGGCCGCCTCGCTCTTCTCCGGGCAGGCGGCCGCTCGCGCGGGACGACCCGGGGTCGCGTCCGCCGGCCTCGGCGACGCCGGCATCCCGGCGCCCGACGAGGTGGTGGAGGTCATGCTCCGACGCGGCGTGGACCTGACCTCCCATCGAAGCACGACGCTGACGGCACCCATGGTGGCGGCCGCCGACCTCGTCATCGGGATGAGCCTGCGACACGTGCAGGAGGCCGTCCTGCTCGAACCCGTGGCGTGGGAGCGCACGTTCCGGCTGAAAGAGATCGTGAGGCGGGGGGAGTTCATCGGGCCCCGGCTGCCGGGCCAGGACGCCGCGGCGTGGATCCGTGCCGCCCAGGGTGACCGCGAACGCACCGCGCTGGCGCACGTGTCGCCCGGGGATGACGTGGCCGACCCGTTCGGCGGGCCCTACGCCGGCTACGAGGCGACCGCCGACGAGCTCGACGATCTGACGGGGCGTCTGGCCGCCCTGCTCTGGCCCAGCTACTGACCGACCGCGTTCGAGAGGCGGCACCGTTGCTGCGGCATCATCGACCGGGGGCGGTCCCGGATGGGAACATGGCCTGGTGAGTGGCGCACCGACCGGGACCCGCGGGTCCGCCGACGTGCCAGAGCCGGGTGGCTTCCACCCCCGCGAGCTGCCCGACGGGGGAATCGAGTTCCTCCTGGACGACCCGGTGTTGACGGGCATCGTCATTCAGGACCGGGTGACCCTGCGCTTCGGTGCGACCGACGTGGTGCTGGCGGACCCGTTCGACCTCGAGGTCGACGGGGTCGGGTATCACCTCGACCCGAAGCGGCCCGACACGCTCGGGCCGCTCCTGGCCGTCTACCCGGGCACGGCCCGCTGGCTCCACGCCTCGCCGGGCGGCGAGCTGGTCCTGGTGCTCATGCAGGGACAGCGGCTGGTCGTGCCGGGTCCGGCGGTACGCCTCGCCTGGGTCGTCGGACCGGCGGACGCGGCGCGACCCGTGGACGGCTGAGCCTGCCGGTCAGCCCTGCAGCAGCTCCGGGTGCCGGGACTCCACCATGCGGCGCATGCCATCCTTCCAGGCGACGGAGGTGGGGCCGACCAGCTCGTGCATCCTGGTGAGGTCGATCTCCACGCTGTCGATGGTCTCGGTGGTGGGTGCGAACGTCGGGGCCAGTCCGGTGAGCTCGCCCAGGTAGCCGCACCACTCCTCGATGCTGGCTGCCTGGCTCCCGCCCCAGTTGACGACGGTGGCGGGCGTATCCGCCGCCCCGAGCAGTCCGGGCACCATGGCGATGATGTCGTCCTCGTGGATGGGGTGGTAGGTGCTCGGGGCGTCGACGTGCACCGGCACGGGTGACCCGTTGAGCATCATCTCGAGGTGGATGGCCGGCCAGCCGCCCCGGTCGCCGTAGGGGACCGACAGCCGGGCGATGGTGGTCGGCAGTTCGAAGCGGTCGGCCGCCCACAGGGCGGTCGCCTCGGCAGCGATCTTGCAGATGCTGTACGTCCGCAGGAACGGCCAGACGCCGTGGTTGTCGCCCAGGGGGTCGCCCTCGGCGAAGACGTGGTGGCCCATCGGCCGGTAGATCCCGGTGGTGGAGCAGTGGAGGAACGCCCGTGCGTCCTGATGGTGCTCCATCAGGTAGGCCAGGCCGCCGCTGTTGGCCCGGAGGTCCTTCTCCCACTCGTTGGACTTGGCCACGGCGAAGTTGACGACGTAGTCGGCGTCGGCCGGCAGTCCCGACACGTCGCCGGTCAGCAGGTCGATGGGGACGCAGCGCACCCCGGCCGCCTCGAGGCGCTCGCGGGCTGCCGAGTCACGGAACCGGGCACCGGCCACCACCTCGTTGGTGGCGGCCAGGGCGATGGCCACCGGCTCGGCCACCTGGCCAGTGGCCCCGGTGATGACGATGGTGCTGCCGTCGAGTTCGACTGGGGCCATGGGTGTGCTCCTCGAGGTCGGGGCCGGAGCCCGCGGTGGGGTCGTGTCGGTTGCTGCGGTCAGGTAGCGGAGATCCTAGGTGGACGGTTCCACCGCCGTCTCCAGTATGAGGTCGGCCAGCACGGCGGGCGTCGCGGCGATCCTGGTGGCACCGGCGCCGGACAGCTCGCCGCCGCCACCGAATCCCCACGCCACCCCGATGAAGTCGGTGGACAGGGCGCGTGCGCCCTGAACGTCGTGCTCGCGGTCGCCGACCATCAGCACGCGGCTCGTGTCGGTGACGCCGAGGCCGGCCAGCGCACCCCACATCACGTCCGCCTTGGTGGGCCGGGAGCCGTCGGGCTCCGAGCCCGCGACGACCGCGAAGTGTGCGTCGAGGCCAGCATGGTCGAGCACCCGGACTGCCGAGCTGGTGCGCTTCGACGTCGCCACCCCGAGCCGGAGCCCACGGGCGCCGAGCGCGTCGAGCAGTGCCGTCACCCCGGGATAGACCTGGAAGTCGAAGATCCCGTCGTCGAGATAGTGGCGGCGGTAGGCGGCGACCACGGCGCCGAGCTCGTCGGCGGGGATGCCGATGCCGAGGAACGAGTCCGGCAACGGTGGGCCGACGAAGGCACGGAGCTGGCCATCGGTGAGCGGGGGCCGCCCGAATTCGGCCAACGCCCGAGCGGCGGCTCGGGCGATTCCGGCGCCGGAGTCGATGAGGGTGCCGTCCAGGTCGAAGAGGACGACGTCGACGGGCATGCCCCAGTATGCGCGCATTGGCCTGCAGCAGCGTCCGTTCCGATGCCTACCGGCTCGGCCCCACGGGTGCAATACGATGCCCAGGAGCGGTTCGGAGCCCCCTCAGGCACAAGATGTGGTGGTAGGACCGCGCCCAGTCACGAAGTGTGGTGGACACCACGGTGTGCCGTGGGCCATACTGTTCCTTCCGCCAGTTTCCGTCGGGAGGCCACATTCTCCCAGGTCACCGATGCATTGGTCTGGCGGGTCGTCCAGTGATCCCAACCGTAGCAAGGAATGTTCCCATGAGTGCCACCTGGCGCAAGCACGCAGCCTGCCGGGGCATCGATCCAGATGTGTTCTACCCGGTCTCCGACGAGGAGGCCGACGAGGCGAAGGGCATCTGCGACCAGTGCGTCGTCCGTGAGGCCTGCCTGGAGCACGCACTGGCCAATCGGGAGCGCGAGGGCATCTGGGGCGGGACCACCGAGCGCGAGCGCCGGCGTATCCACCGGCAGCGCCGCAAGTCCGCCTGACCGGGGCCCGCACCCGACGTCCGGCCGGCGACCGCCGGCCCGCTCGTTCGTACCCGTCGTGACCACGTCATCGGTCGACCCGAGGGTCGCGTCATTGGTGCACGCCATCACCGACCACGTCCCGGGTGACAACCGGGAGGCACTGGCCCGCGCTGCCGTCCTCGACGCCTTGGCGCGGTTACCACGGCCGTTCGACCGCCACGCCGACTTGACCCACGTCACCGGCTCGGCGGTCGTGGTCGGCCGGCGCGGTGTCCTGCTGCACCGGCACCGGCGCCTCCACCGGTGGTTGCAGCCCGGCGGACACGTGGACCCGGGCGAGTCCCCGGACGTCGCGGCCGTGCGCGAGACGGCGGAGGAGACCGGGCTCGGTGCCGTCCACCCCGCCGGCGGACCCGTGCTCGTCCACGTCGACGTGCACACGGCGGCCGACGATCACGTCCACCTCGACATCCGCTACCTGCTGCTCGGGCCCGACGCCGATCCGGCACCTCCGCCGGGGGAGAGCCAGGAGGTGGCCTGGTTCCCGTGGGAGGACGCAGCCGAGCTCGCTGACGACGCACTCGCCGGAGCACTCCGGACAGCCCGTAGGCTGAGCGCGACCGGGCTCCCGACGGGGACCGGTGTGACGCCCGAGGAGAGCGATGGCTGAGCCGTACGACACCCTGCTGCAGGTCCAGGAGCACGACACCGCCCTCGACCAGCTGCACCACCGCATCGAGGCCATGCCCGAGCGCATCGCCCTGGCCCACGTCCGCGAGCGCCGGACGGCCGTTGCCGCCGCCATGGCCGAGGTGCAGGCCCGGGTCGACGACCTGGCCGGGCGGCAGGCCGAGCTCGAGGAGCGCATCGCCGTGTCGGCCGGTCGTCGGCACGTGCTGGAGGAGCGCATGCGCTCGGGTGCGGTGACGGCGTCGAAGGACCTCCAGGCCATGGACCACGAGGTCGGCCAGCTCGCCGAGCGCCAGCGGGGCCTCGAGGACGAGGAGCTCGTCCTGATGGAGGAACAGGAGCCGCTCGACGCCGAGCTGACGCTCCACCGCGCCATGGCCGCCGACCTGGAGGCTGAGTCGGCCCGGCTGACCGCAGCGGTGGCCGACTCCGAGGTCGAGCTCCGAGCCGCCATCGAGTCCGAGGAGGCGGACCGGGCCGAACTGGCGACCGGGCTGCCCGCTGAGCTGGCCGAGCGCTACGAGCGCCTGCGCTCCCACCTGGGCGGGATCGGAGCGGCGCGTCTGGTGGGGGACCGGTGCGAGGGGTGCCACCTCACCCTGCCGTCCATGGAGCTGGAGCGCCTGCACAACCTGCCGGAGGACACGTTCGTCACGTGTCCGCAGTGCGACCGGATCCTCGTCCATTGATGGTCCGTCCACCGGTGGCAGGTCCACGCATGCCCGGTCGGCACCCGTCGTGCTGATCCTCGTCCGCCATGGCGAGTCGACCGGCAACGCCGACGGCCTGCTGCTCGGCCGCATCGACTCGCCCCTGACGATCCGGGGGCTCGAGCAGGCCCGCTCGTTGGCCGACACGGTGGCGGGGGCCACCCGACTCATCTCCAGTCCACTGACCCGGGCGCGTCACACCGCCGAGGCACTGGGCACCGGACTGCCGATCGAGGTCGACGACCGGTGGGTCGAGGTCGACTACGGCGAGTTGGACGGCCAGAAGCTGGCGGACATCCCCTCCGAGGTGTGGAAGCAGTGGCGCTCGGACCCCGGCTTCGTGCCACCGGGTGGCGAGAGCCTTGCGTCGGCCGGGATGCGGGTGCGGGAGGCGTGCGAGGAGCTGTTCGCCGCCCCCGACGGTGCGGCCCGCGGCGACGGGATCGTCGTCGTGGTCAGTCACGTGTCACCGATCAAGGCAGCGGCCTGCTGGTCGCTCGGCATGGGTGACGAGGGGGCGTGGCGCCTCTACCTGGCGAACGCCTCGGCCACCCGGATCACGTGGGGAGCGACCGGCCCGGTGCTCGCCGGCTTCAACCACACGCCATGGTCGGCCGGCCGCTGAGTCAGCGGCACCGTCAGGCCAACAGGCTGGTGGCCGTGAGGGCCATGACCCGCTCGGCGGAGGGTGCGGTGCGGGCCCCGGCGCCACGGAGCGCCCGCCAGGCGTCCCACCCGGTGGCGAGCTCCAGGGCGTCGAGCAGCTCAGGTGCACCCTCCTTCCGTGACGCCAGCTCGGGCGCCAGCGTGCGGGCCAGCTGCTCGCGCAGGGCGGCCCGGTCGTCGCCCAGCAGGACGTCGAGACCGGCCTCGCCGCGGGCTCGGGCCAGGGCCACCAGGAAGACCGGGGTGACCTGCTCGAAGTAGAGCCGTCGCTGGCGGCACAGGGCGGTGATGCGCAGGTGGGTCGACCCCCTCGGCGGGATGGTGAACAGCAGGTCGCGATGGCGGTCGGCCTGCAGCCCCACGGCGGCAACCAGTAGCTCCCGGATCCCACCGAAGTGGTGGTAGACGATCCGCACGGACACGCCGGCCCGGTCGGCGACGTCGGGGATCGTCGGATGGGAATTCCGCTCGTCGATGAGGGCTACCAGCGCCTCGAGTAGGGCGATACGGGTGCGGGCACCCTTGGCCAGCCGGGCGTCGTGGGTGCCGGCGACGGTCCCCCGGAGGCCACGGTCCGGCGCGGGGTACGCGCTCGCCGCCGCTCCGTCACCGCTCCGCCGACGCGGCACGCCACGTGGGTGCCCATAGGCTCCGCCTGCCCTCATGTATCCGACGCTACGGGCGCCCACGCGCGTCCCACTAGGGCCGTCGGTCACCTCGGGACGGCAACCGTCGGGCGACAACCGGGGATGCCGGTACCGACCGCCCGGAGGGCCGTGTCGAGCGGTGTCAGGGGTGGACGACCACCTTGATCGGGTCCTCGTCGCGGTCACCGGCCACGCGGAACGCCTCGGCGGCGTCGTCGAGGCCGAACCTGTGGGTGACCAGGGTGTCGGCCAGGTCCGGCGTGCCGTCGAGGATCCGGGTCGCCTCGGCGAACTCGCCGACCCCGTGGTGGTGCCCGTAGGTGAAGGCCGGCACGAGGGTGACCTCCTTCATCTGGAAGGCCATGCCGAGTGCCACCGGGTCCCAGAACGTGCCGAGCACGCCGACCGTCCCGCCGGGCCGAACGAGCTCGGTCGCCCGGTCGAGGGAGGACTGTGTGCCCGCCGCGTCGAGCACCACGTCGTAGCCGGTGCCTGCCACGAGTGTCGCCCCCAGTCGCTCGGCCGCTGCCGTGCGCTTCGGGCGGTGGGCCTCGACGTCCACCTCGGCACCGAGGTGGTGGGCGGCTGCCACCGTGCAGAGCCCGACGGGCCCGGCTCCGAGGACGAGGATGCGCATGCCGTCGACCACGCCCGACCGGTGGAGCCCGTGCAGGGCGACGCCGAGGGGCTCGACCAGGTTGGCGTGCTCCAGTGGCACGCCGTCGGGCAGCGGCGTGGCGCACGACGGGTGGACCCACGCCTCGTCGGCCAGGCCCCCGTCCAGGCTGACGCCGTACATGGCGCCGAGCGCGTTGCGGCACTGGGCGTCCTCCCCGGCCAGGCACCGGTCGCAGGTCCCGCAGTGCACGACCGGCAGCACGGCCACGGGGGTGCCGTCGTCGAGGCGACCCGAGAACTCGTGGCCGAGGACGGCCCACGACGGGCCCAGTGCGACCAGGTGGAGATCGGACCCGCAGATGCCTGAGCTCGACACGGTCACTCGCACGTCGCCCGGTGACGGGTCACGGGTGGGGCCGGCCAGCTGGATTCCGTCGGTGGTCATCTTGACGCCGCGCACGGTCACGCCCTCCGGTCGTGCGGCGTGGTGCGGTGGTTGGCTGTGGTCACGGGTCCCCCGGTCGGTCGGCTCGTCGGTCGTTCAGGTTCGCTCTTGCGGCGGTCCCGACCGACGGGTGGGCGTCACGGTACCGGATCGCTCGGGCCGGTACGGGACGGACCGCGACCCAGGGGACTACTTGGAGCCGACGATGGCGGATGCAGCGGCCGTCGCCTGCGCGTGGCTGAAGCTGCCACTGATCTCGAGCCGGCCGTCGAACGACGTGAAGCTGGACTGTGTGGGCTGGGTGATCGGCGCCGACACCACCCGGTCGTTCAGTACGACGCCGATGAGGGCGTGGAACTGTTGACTCGCCAGGAAGTCCCACCTGGTCGCGCCTTCCGGCGTGAGAACGAGGTACACCGACCATTGACCATCGACCTGTCGGGCGCTCGCCGATGCGACGTCGCCGCCTGTCAGGCCGGCCGGCCCGAGGACGTAGCGGTCGGGGCCCGAGCCGGCAGTGCCGTTCAGGAGGACCGTGCTGGTGGGGAGGACCAGTGACGCCGGGGTCGACGGGAAGGCGGCGAAGGAGTCGTCAGCCGGGATCCCGGCGAGGTTCGAGGAGTAGCCGGCCCCGGAGGAACCGCTGATGTCGATGCCGATGGCCGCCGCTGTGAGCGACGACGCCGACGAGCAGCCCGGCAGCACCTGCGCCGTCGTGCCGTCCGTCGCCGACCCCTGGTAGCGGGCGGCGAAGCAGAGCAGCGGACGCATCGAGAACGCGTCGCCACCGATGCGATGGACGGGGGTGGGCTGGCGCGACGAGCGATGGAGTGCCCCGGCAGTGAACAACGCGACCGCCAGGATGAGTGCGGCGGCGAGGGCGACGACCAACTTCGTGTCGGGTGGCCGCACACGTCGCCGTCCGGGGCGCGCACGGAGCTCGGCGGCCGACTCGGACGGCCGGGTGGTCGCGACGTCGCCCAACATCTCCTGGAGGGCGGTGCGGACGATCTCTTCCTCGGTGGGCTCGGGCATGGTCAGGACCTCCGGACCGGTGGCTGCTCGGACTGCTCGGACTGGGTGATGCGGGCGGCGACCACCTTGCGGGACCTGCTCAACCACGACCGCACGGTGCCCTCGGGCACAGCGAGCTCGTCCGCCGTCTCGCGCACGGTCATGCCGAGCCCGTCGTGGAGCAGCAGTGCCCGCGCCTGCTCGCCCGGGAGGTCCCGCATGGCCTGCGCCAGCTGGTGGTGGTGGACGGGAATGTCCGGCGTGGTCGGAGCCTCGACCGCCCGGTGGGCGCTCCTGGTGCGGCTCCTTCGCCACGACTCGATGCAGAGGTTGTGCAGTACCCGACGCGTCCACCCTTCGGGGTCCTCGTACCCGGTGATCCGGTCCCAGCGTCGCCAGGCCCGCAGCAGCGCCTCCTGGGTCAGGTCCTGGGCCGTCTCACGGTCACCCGTGAGGACGTACGCCTGGCTGAAGAGCCGTCCCCAGGAAGCCGAATAGAACGCGTCGAACGCCACCTCGTCCCGTCGGTCCATACGCCGTTCCTCTCCACCCCGCGGTCAGGCACCAGGAGGAGCCTGCACCTACATCTCACCCATCTACACGCGTGGGAGATGCGAACCGCTGCAGGAATTCGGACAGTCGCCCCCGGTGGGGCGCGGTCCGGTCAGGTCGGCAGCTGGAGCACGGTGCCCGGGCCGAGCTGGTCGATGACGTGGCTGTACATGGTCGTGCGGATCGTCCGCAGCGTCGGGCCCGCCTTGCCGGACTGGGACCGGGCCCACTCGGTGGCCGCCGGGAGCAGGTCCTCGTCGGGGAGCGCGTCGGACACGATGCCGGCGGCCAGGGCGTCGCCCCCGCCGTAGCGGCGACCGGTCAGCATCGCCTCCTGAGCCGTGTCGGGGGACAGTTTGGACTGGATGAGCGCCGACATGCCCGGGGCGAAGGGGATCGAGATGTCGACCTCGGGGAGGCAGAAGAACCCCCGGTCGGACCGCATGAGGCGGATGTCGTTGGCCAGGGCCAGGAGGGCGCCGGCCGCGAACGTGTGGCCCTGCAGGACGGCCACAGCGGGCACCGTCAGTTCGAGGTACCGGGCGAAGAGGCCCTGGACCTGGTCGACGTACGGCCCGGCCTGGTCGACGTTGGCGGTGAGCCAGTCGAGGTCGAGCCCGTTCGACCAGAACTTGCCGCTGGCCACCGTCAGGAGCGAGCGGGCACCGTCTGCCGCGTCCACCTCGTCGAGGGCGTCGGTCACCGACGTCATCCACTCGCGGCTGAACCGGTTCTCGTCGTCACCGAGGTTCAGGACGAACACGTCATCAGTGCGCTGCAGGGTGGGCATGGGGCTCTCCGGTCGGGTTGGGCGGACCGGCGCAGAGTACATGGGCGCGGCCGCGGGTGTGCCGCTACCTTGGCCACCGGGCGAATGGACCGGGGTCGTCCCGGCCCCGTCCGCAGGAGGTGGCCGGCCATGCGTGTATCGATCCTCGACGACTACTTCGACACCCTGCGGACGCTCGACTGCTTCGCCCGGCTGGCGGGGCACGACGTGACGGTCTGGAACGACCACGTCCAGGACGTCGACCTACTGGCCGAGCGATTGGCCGGGAGCGAGGTCCTGGTGCTGATCCGTGAGCGCACCACGATCGACGCCGAACTGCTGGAGCGCCTGCCCGACCTCCGGCTCATCAGCCAGCGCAGTGTCCATCCACACATCGACATCGAGGCCTGCACACGGCTGGGCATCGTCGTCTCGTCGGATCTCCACCAGGGGTCGCCGTCGTTCGCCACCGCGGAACTGACCTGGGGGCTCGTCATCGCCGCCATGCGCCGGATCCCCCAGCAGATGGCGTCGCTCCGGGCCGGCCGGTGGCAGGAGAGTGTCGGCTACTCCCTCGGGGGTCGGACCCTCGGCCTGTTCGGCTACGGACGAATCTCCAGGGTGGTGGCCGGGTACGCGCGGGCCTTCGACATGCCGGTCCTGGTGTGGGCACGCGAGGAGTCACGTCGTCGTGCCGCCGACGACGGCCACGAGGTGGCGGAGACGAAGGAGTCGCTCTTCGAGCGGAGCGACGTCCTGTCGGTACACCTCCGGTTGGCACCCGCCACCCGGGGCATCGTGACGGCGGGTGACCTCGCCCGGATGGGGCTGACCTCGCTCTTCGTCAACACGAGCCGCGCCGGCCTGGTCGAGCCCGGCGCACTGGCGGCGGCACTGGTCGCCGGGCGGCCGGCCATGGCCGCCGTCGACGTGTTCGACGAGGAGCCCCTCCGGGACGTGGCCGACCCGTTGCTGCAGCTCGACAACGTGGTGTGCACGCCCCACATCGGCTACGTCACCCGGGACGAGTGGGAGCTCCAGTTCGCCGACGTCTTCGACCAGATCGTCGCCTACGCGGCGGGCACGCCGACGAATGTCGTCAACCCCGAGGTCCTGGAGCAGCGCCTCCGACCACCCGGCTCCTGACGCCCAGGCCGGGGGGCGGACCTCCTGGCCGACTCGATCGGCCGGTCCGCTCAACGTGCAATCCCCGGTCTCACCTGGGGTGTTGGCTCACATCCGGTGGCGCCCTCAACCCGGGTTGCGCAACATATGGTGGGCAATGGGGGGTGCAAGCCACTGACCTGGGAATCCGTGAAAAGTGGCTGAGTGGCAAGATTCTGTGCCAATTCGCTCAAGCACTTGGTTGCAACGACCGACACATTCCAGGTGCAACCCGTGGTGCAGACGAGCCGACCCGTGAGGATGCGAGGGCACCAGCCCCGCCGTGAGCGGCGCCGTCAGGAGCGGCGCCGTCGCACCGGGTACCTCGTCAAGCTGGGTGCGGCGGTCGTGGTCCTGGCCCTCAGCACCGTGGCGGCCGTGTCCGTCATCACCGTGCACCTCGGCGTGCGGGCGGTCCTGACCGGCAGTATGCGCCCCGACTACGGCCCCGGCGCCATCCTCCTCACCGAGCGTGTCCCGACCAATTCCATCCGGCCCGGGATGATCGTGCTGTTCGTCCCCCCGGGTCAGCACGTCCAGTTCGCACACCGGATCACCTCGGTCACCGGCCTGGAGGACGCGCCGGTCATCACCACCAAGGGCGACGCCAACAAGGTCGGCGACCCGTGGCACGCCAAGCTCGTCACCCCCACCGTCAACCGGGTCATCGGCTCCGTCCCGGCGCTCGGACGGGTCCTGGTCTTCCTCCGGGGCTCCGGGCAGATCGTGCTCGCTCTGGTGGGCGGCCTGCTGGCCGCCTGGGCATGCATGAAGTGGGCCTCAGCCCCAGCGGTCCCCGGACCGCCGGACCACGGCAGGCACCGCCTGACCGGACGGGCCACCCCCCGGCGTCGATTCGCCGGCGGGAGGTCCTGACCGCGAGCAGTACAGCATCCCCGCAGTACCCATCCCATTCATAGATGTAGAAGACCACCAAGGAGAATGCAGTGTCCAAGCACCATCACGCCGTCAGCAAGGGGGGCGCAGGCTACGGCAAGATCGCCGTCGCCGGCCTCCTCGCCACCTCGGTCGGCCTCCTGGCCACGGCCGGCGTCTACGCCGGGCTGTCCGCCACCGCCACCGGGTCCGAGAGCGTGACCTCCGGCACACTCAACATGACGCTCACCGCCGACGGGACCTCCAGCGGGTTCAGCACCTTCACCCCGAAGATGGCCCCGGGCGACAGCGACAACGTGTACGTCAACATCAACAACACCGGCACACTGGCCTCGGCCGCCGGCATGACGCTGGCCGTGGCCGGCTCGCCGCTCAACGCACTGACCAACGGGAGCGTTGCCGGTGAGGGTCTGACGCTGACGGCCACCCAGTGCTCTGTCACGTGGACCGTCGCCACCGGCGTCTGCTCGGGCACGACGACCTCGATCCTGGCCAACACGCAACTGAGCGCGCTGTCCACGGCGACCGCGTTGTCGAACGTCCCCGCACTCGTGGCGGCGACCGGACAACTGGCTCATGTGCAGTTCAGCCTGGGCCTGGTCGCCACCGAGACCTCGACCAACGGTGTCGCCCCCGGTTCGACGATCCAGGGCCTGACCGCGGCACTGACCTTCACCTTCACCGAGCAGCAGCGCACCGGCGTCGTCACCAACCAGTAGTCGCTGACCGGTAGATGAAGGACCTCACACACCGCACAGCATGCAGGACGGTCGCCTCGGCGGCCGTCCTGCTGCTCGGTGTGGCGATCGTCCCCCCGCTCGCCGGCGCCGCCGGCCTCAGGGGGACGGCCGTGGGCAACGAGTCGGTCACCTCCGCGTCCTGGGGGGTGACGGCCTCGGTGACCACGATGACGTTCACCACGAACACCGACCAGACGTCGAACGTCACCAACAACGGGACGGTCGCACTGGTCGCCGAGTCCTACTCGGTGACCGTCTCCAACCCGGCCGGCACTCCCACCTTCAAGGCGTTCCAGTGTGCCGTGGCCTGGGTGTCGACCAAGTGCTCCGGTGGCGCCGGCACCCAGGTGGGGGGAACCCTGTCGAAGAACTCCACCACCACCATCACCAGCACGACGGCGATGGCGGTCAGCGGGCTCCTCTACCTCCAGGTCGAGCCGGCCACCGTCACCGCATCGACGGTGGTGACCATCTCCACCAAGATCGCCGCGCCTTCCCAACTGCGGGCCGCGGTCAAGACGAACCAGTGAGCCCGGCGCCGGACACGTCGGTCAGGCGCCGGACGTGCCCGGCCCGCCCGGGTCGGCCTGTCCGAGCATCCGGCGCCGCCTCCGTCGCAGGGCGTCGACCCGGGCGGCACGCCGCAGCCCGGCCGACCGGCGCATCATGTCCTGACGTTTGAGGCGGCTGAAGCCGGGGCCGGCGTGGTCGCCCGGGACGTCGAGGGCCGCGGTCAGCAGTGCCTCGGACTCGGCCAGTTGCGCGGGGGACACGTCGAGCGCCCAGTCGAGGTCGGTGCGGTCGAAGAGCAGGCCCTTCTCGTACTCCCAGATCTCGTGGCGCAGGGTCTCGAGCACGGTGCCGTTGTCGTCGAGGGTGATCCACAGGGACCCGCCGTCGAGGAAGTCGACCCGCATCGCCCCCTGGGGGCTGGTGGCGAAGGAGGCGAGGACCATGTCGGCCACCGCATAGCGGCGGGTCTCACCATTGCCGGTCACCCATAACTGACCGGCGGTGACGAGCACGTCGAGGCGGGGGTGCCACCGGGACCTCGACCAGGCGGACCCCGGGAGCCGGAGCCCGCGATAGTGGCCCTGGGCGGCTGCCAGGATGGTCCGGTCGGCTGGCACCACGGCCGGTCGCCTGCCCAACCGCACCGACCTGCCGCCGGCACCGACCGTGCTGGGCCGACCGGTACCGCCGGGGCGACCGGCGCCACGCCGGCGTGGAACTGCGGCAACGGAGGCGCCGGGCCGCTTCGCTTCGCCTCCTGGGTGAGGGATTGCGTCCGCGGACATCACATCCATACTCGGGACAACGACCGATTCGGACGGATCGTTACCGAACAGCCAGCATCATGCCCAGGTGGGAAGCTGGGCACATGCTCGTCGCGTTCTCCATCACCCCACTCGGGACCGGCGACTCCGTCGCCGACCTGGTGGCCGAGTGCGTCCGCATCGTCCGGGCCAGCGGCCTCCCCAACGAGACGAACTCGATGTTCACCAACATCGAGGGGGAGTGGGACGAGGTGATGCCCGTCCTGCGGGCATGTACGGAGCTCGTCGGTCGGGAGGCCGGCAGGGCCTCGGTGGTGGTCAAGATCGACTACCGACCCGGGGTCCCGGACGACCGGATGCAGGCGAAGGTCCGGGCGGTGGAGGAACGGCTCGCCTGACCGAGGTCGGTCGGACGGGAGGAATTCAGCCGGTGGGAGTCCACGGCGGGGCGCCACCGGCCACGCCGGGGCCGGCCAGGTGCGGCGGCAGCGGCACCTGGCCCCGGAGGGAGGGGTCCGGGCGGGGTTCGAGCCGCACGGTGCGCAGGGGGATCTCGCCCGCCCACACCGGGCGGTCGGCGTCGGGCCCGCCGCCGTCGAGCGGGGGTCCGGTGCGCACCTTCACCGATGCCTCCTCGAGCGGGAGGACGAGCACGGTGGTGACGGCCAGCTCCTCGTCCGAGGGCTCACGGGCGTAGCCCCACTGGCCCGGTGCGATCTGCTCGGCGATGGCGTGCATGCCGGCCCGCTTGTCCTCCGGTTCGGTGAGTACGCCCGGCGTGCCATAGATGATGGCGGACCGGTAGTTGAGGGCGTGCTCGAACACCGACCGGGCCACGACGACCCCGTCGACGTGGGTGACGGTCACACACATCGGCACCCGGTCGAGCGCCGCCCGGAGGCTGCGGCTGGCCACCGAGCCGTGCAGGTAGAGACGGTCGCCGTGGCGGCCGTAGCTGGTGGGCAGGACCATAGGCCCGTCGGGGGTCTGGAGGCCCAGGTGGCAGACGAACCCGGCATCGAGGACCTCGTACAGGTCGGCCCGCTCGTGGGAGCCCTCCCGGTCGTGGCGCCGCAGTCGGGTGCGGTCCGTGACGGCCAGGCCGTCAGCCGGTTCCGGGGTGTCCATGCCCAGATCCTCCCACGACCCACTCACCGACGTACGTGCCGAGGTGAGCACGTCTGCGGGCCGGAAGCGCGGTCAGCGGCGGCGGGCCACCAGGTGGAAGTACATCGCGTCGGTGCCTTCGCCGGGGGCGAGTGCGATGGGGCGGTCGCACGGCACGACGGCCTCGAGGTCGAAGCCGTGGCGGTCCAACTCGCGCTCGGCACCGGCGAGGGTGATGAAGTGGGTGAGCAGTCCGAACTGATGGGCGGCGAACGGTGCGAGGCCCCACTCGCCCTCGTCGCGGGTCCGGCCCCGCAAGCGCCGCCAGTTCCTGACGGCGCGCATGCCGACGTCGTCGGCCAGCGACTCCGCGCCGGTGGTACCGTCATCTGCTCCTGAGACCGGGGCGGCTGGGAGGAGCGAGCCGATCTCCCAGGTGATGGCGGGCGCATTGCCGGGATGGGCGCCGAACAGCGGCCCGCCCTTGTTGAGGGTCGAGTAGCAAAGGATGCCGTCGGGACCCAGCACCCGGTGCGCCTCGGACAGGACGCGCTCTCGCCCGTCGTGGTCGACGGCGTCGATCCCGTTGTTGCTGAACACGACCAGGCCAACCGAGCCGTCGTCGAGACCCGTCAGATCACGAGCGTCGCCGAGCCGGATGTCGGCGTCCGGATGCCGCTGCTTACACAGTTCGACCAGTTCAGGGGTGTAATCGACGCCGATGTAGTCCGACGAGACCAGTCGCAGCAGCGCCGTCGTCCGACCGGCTCCCACCCCCAGATCGAGCACCGGCCGGCCCCGCGCCCGGTCCGCCGCCAGGATCAGGGCACACGGCTCGCCGGGGTCGCCCCAGCCCTCGACGGCGTACTCGGCAGTCACCCCCGCCCACAACGGGCGGTTCGTCTCGTCCAACGATGCGGTGGCGTCGCCGTCCGGCATCGGACGAGTCTCCCACGGGGAGTGGTCGCGATCGACAATTCCGGCTCCCAACAGGTAGAACGGGGTATCACGACACTTCCTGATCGGCTTTCCGGTGCGGTTGATCACGAGCCCATGGCAACACCGGTTGCGGTGCGCTCGCTCCGTCAGCGCGCGGTCTGGTTCGGTCCGGCCGACCGTCCGCTCCTCGGGTGGCTGACCCAGCCGGCGTCCGGGCCGGGGGAGACAGGCGTCGTCGTGGTGCCCCCGCTCGGCTACGAGTACTGGACGACGCACCGCGCCCTGCGGACGTTGGCCGAGCGCCTGGCGGCGCAGGGGTGCAGTGTGCTCCGCTTCGACCTCGAGGGGACCGGTGACTCCTCTGGCGGGTCCGCCGACCCGGACCGGCTCGGTGCGTGGCGGCGGTCGGTGGGGGAGGCGGTGACGCTCCTGCGCAGCAACGGCTCGTCGTCGTTGGTCGTCGCCGGTGTCCGCTTCGGTGCGACGCTCGCGCTACTCGAGGGCGCCTCGGTGGGAGCTGACCGGATCGTGGCGTGGGCGCCGGTGGAGCGCGGGCGGGCCTATGTCCGCGAGCTGAAGCTCCTCTCGCAGCCGGTCCCCGACGACATCGACGTGGTCGGGGGCGGCATCGCACACGCCGGCAGTGTCCTGGGCCCCGATACCCTCGAACGGCTGCGGACCGTCGACGTCACGAAGCTCGAGGAACGCCCCGCACCCCAGGTGCTGGTCGTCGACCGCGACGACCGCCAGGCCAGCGACGCGCTGCTGGCGCGACTGCGGTCCCTCGGGGCCGCGACCGACCATGGAACCCCACCCGGCTCCGACGTCGCTCTCGACCGGCCGACGGAGTACTCCGATGTGCCTGACGCGGTGGTGCAGGCGGTCAGCGACTGGGTGGGCCGGTCCACGCCGGCACGGACCACCGTCGAGCAGGCGTCGGACGATGCCGGGACGGCTCGGATCGATGGGGTGACCGAACGGGTCGTCCGGCTGGGACGCGAGCGCCTCGTCGGCATCCAGACCGACGCCGAAGGGACGAGTCGGGCGACGGTCGTGTGGTGCAACTCCGGTTCGGAGCCCCACGTCGGGCCGGGCAGGGCATGGGTCGACTACGCCCGGGCTCTGGCGCCGAGCGGCTACACGTCCGTCCGGCTGGACTTCTCGGGCTGGGGCGAGAGCCCGGACCTCGGCCATGCCCCCGGCCGGCCGTATGACGCGCACTGCGTCGACGAGATCGCCTCGGTGGTGGACGACCTTCGGGAACAGGGTCACGAGCGGGTGCTGGTGGCCGGCCTGTGCGCTGGGGCGTGGGTAGCGCTCAGGTCCGCGGTGACCCACCGTCTCGACGGGGTGATCGCCATCAACCCCCAGCTCTACTGGCAGCCCGGCGATCCCGTGGAGGCCGACATCGGTACCGAGACGCGGGTGCGTCGCACCGGGGAGATCCGACGCTTCAAGCGCGGCCGGCGACTCGGCGTGTGGTCGGCGCTCGACGTCATCGGGGTCCGCCACCCGGCCGCCGACTGGGTGCGCGACATCGACGCCTCCGGCACCCCGGTGCTGGCGCTCTTCGCCGAGGGCGACGACGGGCTCGAGTTCCTCGAGGACCGGATCGGGCGCACATGGTCGAACGCTCTGCGCCGGGGTGCGGTCACGTGCCGGGTCGTGCCCGACATCGACCATCCGATGCACCGGACGTGGCGCCGGGGCACCCTCGTCGACGAGGTGCGCACATGGCTCGGCTCGGTGACCGGACCACCCGCCGTTGCCGGGCCGACTGACTGAGCGACCGCCGACCGGACCAGCCGCGCCGGCGACGCCCGGATGACGGATCGGCGCCGGAGTCGACGTGCCCATCATCACGGGCACCGGAGCACGCCGGACGTTTGACGGGGCGGGCGGCGGGCAGGATCTCCGGCGGCGACGTCGTCCGACCACGACGTGGCCCGTTGACCGCCCGCCCACCGGACCGATTCCGCCCCGGTCCGGTGGTCCGGGGGTCGCTTCGAACGGCTCCACTCAGCGTCCGGGCGCGCCCGTCTCCTGGCGGGAGGAGACGGGCGGTACTGCATCGTTCCGGAGGCTGGGCGGCGGTGCCCGCTCGACGGATCGACGAGTCCCAACCTAGTACTTGGTCACCATCGGCTAGAGGGGTGTTGAGACGACGGGTCTTGCCGGCGCCGCCCCCCGTCAACGCCGGCAGTCCCCTCGGGTCCGCCACCTGGTGACACTGTGCGCCTGAAGGACGCAAAACGCAATCGGCTTCGCTACAGCTGAGGACAAGGA
This sequence comes from Acidimicrobiaceae bacterium, assembly GCA_003164095.1. Classification (GTDB taxonomy): domain Bacteria; phylum Actinomycetota; class Acidimicrobiia; order Acidimicrobiales; family RAAP-2; genus Bog-756. Next base: position 799 of record PLRX01000145.1, on the reverse strand, counting down.
CCGCCTGCCGGAACATGGGGGCGTGTCCCCTCAGCTCGTCTCCAGGTGTACGTTCGACGGTCCGGGGAGGGGCGGGCGGCGGACCCCGCCAGGGGCGCGGGTGCCACCGACCGGAGCCGGAGCTAGGAGGTCGGTTGAGGATGAACCGCCACGGGTTCAGCCTGCGTCAGGACGTACGATCCCGGCGGTCGCCGCGACCTCGTCGGCGGTCAGCTCCAGGCGCTCTGCCAGCTCGTCCAGCGTCATGCCGGAACCCAGGGCGGCGGACACGAGCGTGACACTGAGCTCCTGGCGGGCGTCGACCAGCACCGCCAGTGTCTGCATGGCCATCGCCCGCTGATCGACCGACGGCAGGAGGTGCAGTGCGTCCCGGAACTCGGTGCCGTCCTTGAGGCGCAGCAGTGCCTGCTTGAGTACGACGGCATTGGCGTCGAGGTTCACCCGCATCCGCTCGTTGGCATTGATCAAGTTGGCGATCGCGTTCGTCAGGTCACTCAGCTGCGCAGACATCGGGACATCATGGCACTGTGCAACATCACCACCGGATGGGTGGCTTGAACGGTCGGACAGGTCCAGTGCCCCACCCGGTCCGGCGGGCGAGCCGCCGGGTCGGAAACCCCGGAACTACTCGGCTCAGGCGACGTCCGCTCGAGGATGCTCGGCGGAGATCGACGCCACGACGTCGTGCGGGATGGTGAAGACCTCGGCGATCTCGGCGACCGACAGGCCTTCCTCGATGGCTGCGTTGGTGACGGCCACCCGCATGCGGTTCTTGCGTAACCATTCACCAGGCGGTGTG
>PLRX01000070.1 GCA_003164095.1 Acidimicrobiaceae bacterium | reverse complement strand
GCGACTATCGTGCACCTTCAAGGAGCCCTCCTGAGCCTGGTTGATGTGTTGTGTAGAGACTCACATTCTCCCAGGACAGGGGGGCTTTTACGCGGACGCGCGCAACCTCGGATCAGGGGTGGGACGAATTTTCGAGGTTAGGGTGACCTGGATCCCCACCGCCTCGCAGGTGGACGTGGTGGCGCAGGACGCGCCCTGGAGGACGCTGCCGCCGCCCGGCGTCGCGGGACCGGGTGTGACGGTCCACGTGAGCCCGTTCCACGTCTCGGCCAGCGTCCGCGACGGGCTTGATGGGTCACTGGAAGAACCCACGGCCACGCAGCTGGTCGGGCTCGCGCAGGACACGCCGTCGAACGTGTTCTGAGAGGTCCCGACGTTCGGGCTGGGGACCACGGACCACGCGCTCCCGTTCCAGGACTCGGCGAGGGTCGCACTGAAGCCCGAGGCATTCTCGATCCAGCCGACTGCCACGCATGCGGTGGCATGCGGGCAGGACACACCCTCCAGGTAGTTGGCGTACCCGGGGCTGGGACTGGGGACGATCGACCAGTCCGACCCGTTCCACGACTCGATCAGGGTCTGCGGTTGGTCGTACACGTAGGCGTTGTACGAGTAGAAGCCGACGGCCGTGCACGCACCGGCTCCTGTGCACGACACGCTCGCGAGCCCGCTGGCGGCCTGCTCGTTCGGACTGGGCATCACCGTCCACGACGCCCCGTTCCATGATTCGATCAAGGTCCGTTCCGCGGTACTCGTGTAGTAGCCGCCCACGGCAACGCAGGCGTCCGCGTTCGCACAGGACACGCCGGTGAGGAAGCTGGCAACTCCCGGACTCGGACTGGGAGCGACCGACCATGCACCGCCGTTCCACGATTCGGCCAGTGTCCGTGGCTCACCGGAGAGGGTGTTCGTCATGCCGACCGCCGCGCAGTCGTCGGAGCTGGCACAGGACACGCCAGCGAGGGAGTTCCCCTGGTTGACCGACGCAGGTCCGCACCGAGGCGCAACAGCTCTGGCCGGCAGGCGAACCTGCGGTGGATTGTCGAGACCGTGGGACGCCGCTGCGCACCGCTCGGCCATGAGCATTGCAGTGGTGGATCGTGGGATTCCCTGGTGGATCGGACTCGCGGGCCGCCCGAGACCAGAGTCTGCTCCGGCAGACGACAACTGCGCGGTGCCGGCGATCGCCGCTGCGACAAACAGCGTCGAAGCGACAAGCCACTTCGTCAGACTCCTCCGACGACGACCACGTATCGCCACCTGCGATCGCCGAGCGACCCATCCCGCCCTTACCTTTCCGTCGCCCATGGGGAACCTCACCTTCTCGCCACGTAGCCGCTCGACCTGGCTACGAACGTAGAGGGACTCCTTCCTCGGCAGTAGAGCCGAATTTCCCGAATCCGTCAGCGTCCCTTCCATCGCCCCCACACGCTGTGGAGTCAGGCGATAGCCGCTCCGGGCAACCTGCAACAGCCAGGTGAGCTCGAGCTCGAGGCGGCGCGACAGTCAGCGGCTCCACGATCTGAAGATGTCATCTCCGAGAACTCCGCCGAGTCCGGACCAGGCTCCGGCTGTCGGCCGCCGTGCTGCACACGGCCGCGCTTTCGAGGCGCACCCCACGCGACGTCACAGCTGAAGCTGGGCAAGATTCTCGTGTCCCCCGTCGTGTCGGAGTCCTGGCGTGCACCGCGGCGGCCCCTCACGGTCCCGAGATGTCACCGCTGAGAATTCCAGCGACATTCCGCGCGAGTTCACAGCTGAGGTGAACTCAGCTCCGGTGTCATCGGCATTCCGCGGCACGTGTCATCCGATCTCGCATCGATGACACCGGAGCTGCGGGGTCGGTGCAAAGGAGTGAGGAGGGCTTCCGCCACGCAGCGGGAGCCCTGCGACCCCGCCCCTACCGCGACGGGGCGCAGAGCCCCCCGTAGGCGTCCGGGCGGCGCGTGGCCAGAAGCGGGAACAGGTTGAGCCAGTCCTCCCGCTGCCCGAGGTCGAGGTCGGCCACGAGCACGGCCGGCTCGTCCCGCGGCGCCTGGACCAGCTTGCGACCGTAGGGGTCGGAGATGAACGACGAGCCGTAGAAGGTGAGCGGGTCCTCGGTGCCGATCCGGTTGACGGCCACCATGAACGTGCCGTTGGCGATCCCGTTCGCGAGGATCACCGTCTCCCACAGCGGCTCGGTGTCGAACCCGGGGTGGTCGGGCTCCGATCCGATGGCTGTCGGATAGACGAGGACGTCCGTGCCGGCGAGGGCGTACGCCCGGGCCAGCTCGGGGAACCACTGGTCCCAGCAGGTGGGGAAGCCGAACCGCGCCTCGCCGATCTGCAGCGGGCGGGCCGCATCCTCGGCCGGCCCCGGTTCGAAGTAGCGGTCCTCGTAGTAGCCGGCGGTGATCGGGATGTGGAGCTTGCGAGTCCTCGACGCCAGCGTGCCGTCGGGCGCCATGACGACGGCGGTGTTGTACCCGAGGGTCCGGCCCGGCCGGGCCTCCCACAGGGACGCGTGCACGAAGGCGCCGGTCTCGCCGGCGAGCGCGGCAGCGAATGCCGTGGTCGGGCCGCCTTCAAGGGGTTCGGGCTCGACGCCCGGTCGGGGGCCATCGGGGGTGACGGCGAAATAGGGGGAGAGGGTCAGCTCCTGCAGGCAGACCAGGCGGGCGCCCTCACCGACCGCCATCCGGACGCCCTCGGCCAGGGCGGCACGGTGCTCGTCGGGGTCGGGGTGCCAGCGGTGCTGGACGGCCCCGACCCGGATCGGGCGTGGTCGACCCGCTCCCACCCGCGCGTACGAGACGCCCGGCGAAGCCGTGAGCAGCCTCACTCCGTCCCCACCCGCGCCGGCACCTGCTGGGTGATGCAGTGCGGGCCGCCGCCGCCGTAGGCGATGACCAGTCCGGGGACGCCGACCACGTCGCGTCCGGGGAAGGCGGCCGTAAGGCGCTCGAGCGCCTCCTCGTCGGCGTCGGCGGAGGACCCGCCGGCCAGAGGGACGATCACCCCTCCGTTGCACAGGGTCAGGTTGAGGTAGGCGTTGGGCACGCGGGTGTCGGCCACCTCGCCGTAGGCCAGCGGCGGAAACGTCACGACGTCGAGGCCGGCGGCGACGGCGCGCTCGCGGTTCTCCGCCATCGTCTCGTGGTCGGGGTCGCCGGGCGGCCGCGACTGCAAGAGCAGCTGGCCGGCATCGTTGAAGGTGGCGATGCCGTCGACGTGCCCGTCGGTGTCGCGGTCGGCGACCAGTCCCCGTCCGAGCCAGACCACGCCGGTCACCCCGAGGTAGGAGCGGAGGACGTCCTCGATGGCGGACTGCTCCAGCTCCGGGTTCCGGTTCGGGGCGAGCAGGCACTGCTCGGTGGTGACGAGGTGCCCCCGCTCGTCGACGAGGATCGAGCCGCCCTCGAGAACGATCGGCGCCTCGAACGCCACGTCGCCGTACAGCTCGGCGAGGACGCCGCCGGCGGCCTCGTCGCGGTCCCAGCCGGCGAATTTCTCGCCCCACGCGTTGAACCGGAAGTGGACCCCGGCCCGTCGGCCGGCCATGTCGAGTGCGAAGATCGGCCCGCTGTCGCGCATCCACGAGTCGTCGATCGGCAGCTCGACCAGGTCGACGCTGCCGGCCAGCAGGGCCCGGGCCTCATCGGCGGCCGCCTCGTCGGGCACCACCATCGTCACCGGCTCGAAGGCGGCCACGGCGTTGGCGACCTCGGCATACGCACGCCGTGCCGCGGCCAGCTCGCCCCCCCAGAGCTCGCGCCGGCACGGCCACGCCATGAGCATTCGCTCGTGCGGGGCCGTCTCGGGCGGCATCCGGAATCCGTGGTCGGCAGGGGTGCCCGTCGGGGCGGCGGCATCCATGACGTTCGACGCTACTCGCCGTCGCGGTCCCGGCCGGGGCCGGCAACAGGTGCGCGAAGGCGGGGAAAGGGCGGTCCTCCCGCCCGGCACAGTTCCTGGAGCAACCGTTGCCCGGCAGCGCCTCACTCTTCGTCATCAAGCCCGGAAGCGGGCCGTCCGCACCTGCCGGATCGGTAGCCAGGGGACCCGAACAGCCGGGTCCCGTATGGGCCGATGGGCACCTAGCCGGCTGACATGCCGCCTCCGAGCAACGCCGGAAGGGCCGTGGCGCGCATCCGCTTGAGCACCCGGTGGGTCACCGGGGTGGCGTCCGGATGCAGGCCACCGTTCGACGTGACTGCAGCCGTCCACGCCGCTGTGCGCCCAGCGAAGACTGCCGGATCCGCGAGCTGGACGCAGTCGATCCGGTCATCGTTGATGTCGACGGTGATCGCGTCGCCGTCCTCCACCAGTGCGATGGGCCCACCGAGGAGGGCCTCAGGCGCGACGTGGCCGATGACGAGACCGACGGAACCCCCGGAGAACCGGGCGTCGGTCATGAGGGCGATGGTGATCCCGCGCTGACGGCACAACGTGGTGATCTTCGATGTGGGGTCCAACATCTCGGGCATCCCGGGAGCGCCGCGAGGTCCTTCGTACCGGATCACGACCATGTCGTTGTCCTGGAAGTCGTCGGGCCGGTCATCCAGGGCCTCGATCAGTGCCCGCTCGCTGTTGAACACCCGGGCGGTGCCCGTGAAGACCCCACCGGCCATGCCGCCTTCGACGCCAGCGAGCTTCAGGATCGCCCCTCCGTCGGGAGCGAGGTTCCCCCGCAGGAGGCGCAGGCCGCCGGTGTCCTTGAACGGCTGGGATGCCGAGTGGATGACACGGTGATCAGCAGCTGGTGGTGCCAACCGCTCGATCTGTTCGCCAAGGGTCTCGCCGGTGCAGGTGATGGTGTCGCCATCGAGGTAACCGGCGCTGAGCAGCTCGCTGACCACCGTGGGAAGTCCCCCTTCGGCGTCGACATCGACCATCGAGTAGGAACCGAACGGGCGCATGTTGACGATCACCGGTAGGCGGCGGGAGAGTGCGTTGAACTCGTCCTGGCTGAGGACGTCCTCCCACAGGTCGATGCCGGCGGCACGGGCGATCTCGACACTGTGCAACATGACATTGGTCGAGCCGCCCATGGCGATCGCGACGGTCAACGCGTTGCGCAGTGACGCGGGCGTGACGATGTCCCGTGGACGGATGCCGCGCTCGGCCATGGTGACGAGACAGTCGACGAGCTGATCGGGGAACTCCGCGATGCGTCGAGGGTCGTCAGAGGTCGGCGCCACCATGTGGAGGGGTTCCAACCCCAGCACTCCGATGAACGACTGCATCGTGTTGTACGTGAACATGCCGCCACAACTGCCCTGGCCGGGGCATGCATGCAGGGCGATCTGGGCACGGGCCTCGTCATCGGGGTCCGACGCCGCCTGGAAGGCAGCGACCAGGTCGATACGTTCCCCGGTGTCCGGGTCATGGCCGGGCTTGATCGACCCGTCGGACAGGATCACCGAGGGAACGTTCTGTTCCAGAAGTGCGGCGACCGTCCCGACCGGAGGCTTGTCGCAGGCGACCACACCGATCAGACCGGCCACCCGGTTGGCAGCCACGTGCACGGAAGCGGCGTCGTTGACGAGCTCGCGACCGATGAGGGAGAAGCGCATCTCCGGGGTGCCGTTGAGCTGGCCGTCCGACACCCCAACGGTGAAGGTCGGCGCGATCAGACGCACCTGCAGGTCGTCGCGCGCGATACGCCGGGACATGGCTGCCTGCACCGCCGCCACCTTGTCCTGGACTCCCAGGTAGCACTGGCTGTCCCCGAGATTGCCCAGCACGGCCCACACCGGGTCGTGGATCTTGGCGACATCCTCTCCCAAGAAGCGGGCCGTTCCGACCCGTTGGACGTCACGACCCGGGTTCGAGGACAGCAGGTTGGCGCTCCTCTTCCTGTCTGTGCTGTTCTCCACGTTCTCGAGCCTTGTCACGCGGGCAGCTTACCGACGCTCCGGGGTGGTCACGATCGACCGTGTCGGTGGACATCTTGCTGTTCCGAGGGCCCGGGGTGGAGGGCCGGCGGGACACCCGGCCACCAGGTCAGGGCCTGTGTACCGGTGGAGCCGATTGATGACAGGCGAGCTCGTGCATGCGTTCATCTAACCTCGTCCAGGAGACCGGACGGCGACGAAGGGCGACCCGAGCACATGGCCACGAGCGACTCTCCCAAGGCAAAGGATTCCACCCAGCCGGATGACTGGCGGATTGCGACGCTCTCCAGCCTTCGCCGATTGATCGAACAGGCTGATCCTGACGTGGTCGAGGAGCAGAAGTGGAAGAAGCCTTCGAATCCGGACGGTGTCCCGCTCTGGTCACACGACGGCATGATCTGCACGGGCGAGATCTACAAGAGCTACGTGAAGATCACCTTCGCCAAGGGGGCATCCCTCGAGGACCCTTCACATCTGTTCAACTCGAGCCTGGAGGGCAAGACCCGCCGGGCCATCGACATTCGTGAGGGCGAAGAGATCGACCAGGAGGCATTCAAGGCGCTCGTACGAGCAGCTGTGGCGCTGAACGAGGGCCGCTGACCGAGGGTGTCGACCCGAGACGCCGGGTACGACCGTTCGCCGGGCGGCCGCTGGAGCCGGATCGCGCCGCCTGTCGGGCGCCGCACGGGAGCCGGGCCCGGTGCCGACGACCTGTGTATCGAATGCCGGGAAGACTGACGTCGTGCTCCTCGTCGACGCAGCGAATGTGATCGGTTCACGACCGACGGGGTGGTGGCGTGATCGGCCGGGAGCGGCCCGGTCGTTCGTGGAGCGGTTGCGCGCAGCGGTCACACTGGGTCGGATCACCGAACCCGCTGTCGTGGTCCTCGAGGGAGCCGCTCGCAGCGGTGTCGAGGAGGGCGTCTCCGACGGCGTGGCCGTGGTCCATGCGCAGGGGAGTGGTGACGACACGCTCATTGCCGTGATCGGTGACACCTCCGACCAGGTGACGCTCGTGTCCGCGGATCGTGAACTGAGACGGCGGGCCGGGGCACTGGGTGCGGGCGTGGTGGGCCCAGGGTGGCTCATCGGCCTCCTCGGCGACTGACGAGCAGGGGACGGCTCCGAACCGAAGACGATCGGGTCGACACGTCCCATTGAACGCAACAACGGTTGCGATTCGAACGTCGTTGGTCCTGAACGCCGACCCAGAAGACCGCTACCATTCGGCGACCTGGTGGACCGGCCACCGGAGATCGGCGGGACGAAGATGGAAACAGGCCGTAGGACGAAGCGACTCCTCACCACGGCATTGGCTGGACTGCTGGTCGCGGGATCCGGACTCGTGGTCATCGGCACGGGTGGGGCTGCGGTGGCGAGCACCGTCCGTCCCGCCGTACTCGGAGCATCTCCCACCACCCTGGATCTGGGCGCACCGCCTCTCGGGACCTACAACGGGCCCGACACGTTCACCCTCACCAACAACGGAAGCACCACCGACACGATCGGCGGATCGCGCGGTGACGTGACCTACACCGGGGTGGGGGCGGACGACTACCAGATCGACTCGGCAGCGAATTGCCCGGGCACCGTCTCGACCATCGTCCTCGCGGCGGGGGCCTCCTGCGTGATCGACGTCTACTTCTTTCCCGGAGCGCTCGGACCCCGGCCGGCCACACTGTCCATCAAGGGGTCGGCGGACACGACGCCCACGACGGTGCAGCTGACGGGATCCGGTGAGATCGGCTACTACCAGGTCGACGAATTCGGTGACGTCGCCTACGCGGGCGATGCCCCGTACTTCGGCGACGCGGGGAACCTCCAGCTCAACCAGCCCATCGTCGCCATCACGCCGACCGGCAACAACGGCGGCTACTGGTTGGTGGCATCGGACGGCGGCATCTTCTCCTACGGCAATGCTGCGTTCTACGGCTCGGCGGGCAACATCGCCCTCAACAAGCCGATCGTCGGCATGTCGAGGACCGGGGACGCAGGCGGCTACTGGATGGTCGCGTCGGACGGCGGCATCTTCTCCTACGGCGACGCAACGTTCTACGGCTCCGCCGGCAACATCCACCTCAACCAGCCGATCGTCGGCATGGCCGCCACACCTGACGGCAAGGGCTACTGGCTGGTCGCGTCGGACGGCGGCATCTTCTCCTACGGCGACGCCGTGTTCTACGGCTCCGCCGGCAACATCCACCTCAACCAGCCGATCGTCGGCATGGCCGCCACACCTGACGGCAAGGGCTACTGGCTGGTGGCCTCCGACGGAGGCGTGTTCGCCTACGGCGACGCGACGTTCTATGGCTCCGCCGGCAACATCCAGCTCAACCAGCCGATCGTCTCCATGGCCGCGATGCCCGACGGGGGCGGCTACTGGTTCTCGGCCGTCGACGGAGGGCTGTTCAACTACGGCACGGCTCCCTTCTACGGGAGCGGCGTCGGCCTCGGGCTCGGCCCGATCGTCGACATGGCTACGAATGGTGGCCCCACGGTGCAGGCGGAAAACGACATGCCCGCCATCCGGCACGTCGAGCTCACGCGAGTGCGGGGGTCCAGCCACCCCCAGATTCCGCACGTGGCCGACCAAGGGACCAACCACTCCGTCCGGACCCCGTGATCCAGTCGGCGTGGCGCCCGGCACGTGTCAATGAACTGTCTCTTGGTCGTCGGGTCGCACCGGACGGGGCTGTAACGCTGCGGTCGGGCGTACGTTTCTAGAGACAGGCGGCGTCGCCGAAGCTGCCGCACCGTCGACAGGGGGCATCATGCGAAGCAGGATCACAGCGTTCGGGATCGGACTGGCGGTGTCCGCACTGACCCTGGCCTCGGCCTGCACGGTGGTGGCGGGCGCCGCCACGCCGACGCCACCGGTGGCCAAGAAGGTCACGCTCACCGTCTCGAGTGACGGCGCCACCGTGCTCGCCACCAAGGGTGAACTGGTGGTGGTCAAGCTCTCGGGTGACCATCTGAAGTGGTCGGTCGCCCAGGTGACGCAGAGCACTCCGGTCCTCGCACTCGTGTCGGAAGGGACGACGACCACAGGCGCCTCGACCACCGTGTTCCGCGTCGTCAACTACGGCACGGCCGGCCTCAGCGCCACCGGCACACCCGTCTGTGCCACTCCCGGCGGATGCCCGCAGTACGTCGTCCTCTGGCATGCCACGGTGGTCGTCCCTGTCGTGGACCCACCGTCCGCAGCGTAGGCCTGACGCTGCTCCATCGGGCGGGCCGGCCCCGGTCGCCATCCGCCACCCGTCGCCGGCCGGCGTAGGTCCCGGCCCCGGAACCGGGTGGAGTGGGGGGTCTATGTTGGCCCCGGTGTTGACCGCCACCACCGTTGCCGGCGTGTGCGGCATCGTGTTCCTCGCCTCGGTACTGCAGCGCACCGTCGGCTTCGGGTTCGCCCTCCTCGCCGTCCCGCTGCTGACCTTCGCGGTGCCCTCCAAGACGGCCGTCGTGATCGCCCTCCTCGACGCAACAGCCACCAGCTCGTGGATGATGATCCACCTGCGTCGCCGCGGCGTGGATCATCGGGTCGTCCCGACTGGGAGGTACCGACATGGCGCCGGCCCCGCGGTGGCGCACCGTCTCACTGGGCTTCGTGAGCGGTGTGCTGGCCACGTCGGTGGCCACCAGCGGGCCGCCCGTCGTCTACGAGCTGCGGCGCCGCAACCTGCAGGGTGACGAATTCCGGGCCACCGTGTCGGCGGTGCTCCTCATCGGCGACGTGCTGGGGATCCCGATCCTTGCCGCGGCGGGGCTGATCCCGTCGGCGACCGTCGTACTCGCTGTCATCTCCCTCGTCCCGTGTGTGGCGGGGATCACCGCAGGCTCGTGGATCAGCCGGCGGATGGAGGCCTCGCACTTCATCTGGGCGGCCGACCTGCTGTTGTCGGTCACCGGGGTCGCGACAATCGTGCGGGCGCTGGTCTGACCGCTGACGCTCAGAGGGCGTCGGCGTCGCGTTCGCCGGAGCGCACCCGGATCAGCGAGTCGACCGGGACGACCCAGATCTTCCCGTCGCCGATGGTGCCGGTCCGTGCCGCGCCGACGATGGCATCGACCACCGTGTCGACCTGGTCGGCGGTGACGACCACCTCGATCCGCAGCTTCGGGACGAAGTCGATCTCGTACTCCGCACCACGGTAGACCTCGGTATGGCCCCGCTGGCGGCCGAACCCCTGGGCCTCGGTGCAGGTCATGCCGTGGACCCCGGCGTCCTCGAGCGCGGTGCGCACCTGGCCGAGCCGGTGAGGTTTGATGACTGCGACGACGACGTGCATGCGTACCCCCCGGTGCGTCCCCTGTCCGGAGCCAGACGAAGCGTAGCGGCGGCACCGTGCCCATCAGGCGCCATCGCCGATCGAATGTGACCGACCGACCGACGTAGTGGGCGCCTATCCCTTGCGGGTCAACACCACCGGCGTGCCCCGGTCGGAGAACTCGAACTGCGCCGCGGTGCTGAACTCGGTGAGGCGGACGTCATCGGGAACGGGCCGTTCGTCGTCGCCTCGCACGACCTCGACGACGAGTTCGGCAGCGTCCTCGGACACCACGGTGCAGTGCAGGTGTCGGTCGACGGCCCCGACGATGGCGTCCAGCGGCTCGAGGTGGTCGGCGTCCAGCAGGGTGGGCCATGACCCGTCGGCCGTGGCCGGTGCAGACCGGTCGACGTGGACGAGCAGCCGGTCGCCCGTCTCCACCCGGACCCCGGTGTAGGCCGTGGGCAGGAGCCCCGGGCTGCGGGCCAGGACGACGGCTGCGTCGTCGAGTCCCGAGCCGAGGTCGAGGGCGGCCCGCAGGCGGGCGGAGGCCACGCCGGCCACGCCGGTGAACTGCCGGCGGGTGATGTCCCGTGCCTGTTCGTCGGTGTCGACCCGCTCCCGGGTGGCGGCCAGGAAGGACAGCGAGAGGAGGTGCCCCTGCAGGCACACCTCCTCGGCGATCCGCCGCAACGCCGAGGCCGACCAGTCCTCGAACACCTGGTCGGACAGCAACGGCCCGGGGTAGTCGTGGATCCCGGGGTCGTCGGGGTCGATGGGGTCGAGCTCGATCGTGGCTGCCCGCGTCGCCCCGATGGCCACGGCCTGCCGCGGCACCGGAACGGCCGGGTGGGACTGATCGATGATCACCGTCCACTCGCAGTGCGGCTGCCGGTCGGCCGGCACACGTGGTGGCCGGTGGACGGGTCGCATCTGGGCCCGGGGGTTGGAGGCGGTGGCTGTGGCGTCGAAGGTGGGGTCCTCGATGTCGTGGCACATGGCCTGCACGTAGTCGGGCCCCATGGGCTCGACGTCCATCAGTGCCCCGCAGTGGTCCAGCCAGAACCGTCCGTGGTCCCGGTCGGTCAGCTCGAACCGGAAGTCCATGAACTGGGGTGGCGACCCGATGTCGAACTGGAGATTCTTGAAGATCGTCTCGACGGAGTCGCCCTCGAAGCCGAGGACGCGCTGCATACGCTTGGAGTACACGGGACTCGCGCCCATCCACTCGTCGATGGCGATGTCCCGCATCACGTCCCGGCCGAAGGCACCGATCAGGTGTGGCATGCCGGCCCGGTCGATGAGGTGGCCGTCCAGGAGGTACTCGCGCACGAGGCGGGCCAGGGTGGGCCGGTCCTCGGACGCGAGTCCGGCGGCCTCGTTGCCGCTCACGCCGGCACCCGGGCGGGCTCGGTGAGCCGTCGGCCGTTGTCGCGCATGATGGTCCGGATCTCGTCCTCGGTGAACCCGCAGCGGCGGAGGTCCTCGGCGAAGGTTCTCGGCTCGGCCAGTCCCTCGGCATGCGGCCAGTCCGAGCCGAACAGGATGTGGTCGAGCCCGACGAGGTCCTTCAACTGGGCGATGTCGTCCTCGTAGAACGGGGCGATCCACACGTGGCGGCGGAACGCGGCCACCGGGTCGGAGGCGAAGCCCATCGGGCTCTGGCCGTAGACCTTGGCCAACTTCTTCACCAGGTCGGGTACCCAGTCGGCGCCGGCCTCGATGCTGGCCACGCGGACGTTCGGGAACCGGTCGAACACGCCCTGGCAGACCAGTGCGGCCATCGTGTCGTACGGGGGGCGGCTGGAGCTGAGCACGATGCGGAGGGGCGAGTAGGCGAAGGCCCGGAACGTCCCCACCTGCTCCCAGTCGTCGATGTAGCGGTTGTAGCCGGCGTCGCCCGAGTGGATCCCGACCGTCACGCCGGCCTCGTCCACCCGCGCCCAGAAGGGGTCGAACCGGGCGTCGCCGGGGGAGACCCGGCCGTCCCGGGTGATGGCCGGCCCGCTCTTGATGCAGACGATCCGGGCGTCCTTGGCCAGTACCTCCTCGAGCTCGGCGACCGCGGCGTCGACGTCGACCAGGGGGATCATCGGCGCCGCGAAGATGCGCTCCTTGTAGGCGTAGCCCCAGTCGTCCTCGAGCCAGCGGTTGAAGGCGTGGAAGGCGGCCACCGCGGCCTCGGGGTCGTCGCCCAGTGCCTCCTCCATCCCGACACCGAGTGTCGGGAACATGAAGCACCCGTCGATGCCCTGGGCGTCCATGACCGCCAACCGGGCGTCGCGGTCGCGGTACTCGGGACGGATGGGCTCGAGGTCGCCGAACAGGGCGGCGATGTCCTGGCCGCGCGGGTTACGGCCGCGGAAGTACTCGTCCAGACTGCCGGGCTTGGCCACCGGGTCGAAGGACGGGTTGGGGATGAATCGGTTGATCGATCCGGCCACCAGCAGGCGCTGGCGCCCGTCGATCTCGGCCCACTGCATGGTGCGGCGGGCCATCCCCTTGTCGAGGTAGCGGGTGAAGGCGTCGGTGGCCTCGTAGTAGTGGTTGTCGGCGTCGAACGTGGTGTAGTCGGTGGTCATCGGGGTCTCCCGGTCGGTGGTAGCGCTGTGCAGTGGGTGGTGTGCGGTCGGGTCACGACTCGAGTCCGAGGACGCGCAGGGCGTTGGTCCGCAGGAACTTCGGCCACACCTCGTCCTTGAGCCCGACGTCGCGCATCTCGGTCATGATCCGTTCGAGGGACAGGCCCATCGGAAAGTACCCGGCGTAGATGATCTTGTCGGCGCCCCGCTTGTTGGCGAAGTCGATCACGTCCTTCGGGTAGTACTTCGGGGCGAAGGCGCTGGTCGAGTAGTGCAGCCCGGGCCACTTGAGCATCAGCTTGACGGCCAGCTCGGTCCACGGCTCGCAGCCGTGCCGGGTCACGAAGACGAGCTCGGGGAAGTCGAACATCACCTCGTCGATGAGCTCGACGGCCTGCGGGGCGTACTTGAGCCTGGGCCCGGGCACGCCCGCGCAGCAGAACACCGGGATGCCGAGCTCGACGCACTTGGCGTAGATGGGATACATCAGCTTGTCGTTGATGGCCACCTGCGGGAACGTGCCCGACGGGAAGACCCCGACGGCCCGGATGCCCCATGTCTCATAGGCGCGCACGATGGCCCGGATGCCATCCATGCCCTCGTTGGGATCCACCGACATGGAGGGGATGAAGCGGTCCGGGTAGCGCTTCAGCGCGTCGGCCCCCGCTCCCTCGGACTCGTCGATCCCGATGAGCCCGCGCTCGACGCCCCAGCGGTCCATTTCGCCGAGCGTGACCGCGACCGGGTCCTGGGCCTTGGTGAGCTCCTTCTCCGGGACGTCCTTGAACATGTACTCCGCCGGGAACTTGAAGTCCTCCTTGGACTCGCGGTCTTTGGTCTGGCGGGTGATGAAGTCGTACACGCCCGCCATGTCCGCATGCGGAAACCCGATCATCGTGTCGACGATCCCCACGTCGTTCGGCATCCCCATCGTCACGTCCTTCCTGTCGGCGGTCCGCGCATGATAGAACGCCATTTCAGTTTGTCAACTACCATGCAGGTCAGAGGCAGTCCCATGGATCGAAATGGCATTTCGTAGGGGCCGGGTGCGCTCGGGAGGGCGACCTCGGCGCCGGGGTCGGGCGGCATGAGCCGTCCGCGCGCGGCGACGGTGCCCGAGCCCAGTCAGCTGACCGACTCGCAGCGGGTGCGCCGGGCCCGGATCCTCGACGCCGCGCTGGCGCTGGCGAGACACCGGCCGTTCGAACAGATCCAGATGAAGGACGTGGCCGAGGCGTCCGGGGTCGCCCTCGGGACGATGTACCAGTACTTCTCGTCGAAGGACCACCTCTTCGCCGAGGCGCTGGCCCACTGGGGCGGGCTGCTCCAGGACAACGTCCGGGCCCGGCCCCTGGCCGGTGACGACCCGGCGGCACGGCTGACCGAGGTCCTGCACCGCTCGATCCGGGCGTTCCAGCAGCAGCCCAACCTGGCCAAGCTGGTCACGGCGCTGTCCGTGTCGTCGGACCCGTTCGCCGTCGAGGCCATCGCCCGCCTCGACCGCTCGACGGGCGCCGTGTTCCGGGACGCGCTGGTCGGCCTCGACGAGGTGACGGCAGGGTCGGTGGTCCGGATGGTGGACCACGTCATGGCCGGCACCCTGCGGCTGTGGTCGGCCGGCCGGATGTCGATCGTCGACGTCTACGCCTCCATCGACGAGATGGTCGAGCTGTTGCTCGGGTCGCGCACGGCCACCGACCAGCGCCCGACGAACTGACCAGCACACGACCAGAAGGAGCAGCGCGCTCGGCGGCCTCGGGAATCGCGCGTGCGCCGCGAGGACGCACCGGGACCGCCTCGCATGGAGGATGTCGGCCCACCGGGGCGACCGGTAACTCGATCAAGTCGGTGGAGCGAGCAGCGACCGCCTGCACCTCGTTCCACAACTGCCGGATCAGGGACCTGCTCCGTACGGGCAAACCCGACGGGTAGCCCGTGACGCCGGTCACACCGTGCTGAGCTCCGAAGGTTCGTCGACGGAACTGCGTCCTGCGGTATCGGGTCCAGTCGCCCGTTCCGCCATCAGCACCAGAGCGGACGACGCGAACACCAGGAGCTCGATCGCTACGTAGCGAAGCTGTAGGGCGTTCGCACTTCCCGCGACACCGCCGAGGTAGTACGCCGAGTAGCCGGCCAGCACCAGCGCGCCGAGCAACAGATACCGAGCGGTGCGCGAGTTCCCCGAGGCCATGATCATCGCGCCCGGCAGGAGCAGGAGAAGGTAGTGATCCTCGCTCAAGGGCCCGGCAAGGAACACGGCGCTCAGCACGAGCGCACTCAGGGATCCCACCGATACCAATGACACCCCGACACTGCGGCGAATACAACGGACGACGAGGAGCAACGCAATCACGATGACTGCCAGTCGAATCACGGAGAACACGACGACATTCAAGTGATGGTTGTGCTGCACGCCGAGGATGGACAGGTTGTATACGGCACCATTCTTCACGAGGTTCGAACCACCTTCGAGTTTCTTCGCGATGGTGACCATTGATCGCTCGTTACCGGAGACCACGATGGAGATCAGCAATCCGATGGTGGCGACCGCAATGGCGACGATCAGCGCCTTCCATCGTCGAAAGGTGAGTGGAAGCACCAGGAGCGGTGCGAGGAGCGGCTTGAGGAGGAGGGTGATTCCGAGAACGGTGGCACCCAGGGTCCAGCGGTTGCCGCCCCACCAGATGAGCAGCAGCGCACAGGGCAACAGGAGCAACACACTGGCATTGTCCAGCCACAACGCACCGACGACGAGGTCGCCTTTGAGAAGAATGATTGCCAGAATCGCACTTTCGAGAAGAGCCCAGCGAACCGGTCGTAGACACCTACGAAACAGAAAGATGGTTGCCGCGATGGCGGCAACCTCGAAGTAGCTATAGATGACGACATCGGTGTGCAGCGAGAAGAACGACTCCACCCAGCCGATCAAGGAGGCTGGAGGCGGATAGACGAACGACGGAACGCCGTACATGGAATGGCCGCTGCGCAGTGCCAACCCTGCGTTCCGTATGGGTACCAGATCCAAACCTGCTGCGGGTGTGGCTGCTGCGTCACGTGCTCTCGAAAGAGCGATTGCAAGGACCGCCAGCCAGGCCACAGCACCGGAAGCCAGTGGCCCGTAGCGCTTCCACCACGATAACGCTCGCCCTGTCAGGTCTCGTGTCTGCATGTCGACCGTTTCGCTCGTGGGATCGCGTTCGACCGAATGACGAAGTCAGCACGCAGTGCCCGCCCAAACCGGGTGCCAACTCTCTCGAGCTCGCTGGGAAGACTATATGCGCACCAGCGCGCATTCGGTAGGTTCGCCACTCCAGAGTGGTGGGCTTCCCGCACGAGCTGATCGACCGGGAGTGACTGCAGCGTCGTGTCGCCGCGCGTCCCACGTCCCCATCCCCGAGGTGGTGGCCGGTGGCCTTCTGCGACACACCCTGGTTACCCCTGGCGGAATCGGACGTGGCCCGACGCAGCAGCGCGAGCGGTCTGCGGTGCCATCATGGGGATGTGGCGGACGAGGTTGCGGTGGCCGGTGCGGGTAGGACCGAGCGACGTCGGTCGCTGACGGTCGTGGTGATCCTGGGCATCGCTGCGGCGCTCACGGCGGGTTGTGGCAGCTCAGCGGCGACCGCATCGACCCCCCGTGGCTCCCCATCGGGTCGTTGCGACGTCACCGGGCGAACTCCCCGCTGACGTGCTCCAGCGCGCGACGATCGTGAGCCGCTACCGGAGCGTACGACCTGGGATCACGACCGAGGCCAAGCTCGTCTCCTCGGCCGCCCTCGACTCCGCCTCCGGCGGCGAACTGACCCAGGCCCCACGGGTCCGTGCCGCTCGCTACCGTGATCCCATGACCACTATCGACCCTGCCGTCGCTGTCGCCGACGCCGCCCACCGGGCGACCGCCGCCTGGCGGGACGCCGTCGTGCCGTTCCTGATGGCGTTCGGCACGATCCCCGACCTGTCGCCCGCCTACGACCACGAGTGGGAGGCCAACGGTGAGATGACCCGTGCCGCCGAGCTCATGGCCGACTGGGCCCGGACCCGCGACCTGCCCGGCGCGACGGTCGAGGTCGTCAGGATCCCGGGGCTGACCCCGACGGTCCTCGTCGACGTGCCCGCCAGCGACCCGGGGGCCACCGGCACCGTCGTCGTCTACGGCCACTACGACAAGCAGCCGCCCTTCACCGGGTGGAGCGAGGGACGCGGCCCGTGGACGCCCACGCTCGAGGGCGACCGCCTCTACGGACGGGGCGTCGCCGACGACGGGTATGCCCTGCCGTCGGCGCTGGTGGCCCTGGAGGCCGTCCGGGCGGCCGGTGGCCGGCACGCACGTTGTGTGGTCCTGGCCGAAGGGTCCGAGGAGAGTGGCAGCCCGCACCTGCGCCAGGTGTTGGCCGCCCTGGATGACCGCATCGGTACCCCCGACCTGGTGCTGGCCCTCGACTCGAGCGCCGCGACCGACGAGCGCCTGTGGGTCACCACGTCGCTGCGCGGTGCCCTGATGGGCGAGCTGACCGTGCGAGTGCTCGACCACGGGATCCACAGCGGGTCAGCCGGTGCCGTGGTGCCGTCGTCGTTCCGGATCGCCCGCCTCCTGCTGGACCGCATCGAGGACGCCGCCACCGGCGACCTCCTGCTGCCGGAACTGGTGACCGATCCGCCGGAGTGGGCCGAGGCCGCTGCAGTCCGGATGGACCGGGCATTGGCCGAGGCCGGCAGCGACGAGCCACCGTTCCCGACGGTCGGTGGGCTCACCCTCCAGGGCGCCACCCGGGTCGAGCAGTCCATGCGCAGGTCGTGGCTCGGATCAGTGGCCGTGGTCGGTGCCGACGGCCTGCCGGCGTCCATCGAGGCCGGAGCCGTCCTGCGTCCGTTCACCACGCTGAAGCTGGCCATCCGGCTCCCCCCGACGGTTGACGCGGAGGTGGCTGGTGCGGCCGTCGCCCGTGCATTCACCACCGACACCCCCTATGGGGCCGAAGTGACGTGGGAGCCGGAACTGGCCGCCGGTGGCTGGGCCGCCCCCGCGTTCGCGCCGTGGCTGTCCGGGGCGCTCGACCATGCGTCGGAGGCAGCCTTCGGTAACCCGGCGGGACTCGCGGGGGAGGGCGGCACCATCCCGTTCCTCGGCTGGCTGGCCGAACGGTTCCCCGATGCGCAGCTCCTGGCGCTCGGCGTCCTGGTGCCCGGCAGCAACCACCACGGGCCCGACGAGTCCCTGCACCTGCCGACGGCCGAGCGGGTGATCGGCGGGGTGGCTGCGCTCCTGGCGGCCCACGGCGCCCGCACCGGCGGCTGAGCACCTCGGGAAGGTCCGGTCCGACGAGGCGTCGGGCGGCATCCGGTACGTTGCCTGCGTGACCGATGACCCCAGACTCGACGCCGCCGCCGCCCTGCGGAGGCTCAACGACGCCTTCGTGGCCCATGACGCCGACGACGAACTGTTGACCCGGCTCGCCGGCGAAGCCCGGACCGCCACGGCCGAGCTGCAGGCCGGCGAACGTCGTGACCGGGCGGCGCTCCTGGCCGCCCACTTCGGGCGCGTGGCCGCCGGGGGTCCGATCGACGAGGCCCTGCGCAGCACCGAGAACCCGATGACCGACCGGGCCGTGTGCGGCACGACCAATCCGCTCTCGGCCGAGTGCACGTTCGGCTACGAAGGCGACGAGGTCGTCGTCCACACCGTGCTGGGCGCCGCCTTCGAAGGAGCGCCGCGCCGCTCCCACGGCGGGATGGTCGCCGCCCTGTTCGACGACATCGCCGCAGGCGTACTGCCGCTCGCCGGGGTGGCCGCGTACACGGGCGAGCTGACCGTGCGCTACCTCCGCCCGGTGCCGATCGAGGAGCCGCTCGAATTCCGGGCCCGGATCGACGGGCACGAGGGGCGCAAGCTCCGGGCCAGCGCCGACTGCTTCGCCCACGGTGAGGTGGTGGCCACCGCACACATCCTCTACATCACCGTCGACACCGCGCAGTTCGGCCAGTAGGCCGCCTGAGGTCGCCAGGCCCCTGTCGGGTGTCCCGGCACCGGAGGACATGGGACAACACGAGGTGGCCGGGGCCGACCACGCTGCGTGACCGGTGACCGGACGCGCCACGGCCCGGGCGGGTGCCCGGGCCGTGGCGTCGTAGCGGGTCCGGCGGGACGTCGCCGGTGAGGTCCTCTCAGATGCGCTCGATGATGACGGCGGGTGCCATGCCGCCGGCCGCGCACATGGTGACCAGGCCGAACTGCTTGTTCTGGCGCTCGAGTTCGTCGAGGACGGTCCCGATGAGCATGGAGCCGGTGGCGCCGATCGGGTGGCCGAGAGCCATGGCCCCACCGTTCACGTTGACCTTGTCACGGTCGAGGTCGAGGTCCCGGATGAACTTCTCGGGCACCACGGCGAAGGCCTCGTTGACCTCGAACAGGTCGATCTGGTCGAGTGACATGCCCGCCTTGGCCAGCACCTTGCGTGCCGCGGGGACCGGCGCGTTGAGCATGAGCGTCGGGTCGTCGCCCATGTTGGCGGCGGCAACGATCCGGGCCCGCGGCGTGAGCCCGTGTGAGCGGGCGTACTCGGGGCTGGTGATCAGCAGAGCGGCGGCGCCGTCGACCACGCCCGACGAGTTGCCGGCGTGGTGGACGTGCTCGATCTCGAGGTCCGGGTACTTCTGGGCGATCATCTTGCGGAAGGTGAGCCCGTCGGCGTTCAGCTCGATGTCGGCGATCCCCCCGAAGCTGGGCTGCAGCTCGGCCAGCTTGTCGGCGGTCGTGCCGGGACGGGGGTACTCCTCGCGGTCGAGCAGGAGGTTGCCCTCGGGGTCGTAGACGGGGATGAGGCTCTTGTCGAAGCGCCCTTCGGCGATGGCGGTTGCCGCACGTGACTGTGAGGACTCGGCGAGCTCGTCCAGGGCCCGGCGGGGGATGCCCTCGAGGGTGGCGATGGCGTCGGCGGCCACGCCCTGGTTGGGCTGGGGCCACACGGCCCGCAGGTGCTCGTTGCCCGAGTCGATGAAGAAGCCGCCGCCCTCCACCTTGTTGGTGGCGTAGGAGGACATGAGCTCGGTGCCGCCGGCGATCATGCAGTCCTCGAAGCCGGCCAGGATCGACGCAGCGGCCAGGTTGACGGCGGTGATCCCGGAGCCGCAGTAGCGGTCGAGCGTGACACCGCTCGAGTGCATGTCGTACCCGGCGTCGAGTGCGGCCATGCGGCCGAGGTCGCCGCCCTGTGTGCCCACCTGGCGGCTGGTGCCCCAGATGATGTCGTCCACGTCGGCGGTGGTCAGGTCGTTCCGCTCGGCCAGGGCCCGTAGCACGGCGGCACCGATGATCTGGGGGTGCTGGTCGGCCAGCGCTCCCTTGCCGACCTTGCCGATGCCACGCGGCGTGCGGACGGCGTCGATGATCCATGCTTCAGGCATTGCGGTGCTCCTTGGTTGGTCGAAGGTGCTGCGCGGACTGCTGACGGTGCGTCAGACGCCATTGTCTACCCTACCGACCCGGCCCAGGGGCAACCCGGCCCGGCACCGGCGCTGTGGCCTGGCCTCATCTAGCCTTGCCCCGGCATGGCAGGCCTCCACTCGGCACCAACCCGGCGGGACCGCGTCATCCGACGCCTCGTGCCCTTCGTGGCCGCCGTCGTCATCGTCGGCGGACTGGTCGTCTGGGCCGTGCTGCCCGGCAGTGGCAGGAGCGGGCCGTCGTCCGCCCCGGCCGCCACCGTGGCGCCGACCACGACACTGCCGCCGCCCACGACCACGACCACGCTGCCGCCCACGACCACGACGGTGGACCCCGGAACGCTGCCGCAGACGGACGCACTGCCCTCGGACACGTCGCCCCAGTTCGAAGCGTCCATGCAGGCACTGTTCGGTGCGATCGCAGCCGCCACCCCGGCCACCGCCCAGGTGGCGTTCTTCCCCCAGTCGGCGTACGTGCAGCTCAAGGACATCGGTGATGCGGCGGGCGACTACCAGGAGCGACTGGTCGGTGACTACGACCTCGACATCCTGGCCGCCAACGCCGAACTGGGCTCCGGCGCCGCGTCGGCGTCCCTGACCGGGGTCGACGTCCCGATGCAGTACGCCCACTGGGTCCCGCCGGGCACCTGTTACAACGAGGTCGGGTACTACGAGGTGGCGAACTCGCGCATGGTCTACACGGAGGCCGGGGTGACCCGGTCCTTCGGCATCGCCTCGCTCATCTCGTGGCGGGGCGAGTGGTACGTGGTCCACCTCGGCGCCGTGCTCCGGTCGGGCAGTGGCGGTGAGGTCCTGGACCCGGAGACAGGTCCCGGTGGCTCAGCGCCGTCGTCCACCTGCTGAGCTGGGGCAGGGTTCGGGGCCCAGCCGTCAGATGCGGGCAGCCAGCACCGTCACACCGTCACCGCTAAGCCGGTCGAGCATCGAACTCCGTCCACAGAGTGCCGAGCACAGTGCCAGGGCCGGACCGCGGACGACCTCCGGGCCCCGTCCTACCCGCACGTCGAGGTCGGTGGCCTCGAAGGCCAACCCGTCTGTCCGGCCCTTCGGGACGAAGCCCTTGGCCCGGCCGCCGGCCACGAACTCGAGGGACGTGGCGAGGGCGCCGGGGTCGACCCCGACGGACCGTCCCGACGGCACGAGCATGTCGGCGCCGTGCACGATGACGTCGGTCAGCGGTGCCTCGGGACCGGACCCGGGCGGCGTGAAGCGGGAGTCGGCGTGGTCGCGCAGGCCGGCCATGCAGGCCGCCGGGTCCAACCGGTCGGCCAACCGGCGTGCCACCCGGTCGAAGCCGCGGTCGAGGCTGCGGGCCCTGGCCACCTCGAACAGCATCGAGGGGACCGAGACCTCCCACGGAGCGTTGAGGTGGGCGGCAACGACGTGGACGCTCCAGCCGGCGCACAGCGACGGTGCCTCCCAGTCGGCGCCGCTGAGTTCGGCGAGCCCGTCGGCGAGACGCACCCGCTCGGCTGCGATGAGCTGGAAGATGTCCATCGCCCTGTTCTAGACCCCTGCCGCGCCGGACGCGTCGACAGCCGTGGTCAGCCGGTCGAGCCGGTCGGTCACCGGGCGCCCGCCGAGCAGCACGGCCAACAGCGCATCCGCGTCGCGCAGCACCCCGATGTCGGCCACCGGGTCGCCGTCCACCACTAGGAGGTCGGCGAGCTTGCCCACCGTGACGGTGCCGAGGTCGTCGCCCCGGCCGAGCACCTCGGCACCGTTGCGGGTGGCCCACGTCAGCACGTCGAGGGCAGGGATGCCGACGTCGTCGACGTAGTAGGCGAGCTCGTCGGCGTAGGGACCATGGGGTAAGTTGACGGCCCCGAAGTCGTCGCCCAGCACCAGGCGCACACCGGCGCGGTTGGCCTCGGGCAGCACGGCGGCCATAGCCTCGAGGTCGTGGCGCAGGCCGTCGGTGAACCCGAGCGACACATCTCCCATCGAGTCGAGGAACCGGGCCGGGAACAGCATCGACGGGACCAGCGGGGTGTCGGTGGCCAGCAGTCGGTCGATGCACTCGGCGTCCAGGCCGTCGCCGTGGTCGACGATGTCGATGCCGAGGTCGATGGCCATGAGCAGTGCGTCCTTGTTGGCGATGTGGCCACGCACCCTCGCGCCCCGCAGGTGGGCGGCCTCGATGGCCGCGCCCAACTCGTCACGGGTGACCTCGGTCTGCTCGCGCGGGCCCACGGTGCCGTGGCCGCCCGTGACGAAGACCTTGATCATCTCGGCGCCCTCCTTGATCTCCAGGCGCACCGAGCGGCGGAATTCGTCGGCGCCGTCGCTCCGGCGGATGGCGCCGAGGGCGCCGACGTCCCAGTGGTTGGGGAAGCTGCGGTCGCCGGCATGGCCGGTGGAGCTGATGTCGCGGCTGCAGGGCACGAGCCGCGGGCCGACGATGAGGCGTCGCTCGATGGCCGCCTTCATGGAGGCGTCGATGGCGAACGGGGCGCCGGCGCTGACGGCCCCGGTGAACCCGGCACGGACCAGCTTCTCAAGGTTGACGACGGCCCGCACCGACTGCATCGCCACGGGCTCCTCGAGGCCGAACGGAGCGGGTGTGGCGCCGAGGTTGTGGTAGGTAGCGTGGAAGTGGCAGTTGACCATGCCGGGCATGACGGTGCGTCCGTCGAGCGGGACGATGCGGTCGTCGTCCCGAATGCCACCCGGTACGCCGTCGCCCACCGAGGTGATCCGGTCGCCCTCGACCACGACCGTCGCCCGCTCGAGGACGGTGCCGTCGCCGACGACCACCCGGGCGCCGTCGAGCACGAGGCGGGGAGCAGGGGAGACCACCGGGTCAGCCCCCGAGCGCCGGGCGTCGCTCGGCGATGTCGAGGATGTGCGCGTCGAACCCGGTGATGCGCGAGACGTGTTCCTCCATGAACGCGGTCTCGTAGGGCTGGGCCTGATGGGCATCGAACGCGTCCACGGACTCCCAGCACTCGAAGAAGCGGAACCGGTTGGGGACCTCCACGTCCTCGGCCCACCAGTAGTCGATGCAGCCCGGGTCATTCCGACTGCGTTCGCAGACATCGTGTAGGGCGTCGAGGGTCAGCTGCCGCTGGTCCTCGGGGAACTCGAGGTAGCCGCTCAGTGCATGCATGGTCGGTGACTCCTGTCTGCCGGTCGGGAACTGGTGGCGGAGGTGGTGGTCGTGGAGCTGGTCTGGTGCCGGCTCGGTCGAGGAGTCAGGCGTCGGGTGCCCGGCCGACGACCACGGTGCAGGGCGCCGTGCGGGTGACGTAGTCCGACACCGAGCCGAGCAGTGCCCGGGTGATGCCGCCCCTGCCCCGTGTGCCAAGGACGATGGCGCCGGCGGACACCTCGCCCGCCAGCTCGCAGATGGCGGCACCCGGTTCGCCGCCGACCACCCGAACCTCGACGTCCACGAAACCCAGCCGTTCCTCGGCTTCGGTCAGCACCTGGCGGGCCGTCTCGTGGGCGGCCCCGACGGCCAGGTCGAACTCGTCGGCCGTCAGTTCGGCACCGGCGTGACCGGTACCCGACAGCACGTCCGGGTCGGGGGCATCGGCCACCGTCACCAGGACGTAGTGGCGCGTGGCGCCGAGCAGGTCGATTCCGGCGGCCAGGGCGTCGAGCGAGTGCTCGGAGCCGTCGGTGCACAGCAGGATGGGTCGTGCCATCGGGCCACCGTAGCAACGGGCGCCGGGGGCCTCACGGGCCGTCGCTCCGACTCCGGGCGACGGTTGGCCGCGGTGGGATCAGTCGCTGTGGGCCGGCACGGCACCCGACGCGACGGCGTCGGCCAGCTGGGCGTGGTCAGCGTCGTTCTGGTCGGCGTACCGACCCGCGAACGACACCACGGCGTCGCGGAACCCGTCATCCTTGCCGAGGTAGGCGGCGATGGCCACCGGGTCCCCCGACCGGGCGTGGGCCCGGGCCAGCGTCTCGCCGCAGGCGGTGGCGAACTCGGCGAGTCGCGGGGCGACCAGCTCGACGGTGGGGATGATCTTCATGTCACGGAACCGGCGGACGTAGTAGTCGTGCCCACGGAACGAGCCCCAGCCCACGAAGATGTCGGTGGCCGTCTGGACCAGCCGCTTGCCCGCCACCACCCGCTCGCCGTGGTTGCCGTGGGAGCTCGGGCGGAGGTGGGACTCGTACACCGAGGGCCCCGGTCTGCTCGCACTGCAGGAAGAGGGGGGTCCGACCCGCTGCGGCCCTCGAGGAGCACCAGGTACACACGCATGCCGACGCTCCCGACCCCGACCACCTGGCGGACCACGTCGGCCTCGGTGAACGGGTCGAAGAGGTGGCGCCGGTCCTCCTGGAGGGTGGAGCGGAAGCCGGCCGGCAGCTCGTCGACGAAGTCCGCCTCCTCGTCGTCGTCGATGGTCACACGGACGGGCGGGTCCTCGGTGATGCGCGGCCGGCCGTGGGCCATCTCGGTCAGCCTCCGGACCGAGGGGATGGTGGTGGAGGATGGCCCACGCCTCAGTGGCTGTTGCGTATCGCTCGGATCAATGATTCGTGCCCAGCGGCACCGGCGTTCGCGAAAGTTGCATGCGCCCGGAACGGCAAATCGGGGCGTGTGGATAACACGACCATCTGGGAGGCTTAGCGGCACAACGTCTTGAGCGACTGGAGGGTCTCTTGGGGTTCATGAGGCGACGTGCGCTGATCCCAAGGGCTGGGATGGTGGCGCTCGGATGTGGTTCCTCCGCTGCTACGACCTATCCGAACGCAATTCTGCGGGCCCGTCCGCCGACGGCTCCCGGCACCTGCTGCGGGGGGGTCGACTCCGAAGGCGCGAGAAGTCAGGCCACCTTGGTCGGCGGCCGGGCCGGCCCCAGGGCCGGTCCCGCCGACGGGCCGACTGACGGCCATCGGGCGGCGAGGTCGCCGTAGCGGGCGTTGCGTCGGGCCGCCTGATTCCCCAACCGCCGAACCCGACGACGTGGGCTGGTGACCGCCTCATCGGCGGTGGCCACCGTGCCATCCACGGACACGGCCCAACCGACGACGTCGTCGAGGCAGAGAAAGGCGTGCCACCCGGCGAGGGGAGACCGAAGCCCATCACGAGAACCGATGTGAGGTGCGTCGGGCATACCTATATCCTATAGGTCAGCTGGTCTGTTTCCTCCGCGGCCTGGCCTATCCCGGCCACCTCGGTCGGGATCGGCTGACTGGTGGAGACGCATATTCCT
>PLRX01000071.1 GCA_003164095.1 Acidimicrobiaceae bacterium | reverse complement strand
ACGACGGCGTCATGCCGCAGACGGTCGAGGCCATCAGCCACGCCAGGGCAGCCGACGTCCCGATCATCGTGGCCGTCAACAAGATCGACCGCGACGAGGCCGACCCCAACCGGGTGCTGCAGCAGCTGTCGGAGCACGGACTCGTCCCCGAGGCCTGGGGTGGCGACACCATCGCCGTCGAGGTCTCGGCCCTGCAGTCGCTCGGCATCGAGGACCTGTTGGAGCAGATCGTGCTGGTCGCCGAGATCGAGGAGCTTCAGGCCTCTCCCGAGGGCCGCGCCAGGGGCGTGGTCATCGAGGCCGAACTCGAGATCGGCCGCGGCCCGGTGGCCTCGGTCATCGTGGAGCAGGGCACCCTGCGGGTCGGCGACCCGATCGTCGCCGGTGCCGCTTGGGGCAAGGTCAAGGCCCTGGTCGACGACCACGGCCACCAGATCAAGGAGGCGCCGCCGTCGACACCGGTCCAGGTGCTCGGGTTCTCCGAGCCGCCGGAGGCCGGTGACGAATTCCGGGTCGCCCCGGAACTCGCCCAGGCCCGCACCATCGGCGAGGCACGCGCCCACCGCTACCGGGTGGCCGGGCACGTGCCCGCCGCCACGTCGGCACTGGGCGGCGCCAAGCTCGAGGACCTGTTCGAGCAGATCCAGCGGGGCGAGACGGCCACGCTGAACCTGATCCTGAAGGCCGACGTGCGTGGCTCCCTCGAGGCGGTCACCGAGAGCCTCCGCAAGCTCGAGCGCGACGACGTCAAGCTCAGCTTCGTGCTGCGCGGTGTCGGCGGCATCACCGAGTCGGATGTGGAGCTGGCCCAGGCCTCGAACGCCACCATCATCGGCTTCAACGTGCGCCCCGACCGGCGTTCGAGGGACATGGCGGCCAAGGCCGACGTGGAGATCCGGACCTACGAGATCATCTACAAGCTGCTCGAGGACCTCGAGGCGGCCATGCTCGGCATGCTGGCGCCGGTCTTCGAGGAGATCGTCACCGGCGAGGCCGAGGTCCGCCAGGTCTTCCGGGTCCCGAAGATCGGGGCCATCGCCGGGTGTTACGTCCGGGAGGGTGTCATCACCCGTGGCTCCAAGGTCCGCTTCCTCCGCGAGGGCGTCATCATCTGGAAGGGCGCCATCACGTCGCTCCGCCGGTTCAAGGACGACGCACGCGAGGTCCAGGCCGGGTTCGAGTGCGGTATCGGCCTCTCGGACTACCAGGACCTGAAGGACGGCGACATCATCGAGACCTACGACGAGCGGGAGATCCCCCGCACCTGACCGTCGCCGTCGCCCGCACCTGGGGCGGCACGGACAGGGGTCGTGGACGGACCGGAGGACCAGTGGCACGTCGTCAGGACGACCGGGGCGTCGCCCCCTACTCCCGCTCGCTGCGGGTCAACCAGGTCCTGCGCCAGGTCGTCGCGGACGAACTCGAGCGGCTGGCCGACGCCGACGAGCGCCTGCGCCTGGTGACCGTGACCTCGGTGGACACCACCGCCGACCTTCGCCAGGCGACCGTCTATCTGAGTTCACTGTCGGACGACGCGGCGGACGCCCTCGACGCCCGCAGGGTCCAGGTGCAGCGGGCCGTGGCCCACCAGACGCAGCTCAAGCGCACCCCGCTGCTGTCGTTCGTCCAGGACCCGGCGGTGGTCAACGGCAACCGGATCGAGGACCTCATCCGCCACATCCACGAGTCGGACGACGCCGCCGGTCGCGCCGAGGTCGACGGGGCGGACGACAACTACCGGTGAGCCCTTCCGCAGCGGACCAGGTCAACGGCCTGGTGGTGGTGGACAAGGAGGCCGGGTGGACCTCCCACGACGTGGTGGCCCGGTGTCGCCGCATCTTCGGCCAGAAGCGCGTGGGCCACGCCGGCACGCTCGACCCCGACGCCACCGGCGTGCTGCTGGTCGGACTCGGCCGGGCGACCCGCCTCATGCGGTTCCTGACCGCCCTGCCGAAGACGTACGAGGCCGAGGTGGTCCTGGGCACGGCCACGTCGACGCTCGACGCCTCGGGTGAGGTGACCGGGACATGGGACATGGAGGACGTGTCGCTGTTGGCCGTGCGCGAAGCGGCGGCCGGCCTGACCGGTGACATCGAGCAGGTCCCACCGATGGTATCGGCGGTGAAGGTGGACGGCCGGCGACTGCACGCCCTCGCCCGGGAGGGCATCGAGGTGGAGCGTTCGGCCCGACCGGTGACCGTCTACCGCTACGACGTCAGCCCGGGGATGACGCCCGGCGTCTTCCGGATCGAGGTGGTCTGCTCGTCGGGGACCTATGTCCGGGTACTGGCCGCCGACCTCGGCGAGGCACTGGGCGGTGGGGCGCACCTCCGCAACCTGCGCCGCACGCGGATCGGGTCGTTCACCACCGAGGACGCCCGGCTCGTCGACGAGCTGACGCCCGCCGTGGTGCTCACCCCCGCCCAGGCCATGCGTGACCTGGACCAGGTGGTGGTGCCGATCGACGCCCAGAAGCTCGTGGCCCGGGGCCTGCCGCTCGACCGGGTGCCACTCGGCGTGTCGGGCGACGGCCCGTGGGGCCTCGTCGACGACGCCCATCACCTGCTTGCCGTCTACGAGGCCACGGAAACGGACCGGATCAAGCCGGCCGTGGTCATCGAGTCCGCCGGCTGAGCCGTCCCCGCCGGACGACGGGCCGGGCCATCGGTACGGGGCCCAACCGGCGCTGACTCGGCAGTAACCTTGCCCATTGTGGAGATCGTGACCGACAGCGCCCAGCTGGCACCGCCCGCTGGCGGCTCGGCCGTCACCATCGGCGCCTACGACGGGGTCCACCTCGGGCACCGTGCCCTGCTGGCCGAGCTCCGGGCCCGGGCCCAGGAGAGCGGCCTGGCCACGGTCGTCGTGACGTTCGACCGGCACCCGGCCACCGTGGTGCGTCCCGCATCGGCCCCGTTGCTCCTGTGCGACCTCGACCAGAAGCTCGAACTCCTGGCCTCGGCCGGCGTCGACCGGACGGTCGTGGTCCGCTTCGACGAGGAACGCGCCAACGAGACGGCCGAGGAGTTCGTCAGCCGGGAGCTCGTCGAGGGCCTCGACGCGCGGCTGGTGGTGGTGGGGGAGGATTTCCACTTCGGCCACGGCCGGAAGGGCAACGTGGCACTGCTCACCGAAATGGGCTCGGTCGCCGGGTTCGAGGTCGACGGGGTGTCCCTGTCCTCGGAGTCCGACGACGGTCCGGTCAGCGTCCCGGTGTCCTCCACCCGGGTCCGCACCCTGGTCAGCGAAGGCGACGTCGAGGGCGCCGCCGTCCTCCTGGGCAGGCCACACCAGGTGCGCGGCCTCGTGGTGACGGGCGACCGACGGGGCGGATCCGAGCTGGGCTTCCCCACTGCCAACCTCGCGGTGCCGGGTGAGATCTGCCTGCCCGCACCGGGCATCTACGCCGGGTGGTACGAGAGGCCCGACGGGACGAGGTGGAAGTCGGCGGTGTCGGTCGGCCGTCGGCCCACGTTCTATGGTGCCGACGGCGAGCTGCTGGTCGAGGCGTTCCTGCTCGACTTCACGGGCGACCTCTACGGCGAGCAGGCCCGGCTGTCGTTCGTGCACCGGCTGCGCGACGAGCTGGCCTTCGACTCGGTCGACGCACTGGTGGCCCAGATGGGCAAGGACGTCGAGCGCGCCAGGGAGCTCCTGGGCAACTGACTCAGGGGTTGGGCTTCCTGCCCAGGACCTTCAGGACCCAGGCGCCGAACCCTGTCGGCTGCTGGTAGCGGTGGTGGTCCGAGCCGTGGCCGGCCCGGCCGAACCCGGTGCCGCCCTGGGCGCCCTCAAGCCGGTTGGGCTCCTCGTACTTCGGCGCCTTCGGGAGGTGCTGCTTCTTCTTGCGCGACTTGCTGCCGTCGGAGCCCATGGGCCCATCTTGTCAGCTGGCGCGGAAGCTGCAGATCGATGCCGTCGGTGCCGTCCACTCAAGCTGACAACGGTGGTGTCGATCGTGGCAACCATGAGCGAGACCGAGCCTGCACCAGCGGCCGCGGATCCCGCGCTGCGCATCGAGTTCGGTGACGTCCGACGTGACGGGGCTCCCGCCGGCGACGAGCTGAGCCCGTGGCCCAGGGGTCACCCGTCGCTCACGGGTCAAGAGACCGGGGGTCGCCGAGTTGCCCGTTGGGGCGACGAAGGCGGGTCCGCCAGGCCTCCGTTCGCCAGGTGATGTCGACCGTGGCCGAACCTTCGATGCCGAAGGTGCTCAGTAGTCTCCGGGCTTGATCGAGGAGGCTTCTTCGACTGTCGTCGGGCATCGTGATCACCCAACTGAAGGTCCCGAGGAGGCCGATGAGCTCGTCGGCGTCCAGCGCGACGTCCCACGAGAATATGGCCCGGTCAGGTTGGTCGAACGGGGCGTCCTCGGGGATCACCAGCGTCTGGTCCTGCGCAGGGATCCCGCGCTCCTCGAGTCCCGTCAGCGAACTGACGTGGGGTTCGCCGTCCTGTCCGGACCGGGCGACGTGGTTCCGGGCCTCGGTCAGGAAGGCTCCGTCGGGGTCCGGTGCCGTCCACAGTGCGCCGAGGAAACCGCCAGGGACGAGTATGCGCGCCACCTCGGCCAATGTCGGGGCCGGGTCCATCCAGTGCCAGGAGGTCGATGCGATGACACCGTCAGCGCTGGCATCGGCCAGGGGGATGGACTCACCCGTACCCGACAACGCCATGGCGCCAGGTACGTTCGCGGTCAGGACGGCACGCATCCGATCGTCCGGCTCCACCGCCACGACCTCATCGGCGCTCCCGATCAGGAGTCGGGACAGGGCGCCGGTTCCCGCACCGAGGTCCACCACCCGCGCCACCTGTTCCGGCAGGTACCAGGCGATCGCCTCAGGTGCGGTCCGGGGCGGAACCGTTCGTAGTGCGAGGCGACACCGCCGAAACTGTCGGCAAGCTCCCGACGGTTCGTTCCCCCCCCGCCGCACGTCCTCGTCGACCATGGAGCGAGCCTAGCCATCGCCGTTCGCCCGGTCGGGAGGACATCCGAGGTGGATGGCGTCTGGGACGGTCAGAAGACCGGGGCATCGCCCAGGAGCTCGGTGCGCAGCTCGCGCTTGAGGATCTTGCCGGCCGGGTTGCGGGGGAGTTCCTCGCTCCGGAACCAGTAGCGGGTGGGGGTGTTGAAGGCGGCCAGCCGCTCCCGCACGTGGCGGGACAGTTCGTCGGCCGCCACGTCCATGCCCGGCCGCAGCACGATGATGGCGCCGACCTCCTCGCTCAGCACCGGATGGGGCACGCCGATGACGGCACAGTCGGCCACCGCCGGGTGCTCGTGGAGGGCCGCCTCCACCTCCACGCAGTAGACGTTCTCCCCACCCCGGATGATCATGTCCTTGGCCCGGTCGACGATGTGGACGAAGCCGTCCTCGTCGATGCGGGCCACGTCGCCCGAGTGGAGCCAGCCGTTGGAGAAGGATACCGCCGTGGCGTCGGGACGGTTCCAGTAGCCGCGCACCACGTTGGGGCCCTTGATCCACAGCTCGCCGGTCCGCTCCGGGTCGGGCTCCAGCCCGGCCGGGGGATCGGACCCGTCCCAGTCCTCGGGCACCACGGCCACGTCGCACACCGGTGACGGCGGCCCGACGCTGTCGGGCTTGCGGACGTAGTCGTCGCCCGAGTTCATGGTGGTCATGGCCGACGTCTCGGTCAGGCCGTAGCCGTTGCCCGGTGCGCCGGTCGGGAAGTGCTGCTTGATCCGCCGGACGAGGTCCGGCGGGGCCGGGGCGCCGCCGTAGGAGATGGACTGGACCGAGGACGTGTCGCGCTTGGAGAAGTCAGGTGAGTCGATGACCTGCATGACCATGGCCGGCACCCCGCCGAACACGGTGATGCGCTCCCGCTCGATGAGCTCGAGCGCCCGCTCCGGGTTGAAGTGGTGCATCATCACGAGCTTGCCGCCCGCAGCCGTGTTCGTGACCAGCAGGGCGTGGCAGCCTGTCGCATGGAACAGCGGCACCGACAGGAGGTTGGCGTTCTGGCCACCCGGCGAGGCGTCCTTCTGCGCCTGGGTGCGGCGCAGGCCGCCGACGGTCGCCACGAAGAACAGGTTCATGAGGTTGGAGCAGCTGTTGCGGTGGGTGCCGACCGCACCCTTGGGTCGGCCGGTGGTGCCCGAGGTGTAGAAGATCGTGGCATCGTCGTCGGGGTCGATGGCCACCTCGGGGAGAGCCAGGTCATGGGCCGGCGTGCCGACCACCTCGGTGAAGGGGATGACGGGTAGCGGGTCGGCGCCCGCCCGCTCGAGCACGCCGCCCACCGCGGCCCGGCGCCCACCGGTGTCGGGGTCGTGCTCCTCGCACGAGACGATCACGGCCTCGAGCCCGGGGACCTCGGACAGGTGGTGGGAGATCCGCTGCTGGCGCTCCTCATCCACGAACGCCACCCGTGAGCCGGAGTCGGACAGGCCGTAGGCGAGCTCCTCACCGGTCCACCAGGCGTTCAGGGGCACCGCCACCGCCCCGACCGTGATGGCGGCCCAGAAGGCCATCACCCAGTCGGGCAGGTTGCGCATGGCGATGGCGACCCGGTCGCCCGGCTGCACCCCGAACCGCTCGACGAGCTGGCGCCCGAGGGCGGCGACGGTGCGGTAGTTCTCGGCGAACGTCACCCGCTCGTCCTCGTAGACGAGGAAGTCCTTGTCGCCGTGGAGGGCGGACAGTTCGAAGACGGCCCGGAGGCTGGCGGGAGCGGTCTTCCATGTCCGGGTGGGGATGCCCCGGATCACGACGTCCTCCATCTCGAAGGCACCGCCCGGTGCGGTCAGCGTGGCCGTGATGTCCGCGCGGGTGGGCACGGCGTCGTCGGAACCTGCGTCACCGGTGGGCTCCGTGCTGGGGGCCTCGTCGGCCATGGTTGCTCCTCTCGCTCCGGCGCCGCCGCGGCCCAGCCGCAGCGGCCGCCTCAGGGGGTTGGGTCCTTGAAGACCGCGGACCGGAAGTACGCCAGCTCGGCCACGGACTCCCGGATGTCGTCCATCGCCCGGTGGCCGCCGGCCTTCGGGGGCGCGGCGGCGGCGGCCTCGGGGTACCAGCGCGCCGCGAGCTCCTTGATGGTGGAGACGTCGACCGAGCGGTAGTGCAGGTACTCCTCGATCTCGGGGAGGTGGGCGGCCAGGAACCGGCGGTCGGTCCCGATCGAGTTGCCGGCCAGTGGCACGGTGCGGGGCTTCGGGACGTGGGCCCGGATGAACTCGAGGGTCTGGCGTCCCGCCTCGGCCAGGGTGAGGCCGGAGAACCGGATCTCCTCGAGCAGGCCGCTCCCGGTGTGCATGTCCCGGACGAAGTCGTCCATGGCGCCCAGCTGCTCGTCGGTGGCGTGGACGACCAGGTCGGGGCCCTCGGCCACCACGACCAGCTCGTCGTCGGTCACCAGGGTGGCGATCTCCACGATCACGTGACGATCGGCCTCGAGCCCAGTCATCTCCAGATCCATCCACACCAGCACGCGGTCACGCTACCGGAGGGGTGCCCCCAGGCAAAGGTGACGGACCGTCAGAAACGGAGTCGACCGATCGTGCGGCAGGTGCGTGCACGGGTGACACGACGGTGACGGCGGTGTCCGGCGGCGGGCGGTAGCGTCCGGGGGATGAGCGGGACGCACAGGTGACCCCGGCCGGCGACGACAGCGGACCGGGACACGGTGCCGGTCTGCCCGTTCCGGTGGTCCGCCTCGACCCGGACCTGCCCCTCCCGGGCTACGTCCATGCCGGTGACGCCGGGGCCGACCTGGTGGCCCGCATCGAGGTGCTCCTCGAGCCCGACGGCGGACGGGCGATGGTGCCGACCGGCATCGCCCTGGCCATCCCCGAGGGCTACGCCGGGTTCGTGCAGCCCCGCAGCGGACTCGCGCTCCGCCACGGTGTGACCTGTCTCAACACCCCCGGCCTCATCGACTGCGGTTACCGGGACGAGCTGGCCGTCCTCCTCGTCAACACCGACCCGGAGGTCCCCTACCGGGTCCAACGAGGCGACCGCATCGCCCAGCTCGTGATCCAGCGCGTCGAGACGGCGCGGTTCGTCGAGGTCGACTCACTCGACGGGTCGGAGCGGGGCCACGGCGGCTTCGGTTCGACGGGACGGTGACGGCGTGACCCGGCTGACCGGACTCGACGGGGCATTCCTGGCCCTGGAGTCACCCACCACCCACCTCCACATCCTGGGGGCCATGGTCTTCGACCCGGGCACCGTGCCCGGTGGCCTGAGCTTCCGCCGGATCCGTTCGCTCGTCGACGAACGCGTGCCGCTGGTGCCACCCTTCCGGATGCGGATGGTGGAGGTGCCGTTCGGTCTCCAGCACCCGACGCTGGTGGAGGATCCGGACTTCGACCTCGACTACCACGTGCGCCGCACGAGCCTGCCGGTGCCGGGCGGCACGGCGGAGCTCGCCGAGCTGGTGGCCGACCTGGCCTCGCGCCCGCTCGACAGGAGCCGGCCGCTCTGGGAGTTCCACGTGGTGGAGGGCCTCGCCGACGGGCGGGTCGGCATCGTGGCCAAGGTGCACCACGCCATCATCGACGGGGTATCGGGCGCCGAGGTCCTGGCCTCGTTCTTCGACCTCTCGCCGGATCCCACCCCCCGCCCGTTGTTCGGCGCCACACCCGACGACCGGGATGTTGCGCAGTCGGCGGACGCGATCGGTGGCGGGCCGGAGGTGGGGGAGTCGGAGGTCGAGGTGGATGTCGGGGCCGAGGCGGATGGACACGGGTGGTCGCCCCCCGCGCTGCCGGGTGAGCTCGACCAGCTCAGACGCACGCTCGGGAACCTGCCCGGCCAGTTCGACAGCCTGGCCCGCTCCATCGCCCGCACCGTCCAGACGGCCCGGGCCCTCAGCTCCCGGAACCGTGAGGTGCACGCAGGGCTGCCGCCCGCGCCGTTCCAGGCCCCCCAGACCTCGATCAACCGGGCCATCTCGCCCCACCGTCGGGTCGCCTTCGCCGATCTGCCGCTGACCGACGTGAAGCGGGTGGCGGCCGTCTTCGGTGGCACGGCCAACGACGTCGTCCTGGCCGTCACGGCCGGGGGCCTGCGGGCGCTGTTCGCCGGGCGGGGTGAGGAGCCCGAGACGTCACTGGTGGCCCTGGTCCCGGTGTCGGTGCGGACCGAGGCCGAGCAGGGCGCACTGGGCAACCGCGTGTCGGGGATGCTCGTGCCGCTGGCCACCGGCGTGGCCGACCCGGCGGCCCGCCTCCGCCACATCCGTGACGGCATGCGGGCGGCAAAGGAGCAGAACGCCAGTGTCGACCCCGACGTGTTCGCCTCATGGGCCGAGGCGGCCCTCCCCGCCGTGGCGACCCGCCTGTCCCGCCTGGTGACCAACCTGCGCCTCTTCGACCACGTGGCGCCGCCGTTCAACCTCGTGGTGTCCAACGTGCCCGGCCCGGACGTGCCCGTCTACCTGGCCGGGGCGAGGATGGAGTCGCTCCATCCGCTGGGCCCGATCATGGAGGGCGTGGGCGTCAACGTCACCGTCTTCTCCTACCTCGACTCGGTCCACGTCGGGGTCCAGGCCTGTTGGGACCTCGTCCCGGACGTCGCCGTCCTGGCCGAGGCGATGGAGGCGTCGCTGGGTGAGCTCGTTGCCGAGGCTGACCGGCGGGAGCGCCCGGTCCCCTGGTGGCACGCCGAGCTCCCCGCCTGAGGCCTCCTCCGACCGCTACGGGCCGTCCGGCCCCGTGCCCCATGCCGTCCGCCCGGCCGGGTCCCAGTCGGCACGCTCCATGATCCACACCATCCACCGCCCGCTCTGGCCCGGGGCGTCGATCTCCTGGTCGACGTCGCCGGTGTGGCGGAACCCGAGGCGCGTTGGGACGGCGGCGCTGCGACGGTTGCCGGTGTCCATCCGGATCTCCACCTCGTCGATGGGGTCGAGGTGGGTGAAGGCCGCAGTGGTGAGGGCGCGGGACGCCATCGTGGCGTAGCCGTGGCGGGTGACGTCGGTGCGGACCCAGTAGCCGATCTCGATGGTGGCGGGGCCGTGGCGGTGGTGCAGCCCGGCGGCGCCGACCACCCGGTCGCCGTCCGGCTCGACCAGCACGAACTGCCACTCGGTGCCGGCCTCGAACTTGGCGTCCCCTTCGGTGAGGATCGTCATGTGCTCGCCGACCGTAGGCTCCTCCTGGGCCCACGGCATCCAGGGTCGGAGCGCGGGCAGGCTGGCGGACACGGCGGCGCACAGACCTTCGGCATACCGGGGGTGCCAGCGCCGCAGCTCCAGGGCCTCGGCGGCCAGGGTGTCGGGGAGCAGCGCCATCATTCGAGGATCGCACATGGTGGCGGCGAGCGGGACGCCATTCCGGATCCAGCGTCCCAACTGCTACAGTCATTCCCCTACGCGGACGTGGCTCAGCTGGTAGAGCACAACCTTGCCAAGGTTGGGGTCGCGGGTTCGAATCCCGTCGTCCGCTCCACGGGGATGTCAGTCGAAGGACTGGGATCCACCGGTACGAATATCATCTCGGCCCCCGCTCCGGTGGGGGCCGGGTCGCGTCGGCGCACGGACGGCGCCGCACCGGGAGTGACTCGAGACTGCTGAGGCCGGTTCAGTCGTCGCCCGTCCTACGCTGCATCCGTGGAATTCAGCCGGGAACTGCAACCGCACGTACTGTCCGGTGCCATCACCGTGTCGTTCCGGCTGTGGCAACGGCTGATGGTGAAGCCTGGCGGCCGCTACCGCGTCGGCGACGGGCAGTTCGAAATCGACTCGATCGAGCTGATGCCATTTGCGTTCATCGACGAGGCCGACGTCCACCGATCCGGCGAGACGGACCTCGAATCCCTCCGTCGACGGGCCGCGCACGCCGTCCCCATCCACGACGAGACGCTCGTCTACCGGATCGAGTTCCACGTCGTCGGGTAGAGAGCGTCCGGTGGCGGCATGCCGGCCCGACTGCCGCGCAGGCCCCGGAGCTCGATCCGTCGCGTGGGTGAACGCCGTCGGCACTGTCGGTCCCGTCGGCAGTGTCGGTCCGACCGGTCACACGTGTCGCATGGTCCGGTTCACCCGGTGTGCCCGTTTCGCCTGGACAAGTTGGTGCGCGGAGGATGCGATGAAACGACGAGGTGATCGGCGGGATGAACGGCGGACCTGAAGCACCCCGGGAGGTCACGCCCCTGCAGCGGAGGCCTGGCGTCCTACGCACAGTGCCGCGGACGGCAGGATCCGGGTCTCGACCGTGGCGGGCGCCCGTCCTCGCCGCCGTGTTGGGCATGGCCGGAGTGCTGGTGCCTGCCGGTCTCCCGACTGCTGGAGCGACGCCCGCCGCAGGGCTGCCTGCGATCTCATGGGCCCCGCAACGTACTGCGGCGAGCCCGACCCCCAGCGCCGGTGGCTCGATGGCCTACGACCCGGCCATCGGGAAACTGGTTCTCGTCCCCGGCCTGGACGTCCCTAGCGTCCCTGTCGCCGGTACGTGGAGGTATGACGGGACGACCTGGAGCGAACTGTCGGCATCCCAGTCGCCCGGGGCCGCTCTGCCGATCAGGAGTTGAACGTGAACGCCGTGGCCACCGAGGACCACGGTCCGGTCGCCGGCACGCCTGCAGTGGTCTGGGTGTACGACGGCGTCAACGCCGCGGTGGTGGCGTCGACGGCGTAGACACCGAGACCCTGGTACGGGGTGACCGGGTTCAGTGCCACGAAGGGACCGACCAGCGTGGAGACGACGTGCGGGGTGGACTGGGTGACGAAGGTGGTCGACACCACCAGCTCGCCGGCCGTCGTGGGCGACACCGTGCCCGGGCCCGTCGATGCGCTGGTGCCGGCCGACGCGGACGTGGCGGCTCCGTCGCCGTCGTGGGCGGCCACACCCGTGTACTCGGCGACGTTGGCGAACTGCACAGGCGCCGCGGCGGACAGTGAGACGGTGACCTTGGCACCGGACGCCGCACCGGCGGCATCCAGTCCGTACCAGAGTTCCGCGTCGCCGTCACCGCTGCACCCGGTGGCGGTGGCCCGCACCCAGGTGACGGATCCGCCGGAGACGCTCGCCACCGGTGAGTCGACAGCGCCGTCGGCACTCGTGAGGCAGGCCTGGGCGAGCGACAGGACCAGCGTGTCGCCGTGGACGACCGGGAGCACGAGGGTGAGTGCGACCGAGGTGGCGTCCGAGCTGGTGTGCCCGGAGATCTGCTGGACGAAGGGGGTGGTGACCGTGAGCGTCAGCGACGCGGAGCCGACCGCCCCGTTGGCGTCGGTGACGCTGAAGGAGAGGAGGGTCGTAGCGTCTGATTTGTCAAGTGTTCCGGAGATGACTCCGGTGTCGCTGTCGAGTGTCAGACCAGTTGGCAGGGCGGCGCCGTTCTGCGACCAGGTCAGGTCCGGCATCCCACCCGTGGCCGTCAGCACCTGCGTGTAGCCCGTTTCACCGGCAGTGGCCGGCGCCAGCGAGGTGGTGGTGATGACGGGTGCGGCGTAGACCGTCAGCTCCTGGGTCGACGAGACGGACGCGCTGGTGCCACCGCCCCCGCTGAAGGTGGCGATCACCGGGTAGGGCGTGTCCGACGGGTCGAGAGCGTCGGGATCGGACGAGCACGAGGTGTCGGGCAGTGTGACCGTGCACAGGTAGGTCGGGCCGGCCGTCACATCCACCGTCCCGCTGGCGACCCCGGACCCGTCGGCGGTGACGCCCCCCTCGTACGAGACGCCGTCCTCGGCCCCATAGGTGGCGGTCGACGACGAGGGAGCGAGCGTCGTCGTCGTGGTGGCGCCGCCGACCTCGACCGGGTCACTGGGGACACCCGAGGTCGTCCACGAGGCGTAGACCGCGGTCACCGAGTACGAGTAGGTCCCGTCCGGAGTACCCCCGTCGCTGCACGACGTCGGCGAGTCAGCCAGGGGTTCGGACGGCGAGCCGCAGACGTCGACGGTAGGACCTGACGGTGCCTCGGTCCTGGTCACGACATAGCCCAATGTCGCAGGGCCCGGCGGGGAGACCGCCGACCACGTGACGTCGACCGCACCGGCGTCGAACGTGGCCGTGACGTCCGTCGGGGCGGCGAGGGTGCCGACCGTGACGGGGCTGCGTCCCGCGCCGCCCGCGGTCACGAAGGCCCAGGCCGCCGGAGTACCGGTCGCCAGTGCCGCAGGTAGCGTCCCGAGCACGACGGCCAGGATCACGACGGCCGATCGGCGGGTCATCCGACGGCCTCGCCCTGGTAGTGGAGGGTGAGGTGCCGCCCTTGGCACGCGTCCTGGTCGACGGCGGTGTCGGGCATGGCGAGGGAGGGCCAGTCCGACCGGTCGACACCGAGATCGGACAGGCTGGCGGTGGTGGCGGCCGGCACCGTCACCGGCCGCCTGAGCCCCTCGGTCACGGTGAAGTCAGCCGGGGGACAGGACGTGCTGGCGGTGGTGACCGTCGTGCGGTTGGAGACCACGGTGATGGGAACCGGGTTCGGATTGGTGATCACCAGGTCGATCTGCT
Source organism: Acidimicrobiaceae bacterium (assembly GCA_003164095.1). Lineage (GTDB taxonomy): Bacteria > Actinomycetota > Acidimicrobiia > Acidimicrobiales > RAAP-2 > Bog-756. The sequence goes on along the minus strand of PLRX01000071.1, from coordinate 8,339 downwards.
CCTGAGCACCGGGCACCAGCCGGGGAACGATGTCACCAGTGATCGTGAACCCGCGGACGGGCACGGTCGGCTGGTCGTCGACCGCCATCCCTACCACTGGCCGGTGGAGGGTGAGGTCGGAGGCCGACCCGAAGAACGGGGCGTCACCGAAGGCGAACACGCCGCCGTCGGCAGCTGCCATCCAGTAGCCCCCGTCGGTCGGCGTCGACTGGAGGTCCACGACCGCGTCACGGGTGGCCAGACCCACAGCGGAGCCGTGGAACACGGCATCGCCGTAGCTGAAGACGCCACCGTCGGAGGCCGCCAACCAGTAGCCCCCGCCGTCCGCAGTGGTGCTGATCGTCCCGACGGGGCGCACCAGGGAGGTGCCGGCGGCCGCGCCGTGGAACGCGGCGTCACCGAAGGCGAACACGCCGCCGTCGGACGCCGCCAACCAGTACCCTCCGCCGCTCGGCACGGGGGTGATGTCGACGACGGGGCGCTGCAGCACCATGTCGCCGGTCGAGCCGTGGAAGACGGCATCGCCGAAGGAGAACACGCCGCCGTCGGCGGCGACGAGCCAGTACCCCCGGCCGTCGGGGGTGGCGGCCATGGCGACGACGGGCGAGTTCAGCACCATGCCGCCGGTCGATCCGTAGAAGGGTGCGTCGCCATAGCTGAAGACGCCACCGTCGGACGCCACCAGCCAGTACCCCCGGCCGTCCGTGGTGGCGGCCATCCCGACGATCGGGTGGTTCAGGGTCATGCCACCGGTCGAGCCGTAGAAGGTGGCATCACCGAAGGCGAACACCCCGCCGTCGGAGGCGACGAGCCAGTAGCCGGCCGGGGCGACCGGTCCATCGACGAACGTGGTCGTGGGTGGGACGGCATGCCCGACGGCGGCAAGTGCGGCGGCACCGAGTCCGACGAGGAGTGTGAGGCAGCACAGTGTGAGTGGCACGGCGCGACGCAGCACCGGACCGATGGTCCGGCGTGCGGGGTGGTGTCGGGGGTCGATTGTGGTCATGATCACGTCCTGTCGAGGAGCGTTCACCCGGTGGCTCCGGGCGCGTGACCCGCCGGGTGCCCGGACGGTGGGGGCGCCACCGTCCGGGTCCTCCCGGTGGAGGCTTCCTAGGAGCCCGTGGTCGAGAACGCGATCCCGACCGAGGCGCCCTGACAGGGGTCCTGGTCGACCGAGGCCGCAGGCATCTCGATGGTGGGCGCATCCACTCCGAGGCCGGTCGACGTCACATTGCCGTCTGCGGGGACCACCTCGTCGAAGTCGATGGACGGCGTCACGGTGAACCAGCTGGCGAGGCACCCGGGGATGTCATCACCTGCGGCAGTGGCCGCGTCGCCGGAGTCGCCGTACGTGGCGATGCCCATGTACACCGTCCCGATGTACGAGTCCAGGCCGGTGGTGTTCGCGACGCGGACGTCGAACGACTGCGGCCCGTTGCCAGGCAGCAGCGCGGCGTACGGCCCGGCCGCCGAGATGGTGAATGCATCGCTCGGTGACGTCCCGACCTCGGCCGAGCCGGTGCCGGAGCCACCGGAGGTGAAGTAGGCGTAGGCGATGCCGCCGCCGCCCAGTGCGAGAACCGCAGTGAGTGCAACGGCTGCCGTCTTCTTGTGGGTGAATCGCTTCATGTCTGTCTCCTGACGTTGGTTGGTGCGTGATCCGGGGCAGCCCGCCGTGCCGTCTGGAAGTTCGGGCGGAGTACGCCCGATCGCAGCGCCAGGTGCGTCACCTCGAACGACTCCCGGACGGGAGCCGGTGCTGACGGGAGGCCCCGGCAACCGGACCGTGAGGTCCGGTGCGTCGGGGTGAGCGGCAAGGCGTTGGACTACCGCCGTGGTGTGCTGCGCCTGTCCGCGCTCCCATGTCACCGTTTGTCGACGGTTTGGTCGGCAACTTGATTGCCGGACCACCGAAAGGGTCCAACGACCCTGAGGATTCCTGAGGAATCGCGCCTTCGGCGGCAAAATTCCCACCGAGGGTGGTGGGGTCGGACGGATCCGGTCAGGGGCGCAACGGGTGGGGCGGCAGTCCGTGCCGGTGTCCGGAGTTGGCTACCCTCGGGTGGCGCCGGTCGTGCCGTGCGACGTCGTCGGACAGAGGAGTGGACCATGAGTTTCGAGCCGAGCCCCAGGGGAGTCGACCTCAGGCAGCGCGTCACCGACTTCCTCGAGACCGAGGTCATCCCGGCCGAGGAGGTCTACGAGGAGCAGATGGGGGCGTCCGGTGACCCGCACTCCCATCCCCAGGTGCTCGAGGACCTGAAGGCGGAGGCCAGGGAGCGGGGCCTGTGGAACCTGTTCATGCCCCACGTGACGCCGTGGACGCCGGATCCTGTCCCGAACCTGGACTACGCCTACCTGGCCGAGCTGGCCGGACGCAGCCACCTGGCTTCGGAGTCGATGAACTGCTCGGCCCCCGACACGGGGAACATGGAGGTGCTGGCCCTGTTCGGGACGGACGAGCAGAAGGAGGAGTGGCTGGTGCCGCTGCTCGAGGGCCGCATCCGCTCGGCCTTCGCCATGACGGAGCCCGACGTGGCGTCGTCGGACGCAACCAACATCCAGCTCTCCATCCGACGCGAGGGCGACGACTACGTCCTCAACGGCCGCAAGTGGTGGATCTCCGGTGCCGCATCCGAGCGGTGCGCCATCTTCATCGTGATGGGCAAGACGAACCCCGACGCCGCCCGCCACCAGCAGCAGTCGATGATCCTGGTGCCCCGCGGGACGCCCGGCCTCACCATCGTCCGCAACCTCCCGGTGTTCGGCTACACCGACCGCGAGGGGCACTGTGAGCTGAGGTTCGAGGACGTCCGGGTGCCTGCCACCAACCTGATCGCCGAGGAGGGGATGGGCTTCGCCATCGCCCAGGCCCGCCTCGGGCCCGGGCGCATCCACCACTGCATGCGCTGCATCGGGATGGCGGAGCGGGCACTCGAGCTCATGTGCCGCCGTGTCCTCGGTCGTGAGGCGTTCGGCAAACCGCTGGCCGCCCAGGGGGTCATCCGCGAGTGGATCGCCGACTCCCGCATCGAGATCGAGCAGGCCCGGCTCCTGACCCTGAAGGCCGCCTACCTGATGGACACGGTGGGTCACAAGGGTGCGGCCACCGAGATCTCGGCCATCAAGGTCGTGGCGCCCAACATGGCGCTGCGGGTCGTCGACCGGGCGATCCAGGCCCACGGCGGCGGGGGAGTGTCCGACGACTTCCCGCTGGCGCGCATGTACGCCGGACTGCGTACCCTCCGCTTCGCCGACGGACCCGACGAGGTCCACCGGCGTCAGCTGGCACGGGCCGAGCTGGGCCGGTACGCGTCCTGAGGAGGACGTGGCAACCGGTCCCTCAGTCGTCGGTGAGGCCGGCGATCGGCGGACCCCAGTAGGTCGAAGGCCAGAGCTGCGGCCCTTCCGCCAGCTTCGCGGTGTCGCCGTAGGCGTCCATGTGTACGAAGGCGCACGCCTCCATCAGCCGGGGGCCGACCTCGGTGAACACCGGACCGGTGGCGTGGGCGACGATCGACTCGTAGGAGTCGTAGCCCTCCACCAGCCGCGCCTGACCGGTGGTCTCGTCGAGGAACCAGTCGTAGTAGAGCGTGCCGGGCTCGTCACTGCTGACGGTGCAGCACGCAGCCGCGACCTCCTTGAAGGTCTCGATGTCGTGCACCTGCATCTGGAGCACACAGCGGATGGTGGCGGACTGCTTCACGGTGGGTCCTCGATTCTCGGTGGGTCAGGTGCTCGGGTAGGTGGGTCGGTTCGGGTGCTCAGTCGGTGGCGGACACGGTCAGCCGGTCGATCACGGGACGGAGCAGGAAGGTGTAGGTGTCGGCGATCGCCGGCTCGCGGTGGTCGGCCTGGGCGGCGATGCGATCCGGGTCGAGGGCCACGGCGAAGAACGCCTCACGCGACGGGAATACGTTGAATCGGACCTGGTCCCACCCTCGACCGTCGCCCACCACGGTGCCCTCGACGTCGAGCCATGCCCCGATGCGCACCCCGTGGGGGAGTGCCACGGCGGCGGCCCGGCCCTGGTAGAGCTCCATGTCCTCGGACACCCGCCCCTCGTGGTAACGCAGCACGTGCATGACGACCACCGGTCCGTCGTCCGGTGCCGACGGGTGGGGGACCTGGTCGAGAGCGGGTGCGTCGGCGGGCAGCTCGGGTTCCCCGGCCGGCACGCAGCAGATGACGAACGTGGAAGCCATGCCCGCGTCCTTGTGCTCATGGAACTCGACGTACTCGGGTAGCTCCTGCATGTCGAGGAAGGACGTGCGGGTCGGGTAGCGGACCACTGCGATCCGGTCCCATTCCTGGTCGTCGCCGATCAGCTGCTCCCCGACGTCGGCCAGGAGGACCAGCTCGGCACCGACCGTCCGGAAGGGCCCGAACGGCGCGTAGCGGTCGTCGGCCTCCCGGCCCGCCAGGTCGGCATCGCGCCCGTCGGCGTAGACGGCCCGGTCGCGGTACCGCATGAGGTTGACCATCCAGACGGGACCGTCGTCCTCCGGTGCAACTGCGGCCAGGCGGCCGGCGTAGTCACGGTCGATGGTCCCGTAGGACAGGGTGGGGAGCTGGTCGGGGTCCATGCGGTCGTCCTCTGTCGTAGGGCGGCCGCATCCACGGCCAATGTTGTCAGTGCGCCTGTCACTATAGTGATGGGCGCTGCACCCGGCCGAGCCGTCGGCCGGAGGAGAGGACTGCTCATGACCGACGCGGTGCGCACCCCCGAGGAGCGGTTCGGCGCGCTCGACTGGCCCTTCGAGCCCCGGTACCTGACCCACCCGGACGGCCTGCGCCAGCACTATGTCGACGAGCGGCCGGAGGAGCAGGAGCGCGGCACGTTCCTGCTCCTCCACGGCGAGCCGACGTGGGCCTACCTCTACCGCGACTGGATCGCGCCCCTGGTCACCGCCGGCTACCGGGTCGTGGCCCCCGACCACTTCGGGTTCGGGCGCTCCGACAAGCCGACCGACGACGACTGGTACACGATCGCCCGGCACCGGGCGGCCCTCGACCACCTGGTGCGCACGCTCGACCTCGGTGACGTCCACCTGGTCGTGCAGGACTGGGGCGGCCCGATCGGTCTGTGCACGGCCGACGCCGACCTCGGGCGCTACCGACGGGCGTTCATCCTCAACACCTGGCTCCATGATGACACCTTCGAGTACTCCGAGGGGGTTCGGAACTGGCATGCGGCCGCGACGGACCCCGCCTTCCTGGGCGGGGACATGCCGACCGGCAGCATCGTGGCCGGTACCCTCCGGCGACCGGGTCACGACGTGGCCGCGGTGACCGCCGCATTCGACGCACCCTTCACCGGAGTCGAGTCGAAGGCCGGGGCACGTCGGTTCCCCTTCTGCATCCCGTTCGCGGAGCCCGAGCTGGGAGACGCCACCCTGCAGGCCGAGGTGCGTGCCCACCTACGGACCTGGCCGATCCCGGTCCACGTCGTCTTCGGCGACGCCGATCCGGTCTTCCCGTTCGAATCAGGCGAGCGCTGGGCCGCCGAGATCGAGGGCGCAACGCTGGACCGCATCGAGGGGGCCGGCCACTTCCTGCAGATCGACGCCCCCGACGACGTCCTGGGTGTCGTGTTCGAGCGACTCCATGCCTGACGGCAGGCTGACGGCACGCCAGTAGTGTTCCGGTCGGAAGGGAGTCCGACGCCATGTCCACACCGGTCGAGATGACGCCGACCCGCAGCGGAACGGCGGACCGGGCCCCCGCCGGGCTGCCCAGCACCCTCCGCACGCCCTTCCACGTGCTGGCCAAGCCCACCGGGCCGATCTGCAACCTCGACTGCGAGTACTGCTTCTTCCTGTCGAAGGAGTCGCTCTACCCCGGCGACCGGTTCCGGATGGGTGACGACCTCCTCGAGACCTACCTCCGCCAGTACCTGGGCTCACAGCCCGATGGCGAGGTGACCGTGGCCTGGCAGGGTGGCGAGCCCACCCTCATGGGCGTCGACTTCTTCCGTCGGGCGGTCGCCCTGGCCGAGGAGGTCGCCCGTCCGGGCCAGCAGTTGCAGCACACCATTCAGACGAACGGGACGCTGCTGACCGACGCCTGGTGCGAGCTGCTCGCCCGGCACCACTTCCTGGTCGGCATCAGCATCGACGGACCGCCCGGGCTCCACGACCGCTACCGCGTCGACAAGCGGGGAGCGCCCACGTCGGCCAGGGTCCTGCGGGGACTCGCGCTGCTCCAGTCCCACGGTGTCGACGTCAACGTCCTCTGTACGGTGCACGCCGCGAACCAGGACCACCCGCTCGACGTCTATCGCTACTTCCGCGACGACCTCGGCGTCACCTTCATCCAGTTCATCCCCATCGTGGAGCGCGAGAACGAGACGGGCTTCCAGGAAGGGGACACGGTGACCGACCGGTCGGTCGACCCGGTGGCGTGGGGCACGTTCCTCGGGTCGGTGTTCGACGAGTGGGTCGTCCGCGACGTCGGGACCGTCTTCGTCCAGATGTTCGACGCCGCCCTCGCCAGTTGGTGCAACCTGCCCTCGAGCCTCTGCATCTTCCGGGAGACGTGTGGGGACGCAGTCGCCCTCGAGCACAACGGCGACCTGTACTCGTGCGACCACTTCGTCGAGCCCGCACACCTGCTCGGCAACATCACCACCACGACGATGGTGGAGCTGGTTACGTCACCGAAGCAGCGGGCCTTCGGCCAGGCCAAAGCCGACACGCTGCCCGGCATGTGCAGGACCTGCGAGGTCCGCTTCGCCTGCAACGGCGAATGCCCGCGCAACCGGTTCGTCACCACGCCCGACGGCGAGTACGGCCTGAACTATCTGTGTGCCGGGTACAAGTCGTTCTTCACGCACGTCGACGGGCCGATGCGGCTGATGGCCCAGCTCTTGGGGAGCGGGCGGTACGCGGACGAGATCCGGGACGTATTTGCGTCCATGGGGCGCAACGACCCGTGCCCGTGCGGGAGCGGCCGGAAGGCGAAGGCCTGCCACCAACGGTGACGGCCGGGCCCCGGTTCGACCCCGGCGCGGCGGTCACCGGGTCAGGCTGCTCCGGGGTACCGGCTCCCTGGCCGGATCCTCAGGCGATGGTCGAGCCGGCGCCGTCGCCGGCGGGAGCGTCGGACCCGTTCCGGTCTGGCCCGGCGGACGACGCCACGGGAGCCGAAGCCCGGCGGCGGTCGAGTAGCGCCTTGACGCCGTAGACGATCCCTACGCCGACGAGTCCGACGAGGGCCAGGACGGCCAGCTTTCGGACGGCCCGTCTGACGCGGCGTCCGGCCCGTTGGGTCCGGTCGGCCACGTCCAGCGCGTGCTGAGCGGTGTCCAGCACGTGTTGGAGGGTGGCAAGTTCGACGTTTGCCTCGTCCAGGAATTCGGCGACGGTCATGCCACACCGTACCGGGCGGTCAGGTCGCTGAGTGTGGCCTCACAGCCTTCGACGCAGTCGCTGATGACCTCGGCCACCGGGCGGCTGGCCGTGATGCGGCCCGCCACCTGACCGGACAGGGCGATGGCCGCCTCGAGGTCGCCACCGAAGTACAGGTCGCGCACGATGCCGAACGATCCCATGGAATTGCGTTCGTGGTCGAACTCGAGGGCACTCGTCCGCTCGGTGCGCAGGGTGCGCAGTGCGGGGGACGCATGGCTGTTCAGGAACACCGTGTCGGTCTCGGCGACGGCGATGACCGCCTGCTTCCAGTTCTTGTGGATGGGCGACTCCACGGTCGCGACCATCGCCGTCCCGAGCTGGACGCCCTCGGCTCCGAGGGCCAACGCGGCAGCCATGGTCGGCACGTCGAGGAATCCGCCCGCCGCGATCACCGGCACGTCGAACTCCGCAGTGACGGAGGGGAAGAGCACCATGGTCGACACCGGCCGGGGGCTCTTGAACCCACCGCCTTCACCGCCCTCGACGATGAGTCCGTCGACGCCGGCGTCCACTGCCTTGGCTGCGGCCCGCAGGGTGGGACCCACGTCGAAGACGATCAGGCCGACGTCCTCCAGTCTCCAGGGTGGTACTCGGTCGTCCATGCTCAGGGTACTGGTGGCTGACGAACGCAGGTTCGAGCGGAAGCTTCAACATTTGCCGTCACAGCGGGCGCTCAGGGGCGCAAGCCGCCGCGCTCGCGGTAGGTGCCCTCGCCCTGGACCAGGCACGAGTGGGGCCCCTGAGCGGGTGGCTCAGGCATGCGCTGGTGCTGGACCTGGAGAGTCCATCCCCTGCTGCACCTTCACCCGCACCATGGCTGCGATCGCTGCCCAATCTGGGACGGTGCACTTGTGGTGAACGGCTAACCTCGATCATTCGTCCGGCCCTCGGCTGACGGTGGAGTAGTCGCCGAGTTGTTGGTCG